>JAMNXU010000012.1 GCA_023623175.1 Bacillota bacterium
TTGCTGCTTTTTGTTGGCTATCATTTTTTCTTGCCATAAAGAAAACCTCCAAACTGAGTAATTTTATCTTACCTCAGATCAGAGGTTTACACAAACTTTAGGATACTACCGTTTTATTTTTTGTAATGCTTTAACTTGGGAAAAATTTACGCTGTTATATGTGTAAATGCAGGTAATATCTCATTCGTAAGTGCAGTAAACTCATTCGTAAGTGCAAGTAACATCTCATTTATAAGCGCATGTAATATCTCATTTATAAGTAAATGTAATATCTCGTTTTATAATATCTCGTTTCGTTTTTTATAAATGCATTATGTATTTCATCGAAAAATACATGATAACTCATCTCATGTTATAACTGTCATAATTCCTTTTGAAGACTTCATATCTTCATTTCCTTTTGCAGGACTTGCAATGAATAACTGCAATCATTACTACGCCTGAAATGCAGGGTTTGATTCATATTTGCAACCGGTGTCCAATATAATAGTTTACTGAAAAGGATACCAAAGAGGGTGTTTGAATGGGAGATGCGGCAGTGAGGCACAGGTACCGGCGAAGTTACGCTTATTATGGCGCCAGGAGGCGCAGAAATACCAGGTACGGGTATGAAAACACCATTGCTGAGACGGTTATTAAACAGGCGGCCATATCGCTGGTTGTCCTTATAGTTGTAAGTCTTGTGAAAAGCATTAACACGGCTCCTACAAATTTCGTGACACAGAAAATAAAAAATGCCCTTTCCTACCACATGGAGATTAAGACTATTTTCGACGGAATTGACAGAATGCTCAGGAAAACTGACGGCATCCTTTCAGGCAAGAAGTCCCAGGATATGATGGACGAGGAGGACATTCACTCCGGCGACTTAACGGAAGATGTTCCCGAAACCGCCGAGCAGGGAGATGTTCCGGAAAGCTTGGACGATGAAAGCGTTATAAACGAAATAAAATCCAGGTACACTTTTTCGCTGCCCGTGGACGGCCGCTTAAGCTCGCCCTATGGTTACAGGATCAATCCCGTTACAGGAAAACTGTCATTCCATCACGGTGTTGACATTGACGCCGAAGCGGGAACGGGCATAAAGGCAGCACTCGATGGGGTAGTCACGGAAACGGGGTCTGAGAAAATTTACGGCAATTATATCAGGATAAAACATGCTGATGGCCTGGAGACGCTTTATGCCCATTGTTCCGAACTGATTGCGCAGGTCGGGAACCCGGTGAGCAGGGGGACCACGATCGCAAGGGTGGGGAATACGGGCCTGTCTGTCGGAACACACCTTCATTTTGAAATAAGAAAAGACGGAAAAACCCTGGATCCCGCCAAGATAATCGACATTCCCCTCACTGAGGATGGCGTTTCAGAACCTTCGCAGGACTGATATTTAGATGCAGCTGCATGCCGGCATGCATGTTAAGGGCGGTGTGTCAAGTTAATCATTTTAAGAACCAAAACCGTTATAATCGACATAAGTCTACTTTTTGTTCCTTTTGCGGCACTGGCTGCATTTACAGGGCGTCTGGCGGTTTATTCGGCATGCCTGTGTTCGATCCTGGTCCATGAGATTGCTCACGTGGTAACAGCCGCTTTTTTCGGCTCGCGAAGATTTTTGCTGAAGATTCTGCCTCTGGGCTTTGCCGCGAGCATTGAAGAGGGTTCATTTACACGAACCGCGAGAATGATGGTGTATTCCAGCGGTCCCATGGCAAATGTGGCATTTTACGTTGCAGCTGAAATATTGAAATGTTTTGCGTTTTTTTCACGGGACATCGGACTGGGCCGGTACATTGACTTTTTTGCAAGGATTAATTTAAACCTTGCGGTTTTCAATCTGCTGCCGGTTTACCCCCTGGACGGGAGCCGGCTTGCAGGCGAATTGCTCTCGGAACGTTTCGGTTTGCAGGCAGGCATTCATTATCTTAAAAAGGTTTCGTTTACTCTGTCTTCACTCATAATTATCTCAGGTTTTCTTTTGGCTGCGTATGCAAAAGAAAAAGCCGGCATTATCGGGTTTAACCTGGTTTTCGCCGGCTCTTACCTGCTTTTTTGCCTGAAAAGTGACTTTTTTTCGGAGGTTTCCGTAATGAACCTGAAAAATATGTTCTACAGGCATGCAAGATTTCTGAAAAAAGGAATTTACCCGGTACGCTGCCTCGTGGTACTCGATTCGGTCCGGCTTCAGTCCGTCATTAAAAAAATGGATTATGACCGGTTCCATATAGTGTATGTGCTGGGGAAAGACATGCGCATCGCCGCCATATATACGGAAAAGGAACTGATGGACCTCATGGTCGTCCACGGAGGAGATATGAGCTTTTGTGACCTCCTGCTGAAAAAGTAGCCTATGCTTTAAGACCCGTGGTTTCATCAACGCCAAGCATAATATTAAGGTTTTGTATTGCGGCTCCGGAAGCGCCTTTTCCCAGGTTGTCAAACCGGGCGGCCACCAGGATGCGCTCGTCATTGCCAAACACAAATATTTCAAGGCGGTTGGTGCCATTGCAGGCTTCGGGCGTAAAGTACCCGTCTTCGAATGACGAAACGTCGCCGAAAGGCATTACTTTTACAAAAGGTTCTTCTTCGTAGTAATCGGCAAGAACCTCCCGCACATTTTCAGCGGTTATGGACTTCGGCAGCAATCTTGTAACGATAGGCACCGATACAATCATCCCGTTATAAAAATCAGCGACCACGGGCGTAAAAAGCGGCGGATATTTCAAACCGCTGAACATCTGCATTTCAGGAAGATGCTTATGATTAAGCCCCAGGGAGTAATGACGCGGATATCTTTTGTCTGTTTTCCAGGCGTTTGTTTCATATCTCTCTATCAGCTTTCTTCCTCCTCCGCTGTAGCCTGTTATGGAACAGCATGAAACCGGGTAATCGACGGGCAGAATACCTTTTTTCACCAACGGATTAACAGCCAGGATGAATCCCGTGGCATGACAACCCGGATTTGCAACTCTCTCTGAGATCCTGATCTTTTCCCTTTGCCCTTCACCAAGTTCGGGCAGGCCGTAGGTCCACCGGTCCGATGTTCTGAATGCTGTACTCGTATCTATAATTCTTGTTTTGGGATTTTTAACGAGGGAGACCGATTCCCGTGCTGCTGCATCGGGCAGGCAGAGGAACACAATATCGGCCTCGTTGATCAGTTCTGCGCGCGCCGCAGGATCCTTTCTTTTTTCAGGATCAATTTTGAGCACTTCCACATCAGACCTTAAAGAAAGGTATTCGTGAATTTTAAGACCTGTTGTTCCTTCCTGTCCGTCAACAAAAATCTTCGTTTTCATATTTGACTCCTTTGTAAGCGTATTTGACTATTGGGCATAATTATACACAATAATGCATGATTATTCAAGAGGCAGGTACACGGGGACGTATGGGACACGGGTATGGGACACGGGGACGGTTCCTCTGTCCCAAAACTAATAAAATACAGTGACACGATGGCAGATACTCTATATACGGGTGGGACAAGAGAACCGTCCCCGTGTCCTAATTGTATTCCATTACCGTGTAGTTGACTTAAGTATATTTAAAATAGTACAATAAACATTTGTAAAGGATTCCGGAAGGAATCTGTAAGGTAACCGCGAAGGAGTGGGTCGGGATGTTCAAAATTGTAAGAAAGGAAGTTTTGAATCCTTCCGTAAAACTTATGGAAATAGAAGCTCCCTATGTTGCACGAAAAGCACAACCCGGACAATTTATCATATTCAGGATAAATGAAGAAGGAGAAAGGGTTCCGCTGACCATTGCCGACTATGACAGGGACAGGGGAACCGTTACCATAATATTTCAGGAAGTTGGCAAAACCACAAAAATGCTCGGCAGCCTCAATGAAGGGGATGAAATTCTTGATTTTGTAGGTCCCCTTGGTGTGCCTTCCCATCTTGAGGGTTACAGGAAGGCCGCGGTAATAGGAGGAGGTCTGGGAACGGCCATAGCGTATCCCCAGGCCAAAAAACTCCATGAGCTGGGAGCCGAGGTCGATTCGATAATCGGATTCAGAAACAGGGAACTTGTAATACTTGAAAAGGAAATGAAAGCCGTAAGCGACAATCTTTACATTACGACCGATGACGGTTCCTACGGGCAAAAGGGTTTTGTAACGGAAGTACTGAAGGATCTTCTTGACCAGGGAAAGCAATACGATCTTGTCATTGCCATAGGTCCCCTTGTTATGATGAAGGCTGTCAGCGAACTTACGAAAAAATACGGCATCAAAACCATAGTGAGCATGAACCCCATAATGATTGACGGTACTGGAATGTGCGGAGGATGCAGGGTTACCGTGGACGGAAAGATACGTTTTGCATGCGTTGACGGTCCGGATTTTGACGGCCATCTTGTAGATTTTGACGAGGCTATCAGGAGACAGTCAATGTACAGAAAAGAGGAAAGACAAGCGCTGGAAGAGTATGAATGCAGACTAAGGGGGGTTCAAAATGCCTAATATGTCTTTAAATAAAACCAAAATGCCCGAGCAGGACCCCAATGTAAGGAATAGAAATTTCTTTGAAGTGGCCCTGGGTTATACAGAAGAAATGGCTATCGAGGAAGCCAAAAGATGCCTGCAGTGTAAAACAAAGCCCTGTATCGAGGGATGCCCTGTAAACATCAATATCCCGGGTTTCATAAAGCTTGTAGCCGAGGGGCGTTTTGAAGAAGCATATGACCTGGTCCGCGAGAGCAACGCGCTGCCCGCTATATGCGGAAGGGTTTGCCCCCAGGAGACCCAGTGCGAGATGTTCTGTGTAAGGGCTAAGAAAGGCGAAGCGGTAGGGATCGGAAGGCTTGAGCGCTTTGTTGCCGACTGGTACCTTGCGAACCGGAAGCCGAAGGATGAAAAGGCCGAATCCAACGGCATTAAGGTAGCAGTAATAGGTTCGGGACCTGCGGGTCTTACCTGTGCCGGCGAACTTGCAAAAATGGGTTACGACGTTACAGTGTTTGAGGCATTCCACGTGCCCGGCGGCGTGCTCATGTACGGTATTCCCGAGTTCAGGCTGCCCAAGGCCCTTGTGCAAAAGGAAATTGACGTGCTTAAAAGGCTCGGCGTGGAAATAAAGACCAACATGGTTATTGGAAAGGTGCTTTCCCTCGATGAGCTTTTCGAGGAAGGTTTTGAAGCGATTTTTATAGGAACCGGAGCGGGACTTCCCAACTTTTTGGGTATACCCGGAGAAAATCTCAACGGGGTTTATTCCGCCAACGAGTTCCTGACAAGGATAAATCTCATGAAGGCATACCGTTTTCCCGAATGCGATACGCCGGTTAAAGTCGGTAAGAATGTAGCAGTGGTAGGCGGCGGAAACGTGGCAATGGACGCCGCAAGGAGCGCAAAGAGGCTCGGCGCCGAAAATGTTTACATCGTATACAGGCGCTCTGAGGCTGAAATGCCCGCACGCGTCGAGGAAGTGCACCACGCCAGGGAAGAGGGCATTATTTTCCGCTTCCTGACGAACCCCGTGAGAATTATCGGAACCGAAGACGGATGGGTAAAAGGAATGGAATGCATTGAAATGGAGCTGGGCGAACCGGACAGTTCCGGAAGGAGACGCCCGGTACCGAAGGAAGGCTCTAATTTTATTATTGACGTGGATACGGTGATTGTCGCGATAGGACAGTCTCCGAACCCGCTCGTGACAAGTACGACCAGGGACCTTGAAACCAATCGCTGGGGCGGAATTGTAGTAGATGAGAAAACCGGGGCCACAAGCAAGCCGGGGGTTTTTGCCGGCGGGGATGCCGTAACCGGAGCCGCGACGGTTATACTGGCGATGGGAGCCGGGAAAAAAGCAGCAAAAAGCATTGACCGTTATTTGAAGTCCAAGAGGGAGCAATCGCAGGAACAGAAGTAAGAATACAATCACAGGAACAGAAGTAAGAATAAAGGTTAAATAAATCAAAAAAGTTATAAACAAAAAAATCAAAAGAAGAAATCTACAGGGGCTTAAAACAAAATAAAAGAAATAGACAGGAGATGTTGCGGGAACAATTTTCCTGTACAAGCTGCTTGACAAAGCTGCAACGGGTGTGTATAATTACCCTTGCAGCTTAATTTGCGGGATTAACTCAGTGGTAGAGTGTCACCTTGCCAAGGTGAAAGTCGCGAGTTCGAATCTCGTATCCCGCTCCAAGACACGCGGATGTAGTTCAATGGCAGAACATCAGCCTTCCAAGCTGATTGCGTGGGTTCGATTCCCATCATCCGCTCCAGGTTAATTATATTAATACCGCGTAGCCAATGCTACGCGGTTTTTTATTGAGGCATATGCTTCGATGAAAAAGTAAGTGCAGGCCGGGAAGTTTACCGTGTTTCTCCGTTGCGCAGTTTTCCCAGCGCTCCGCCGGGGTGCCATTTTACATATTGCTGTGGCGTCAGTCCCTTGTAGCACTGCAATAAAAGGCTGAGACCCTGCAATACGAGGATTTCGGCCAGGACTGAAGCCCGCGGGGCCCTGTTGAGCGGATCGCCTTCATGGGCAACTCCCGCATAAAGGAATGCATCGCCAACCTTTGCCAGCCATGAGTTGCTGTTTCCCGAAACCGCGATTATTTTCGCCCCGTTGTTTTTCACCGTGGTTACAGTGGCTTTGAGCTCCTGCGTTTCTCCGCTGTTGGAAATGGCTATTACCACATCGCCGGGGCGCACCTGGCCCGATGAGCCGTGAACGGCTTCGGTGCCGTGCAGTTCATAAGCCGGCGTTCCGGTGGATGACAAGAGCGAAGCAATGTAACTTGCTACGTGACCGGGCTTTCCGATGCCAGTCACATGGACTCTCCCTCCTGCGGCTTCGGCACCGAGGATGAGCTCCATGGCGGGAAGATAGGTTTCAAGCGAAATCTGGCGTACGAGGCCTTCCAATTCAGTTGTAGCAGTCCTGAAAAATGCTTCAAGATCCTTTTCGAGATTTGTTCTTGTTTGTACGTCCATCAATATCCTCCTGTTATTAATGTATGCTATTTGCGAAACAGGTTTATATGCTTGTATCCGTCAGATTCCATGAGGTTTACGACTTCATTGTAGAACGGCAGCGACGGCTGGGCTCCAAGCCGCGAAACCGTCAATGTCGCCGCATAGTTTGCAAAATCCAGCGCTTTATCAACGTCAAAACCCATGCACAAAGCAGAACAGAACGATCCCACAAAGGAATCTCCCGCAGCGGTGGGATCCAGCACTTCGACTATATCGATGCAGGGCTTGTATATGAAGTCTTTCCCGTTCGCAAAAGCCACTCCGTTGCTTCCAAGCGTGATTATAACGTTCCTGACGCCCTTGGCCAGCAACGAATTGGCCGCTTCCTTCACCGTTCCCAGGTCAACGCCGTTCTTATCGGCGACTATCCTGACACCGGTCATTGCAGCTGCTTCGTGTTCGTTGGGCGATATGTAGTCGAGCTTTTTCAGAAAGCTGTCGGACAGGGGCTGGGGCGGCGCCGAGTTGAGCATCACGGGGACGCCTGCGGCATTGGCATAATCAACGACGGCCTCGTTAACCTCCAGCGGTATTTCCAGCTGGAGCATTACCATGTCATAATCCGAAATTTTGTCTTTGAGGAATGCCACGTCATCAACAGTGAGAGCCATGTTTGCGCCCGGGACGACTATTATCCTGTTTTTGGCCTTTTCGCCCTCTTTTACCTCGATGATGATGTTGCCCACGGCCGTTGACGCATTGTCGGCCCTCATAACGTAACGGGTATCGATACCGGCTTCCTCGGCGGACTTGATGAGCTGGTCTCCGAACATATCCCTGCCTACCTTGCCCACCATGGTAACGTCGATTCCAAGCCGTGCGGCCTGGACTGCCTGGTTTGCGCCTTTGCCTCCCGGAGCCGTGCTGAAGGAAAGGCCTTCAATTACCGTTTCCCCTTCCCGGGGCACGCGGCGCGTTCTGACTATCAGGTCCATTACAAAGCTTCCGACCACAAGAATTTTTTGCTTCGTGCTCATGGTTATTTCCTCCGTATATCAGGTTAATATGCAAAACAATGTTTACAATATTTTATCGAATCAGATTTGTTTAGGCAATTGAATCCTTGAGACATCAGTTTTTTTTCCCCGGTCAGTATTATATAATGTATATGGATTAATATGTTTGCAATAGAATTAATTAACCGATTAATTAATAGTTAATAGAAATAGCGGGATCAGCAGTAAAGACATTTGGCAGCAATAGAAATAGCGCTGATCAGCAATAAAGATATTCGGCAAAATATATTGGCAGTGTAAAAATTGATTGCAAATTTATTGCCGGCGGCAAGCTTGTGAATTTTTAGGGCGGCAGCAAGGTTGTAAATTTATTGGCCGGCAGCAGGCTTATTTAATCAGCCGCAGCCTGGTTACATCAATCAAACGCCAATTTTTAAAGGCTGTATGCAATTGTTAAATGTATGGTTACAATTGTTAAATGGCTGGTTGTAGTTTTTAAATGGCTGGTTGCAGTTGTTCAATGGCTGATTGCAGTCGTTTAAGGGCTGATTGTAATTAAAATTAATAAATATTTAATTTTTTTGGTATTTCAACAGCTAAATTAAAGGTTCCGGAGGAGAGCCATGTTTTCTGTTACTTTAAAACAACTGATAGATGAATTCCAGCTCATCGATGTCACTGAGATGGGAAATGAGGAGGAAATCCTGATAACGACGCCGGAAGTGAATCGTCCGGGTCTGCAGCTTGCAGGCTATCTTGATTATTTCGGCAACGACAGGATACAGATTATAGGCAAGGTTGAAACCGCCTATCTTGCAAGCCTCACTGCAGGGGAAAGGTACGAAAGGCTCGACGCCTTTTTTAGTTGCGGTTTTCCGTGTATGATTGTTGCCCGTGGACTGGAAATTTTCCCTGAAATGATCGAGGTGGCGAAGAAATACAGGATTCCCATTTTGAGGACCGAGGACACGACCTCGAGATTCATGAGCGCGCTGATTGGCCATCTCAATGTGGCGCTGGCGCCCCGCATCACCAAGCACGGAGTATTGGTGGAGGTGTATGGCGAAGGAATCCTGATTTTGGGCAAAAGCGGCGTTGGCAAGAGTGAAACGGCCCTGGAGCTGGTAAAGAGGGGACACAGGCTTGTGGCCGACGATCTCGTGGAAATCCGCAAGGTTTCCAACAAAACCCTCGTCGGTGCTGCGCCTGACGTCATCCGGCATTTCATTGAAATACGCGGAGTAGGTATCCTTGACGTAAAAAACCTCTACGGCGTAGGCGCCGTCAAGGTAATGGAGAGTATCAACCTTGTAATACACCTTGAATACTGGAATGAAAACAAGGATTACGACAGGCTTGGCCTTGTCGACGATTATACCGATATTCTCGGAATTCGTGTTCCGTCCCTTGTCGTGCCCGTCAGACCGGGCAGAAATCTGGCTATAATAATTGAAGTGGCGGCAATGAACAACCGACAGAAGAAAATGGGATACAATGCCGCCAATGAGCTGAAACAAAGGGTCATGGGAGACAGGGCGGACAATGAAGGTTCGAGGCTGTGATCACCATATTTTTCGGCAGGAAAGGCGGGCGGAGAAATGGTAGCTGACAGGCAGGCAATTGCACAAAGGATTGCGGAGATAATCGGCAAAGAGAACGTAAAAACAGACGAACCAATGAAAAACCATACATCGTTTAAAATCGGAGGTCCTGCTGACATATTTGCGACACCTCAGACCGATGAAGCGCTTTCGAAGCTGCTGGTGTTCTGCAAGAATGAAGGATTGCCCGTGACCGTCATGGGCAATGGCTCCAATTTGCTCGTGATGGACGGCGGAATTCGCGGGGTCGTTGTTAAAATACACGAAAACTTTTCGCAGTGCAGCGTTGAAGGAGAAAAAATCCGGGCAGGCGCAGGCATGCTGTTGTCCAGGCTATCGGCGACTGCAGCATGTCATGGCCTTTCGGGACTTGAATTCGCGTCGGGCATACCGGGAACCCTCGGCGGCGCGCTTTTTATGAATGCGGGCGCTTACGGCGGACAGATGTCCGACGTGGTTACAAGGACCGAGTTCATGGATATGGACGGCAGGCTGCGCTCCGTTGTTGGAAATGAGCATGAATTCGGATACAGGAAAAGCGTTTTTCAGAAAGAGCAATGCGTCATACTCAGATGTGAGCTGGCTCTCAGGAGTGACGACCGGAGCCTGATAGAAAGTCGCATGCGGGAACTCAACCAGAGGAGAAAAGAATCCCAGCCGCTGACTCAGCCCAGCGCCGGGAGCGTGTTCAAGAGGCCGGAAGGATATTACACCGGCAAGCTTATTGAAAGCTGCAACCTGAAAGGCTTTACAATAGGCGGAGCGCAGGTGTCGGGCAAGCATTGCGGTTTTATAATAAATACGGGAAATGCCACTGCAAGGGACGTGCTAAGCGTCATCTCTCACATACAGAAACAGGTTTTTGAAAAATACGGGGTTCAACTGGAACCTGAAATCAGGATAGTAGGAGAAGATTAGAACATGAGATTTGTAATCATAACCGGAATGTCCGGGGCGGGCAGAAGCCAGGCGGCTAAAGCCCTGGAGGATATGGGATTTTTCTGCGTAGACAACCTGCCGCCTGCCCTGATACCTAAATTTGCTGAAATATGCTGCAAATCCGGCGGCAAAATGGACAGGGTCGCGCTTGTAATGGACGTTCGCGGCGGGGAATTGCTCAAGGATTTCTTTCCCGGCCTGGATATCCTGAAGGAGGCCGGCTTTTCCTACGAGATACTTTTTCTTGAGGCGTCGGACGAAGTTCTTGTAAAAAGGTTCAAGGAAACCAGGCGCATTCATCCGCTGGCACCGAACAGGCTCATCAACGGCATCAGGGAAGAAAGGGAAATACTGAGGGAAATAAAGAAAAACGCCACTTATATTATCGACACTTCCAGTCTTACGCCGCGAGAACTTAAAGAGGAACTGCAGCACCTGTTCGTGGAGGGGAAAAGCTTCGAAAGCATAATAATCACCGTGACCTCCTTCGGATTCAAGTACGGTATTCCCAATGACGCAGACCTTGTGTTTGATGTCCGGTTCATTCCAAACCCATATTATATTGACTCAATGCGCAAGCTGACAGGCAAAAATGAATCCGTTCAGAAGTATGTTCTGGAAATACCCGAGACGGGAATTTTTCTTGAGAAACTTGTGGACATGTTGGAGTTCCTGATTCCCCATTACAAAAAAGAGGGTAAATCACAGCTTGTCATAGGCATTGGGTGCACCGGGGGAAGACACAGGTCCGTTGCCATTGCGGAAGCGCTTTATCGCGCACTCCTGGAAAAGCAGCACAGGGTTGTTATTGACCACAGGGACATCGAAAAAGATGGCAGGAGGTATTAGATGAGCATTTTGGAATGGCTCAGGCCTGGCATAAGGATAAAAAGATGGATAATCCTGGGCATTGCGGGAATAGTCTTCATTAGTTTCGGCCTTGCGCTGCTGCTCGGGGAACCATATCGCCAGTATTCATATATTCTCCTTTCGGTGGTTTTAATAGTGTCGGGCGTCGCTTTTATTGTTTTCGCAGTAAAGCGCGCAACTAAAAACCTGGTGTATGCGATTTTTGACCGCGACTTCAAAATTTCCCTTGACAGTGAAAAACTCAGCAATTTGCTGTATGAGAAAAGAATATTGATAAAGGGTCCCAAAATAGTGGCCATAGGCGGGGGCACGGGATTGTCCACGATGCTGCGCGGTCTTAAAAATTACAGCTCCAACATAACGGCGATAGTCACCGTGGCCGATGACGGAGGCGGATCCGGCATTTTAAGGAATGATTTGGGCATGCTGCCTCCCGGTGATATACGAAACTGCATCCTTGCTCTCGCGGATACGGAGCCCATCATGGAAAGACTGCTCCAGTACAGGTTCAAGGAAGGAATGTTGAAGGGCCAGTGCTTCGGCAACCTTTTCCTGGCAGCAATGGACGGCATTTCGCCGAGCTTTGAGGACGCCGTCAGAAGCATGAGCAGCGTCCTCGCCGTGACAGGAAAGGTCCTGCCCGTCACGCTCGAAGATATAAAGCTGTGCGCCGAGCTCGAAGACGGCTACATCATATGCGGGGAATCGAACATAGGCAGGCACCACGAAACACATCCCGGGAGAATAAAACGCGTTTTCCTGGAGCCGGATTCTCCGAAGGCTCTTGCGGAAGCACTTGAAGCGATAGGGGAAGCCGACGTTGTCGTCCTGGGACCCGGAAGCCTGTATACGAGCATACTTCCCAATTTGCTTGTGGACGGAATATGCGATGCGATCAAAAACTCCGGGGCAATAAAAGTTTACGTCTGCAACGTGATGACACAGCCCGGAGAGACGGAAGGATATACTGTATATGATCACCTGCGCGCGCTGGAAGACCATTCATACCGCAGCATTGTCGACTACTGCATTGTAAATACGGCAGAAGTGCCGCCCGATATTGAGAAACGCTACCGCGACGACGGAGCGGAGATTGTAAAGGTTGATTACGACAACATCATGAAGACCGGCGTTGAAATAATCGGAGGAGATTTCCTGGGTATCTCAAACAACCTCGTGAGACATGACCCGGAAAAACTTGCCGTCGCGATTATCAGCCTGGTTGCAGAGAAAGTGCTGGCCAGGGACAGGAAACGAATCATCGATTATTACTATGTAAAAGACAGGCTGAAGAAGATGGGATAGAAGGTGGGCAATGTGTCTTTTTCCTCACTTGTAAAAAACGAATTGTGCAGGCTGGAGATTAACGACAGGTGCTGCCTGCTCGCGGAAATATCCTCGGTGATAAGAATATCGGGAACGATAATATTCCGGGACCCTGATATGCCCGGCATCAGGATAGTAACGGAAAACGCCGCCTTTGCGCGAAGGGTTTTTTCAATATTAAGAAAGCTTTACGGGATAAATCCCGAAATTGCCGTAAGAAGATCGAGAAAGCTGAAAAAGCACCTGTCATACATTATTATGATCGCCGGCAAAACGGGAACGCTCAGGATGCTCGATGACATGGGTCTGTCATTCAGCCCCGGAGAGGCGGAAAAAGGAGAACTGGTACTGAAACCGTCAAAGAGTTACCTTAACAAGGTCTGCTGCAGAAGGTCCTTCCTGAGGGGCGCATTCCTCGCAGGCGGCTCCATCAGCGACCCAGAGAAGTCCTATCACCTTGAAATTGCGACGCGGAGTCTCATACTGGCCCAGGAGCTTAACCGGCTGATAAGAAGTTACAGGCTAAATTCAAAAATAATACGCCGCAAGGGAAGTTATGTCGTTTACCTGAAAGAGGGCGAGAATATAGTTGATTTCCTCAACATCATCGGAGCCCACTCCGCGCTGCTTGAACTTGAAAATGTCCGGATTTTAAAGGATATGAGGAACAGCGTCAACAGGATTGTCAACTGTGAAACGGCAAACCTTGACAAAACCGTGAAAGCATCAATGCGACAGATAGAAAACATAAAATACATCATGGAAAGCGGAGAAGCGGAAAATCTCCCTGAAAACCTCAGGGAAATAGCCCGCCTTCGCATCGAATACCCCGATATAAACCTGAAAGAGCTCGGTCAGCTTCTTACCCCTCCTCTCAGCAAATCCGGAGTAAATCACAGGCTGCGAAAACTCGAGAAAATTGCCAATGACCTCAGGCTGTCCAAAGGTGCCAAAAGTTTACAAAATTCGATGGAGGAAAATTCCAATCCCTGTTGAATATATAACATCATATCAATGCCAATTTTACCAAAGAGGAGGATGCAGAAATTGCAGCTGAAATTTTCAAACAGGGGATCCACCTTGATAGTAAGGGTTATTGGCGAGCTTGACCACCATTCTTCCGAGCAGCTGAAGATCAAAGTCGACAGCGAAATCATCAAATCCAGCACCAAAAACGTAATACTGGACCTTGGGAAGCTCACTTTCATGGACAGTTCAGGGATAGGGGCGATCATGGGCAGGTTCAGGAACGTGCAGAAGCTTAACGGAAAACTTGCCCTCGTGGGCATCGGCCCCCATATAAAAAAGATACTTGACATGTCGGGGATTTTGAAGGTTATAGATGCGTATGACAATGTGGAAACCGCATTGAACAAAATGATGTAAAGGGAGAGAAGACAATGGAATGCATTAATGAGGTAAAAGTCGAGTTTCCGAGTAAGTCGGCCAATGAAGCCTTTGCGAGGATAGTGGCCGCCGCCTTTGTATCCCAGCTCGATCCCACGCTGGAGGAACTCGCCGATGTCAAGACTGCCGTTTCGGAGGCCGTGACGAATGCCATTATTCACGGGTATGAAAACAGGCCCGGCATTGTGACTATGATATGCAGGCTCTACGCCGATGCCGTTGAAATAAAGGTAATAGATAAGGGAAAGGGAATAGAGGACATTGAGCTGGCAAGACAACCCCTTTATACTTCAAGGCCCGAAATGGAGCGCTCGGGTATGGGGTTTACGGTGATGGAAAGCTTCATGGACCGTGTTGATGTGGTTTCCGAGCCTGGCAAGGGCACCGAGGTGACACTGTTTAAAAAATTCAAATCCGTAAATCCGTCGGATACGCAAAAGACAGGGGATTGAAAGGCCTGAACCGCAATGAATGAGTATCATGGTGACGAAACACTGGAACTTATAAAAAAGGCAAAAAACGGTGACAAGAACGCCCAGGCCAAACTCGTGGAAAAGAATGTCGGCCTGGTCTGGAGCATTGTCAGGCGTTTTCAGAACAGGGGCTATGAAGCTGAAGACCTTTTTCAGATCGGGAGCATAGGACTGATCAAGGCCATCAACAAGTTTGACGAATCCTACAACGTCAGGTTCTCCACGTACGCTGTCCCGATGATTATCGGCGAGATTAAAAGGTTTATCCGCGACGACGGAATAATCAAGGTCAGCCGCTCGCTGAAGGAAACCGCCAACAAGGCGAGGCTGACCAAGGAAATGCTCAGCAAGGAACTGGGGAGAGAGCCATCTGTAAACGAAATTGCGGCCGAGCTGGATATCGATGTCGATGAGCTCGTGATGGCAATGGATGCTGGCATGGCGCCCGAATCCCTGTACAGTACGGTCAATGAAGGCGACAGCACGCCCGTTCTGCTTATTGACAGGATTGACAGCGACAGCTCCGATAACGAGCACGACATAATTGACAGGATAGCGTTGCAGCAGATCCTCGATACGCTGCCGTCGCGGGAAAAGCAGATAATTATCCTGAGGTATTTCCAGGAAAAGACCCAGGTACAGATAGCAAAAATGCTCGGCATATCACAGGTACAGGTTTCGAGAATTGAAAAGAAAATACTCGAGGAAATACGAAAAAAAATAAGCGCAAGCATGTAATTTCCAAGATTATAGGTCAGGGAGCAATATTTTACGGAATATTGCTTTTTATTTTTTTGGATAATAAAAACACGGCCGCAATGTTTGCGCTGGAACGGTCGCCTCTGAAGCGAACTGCAAAATTATGTGTTAGAGGTGATTTTGGTGACGTGGATTTTAAGAAAATACTGGTTGCTTTTTTTGGTACTGGGCATTATTATTTTGATCCTGGCGGCGTGGATTGTTTTTTTCAGTGGTAATTCAGACAAAATACCGATGAGAGGAGTTTATGTACTTAACCTGATGTGAAAATTTTCATTTTAATCTTGCCTTTGTAAAAAAATCATTTTATTATTTATGTATATGGGCCATGGACTGAATGCGATAATTTGGTAAACAGGCCCTATTATTTTGAAAATTTTTTGTATTGAAAATTTTATACCAAAGGTTTGAACGCCGATGAACAGGGTATATATATCCCGTTGCCCGGATTACGATGAAAAAAATATACGAAAATCCCTCGAGGAAGTTTTTAAAGGCCTTGGGGGAGTTGAAAGCTTTATTAAGCCGAATGACAGGGTTGTGCTGAAACCGAACCTTGTGTCGGCAAAGCCGCCGGAAAAAGCCGCCACGACCCATCCTGCGCTCGTGAAGGCGCTTGGCGGGATTATTAGGGAAGCGGGAGGAATACCGGTAATTGCCGAAAGTCCCGGCGGGCTATACAGCGAGCTGTACCTGAGGCACGTATACAATGTTTGCGGAATGACCGAGGCTGCGAGACAGGCCGGCATTGAGCTGAATTTTGACACCTCGGAAGTGGACGTGGATTATCCCGACGGCATGTTCCTGAAAAAAGTGCGTGCAATAAAACCGCTTGTGGAAGCCGATGTGGTGATAAACCTGCCGAAGTTGAAAACTCACGGCCAGATGGTTTATACCGGCGCCGTCAAAAACATGTTCGGAGCAATACCCGGCGTAAGGAAAGCCGAGTATCATTTCAGGATGTCAGGGTACAGCGAGTTTGCCAATACGCTGATAGACATCCACTGCTGTTTGAAACCAACGCTCAATATAATGGATGCGGTAGTCGGAATGGAAGGCCGGGGACCTACATCGGGAAATCCGAGGTCTATAGGCCTGATACTCGGAAGCCGCGACGCTTTTGCGCTTGACCTCGCAGCACTTTACATAATGGGAATTGATCCGCGGAAAGTACCGGTTTTTGACAACGCGATCAAACGGGGAATGTGTCCCGAAAAACTGGATAAGGCGGACATCCTGGGCGAAGATATTGACGCTTTCAGGCAGAACGGTTTTGACGTTCCTCAGCTCGAAGTTTTAAGAGACATACAGTTTTTTGACAACCGGGCATTCAGGTTTGTTGCCAACAGGCTGAAACCAAAGGTGGTTTTTGACCATGAGCGCTGCATCGGCTGCGCAGAATGCCAGCGAAACTGTCCCGCCAATGTTATCGAAATGAAAAACAAGAGGCCCAGGGCCGACATGTCGCAATGCATACGCTGTTTCTGCTGCCAGGAACTCTGTCCCGTGGGAGCCGTCACAGTGAGGAGACATGGACTCGTGAGATTGCTAATAAAAAAAGGATAATAAAAAATAAAAAAAGATTTAATTTTTTTGTTGAGTTTTTACGATAAAATTACTGTATATTTTAGCATTTTTTACGGCGCAGATATCAGGTTGCCCAATATTGGCCGCCGCCTGAAAAACAAGCAAAATGTAACAAGTTGGGGGGAAACAAGTGAAGGTAGAATACATAAATCCATTCATCGAAGCAAGCAGGATGGTCCTTAAACAAGTGGCAAACATAGAAGTAACCCTGGGAAAGGTCTATCTGAAAAAAGCTCCCTATTCAAGCGAGGACATAATCATTATAGTGGGACTGACGGGTAAAATAAGAGGACAGGCTATTTTTAACATGACAAAGAAGGCAGCGATGTTTGTAGCATCAAAAATGATGGGCGGCATGGAGATTCCTGAGCTTGATGAAATGGCAAAAAGTGCGGTTGCCGAACTTACAAACATGATACTGGGGAATACCGCAACCTTGCTTTACAACAGGGGAATCGGCATAGAAATAACTCCTCCGTCCTTCCTTACAGGACAGAACATGCAGATATCGCCGACCAAGATGAAAACAATCTGCATTCCTCTGATACTTGACAATGAAGTTAACATGGATATTGACCTTTCCGTCGAAAATGTCTGACAGCGAGTTTAAAATATTATTTTTAAATTTCATAGGTGGCATGTGCCATCTTTTTTGTTTTGCCGCTGTGTAAATTTTCGCTGTATATTTACTGCCAAAAGAACAAGCAGTATTATAAAACTGTAAAACATTGCTTTGCTTTTACATGGCTTTGTATTTACTTTAACGCAGAACGGCTGAACAGCAGAGTGCATGAAAACCGGTGCTGCGCTGCTGAAAACACGAAACTGGCGACTGGCATTTCTAAGGGGAGGAATAGGTCCATGCCTTTCAACATAGTTCTTGTTGAGCCGGAAATACCGCAAAATACAGGCAACATTGCAAGAACCTGCGCCGCCACCGGCGCGGTCCTGCACCTTGTCGGCCCGCTGGGTTTCAAAATCGAGGACCGGTACCTGAAAAGGGCAGGGCTTGATTACTGGGACAAGGTTAATGTACAATATTATGAAAGCTATGACAAATTTGTTTCAATTCACAATACCGGCACGTTCTATTATGCCACGACCAGGGCGACCAAATGGTATTGCGACGTGAACTATCCCGACGGGTGTTACATACTGTTTGGCAGGGAGACGGCAGGTTTGCCTGAAGAACTGCTGAAGGCGCATCCGGAAAGATGCATACGTATTCCGATGAGGGAGGGCCTGAGATCCCTGAACCTGTCAAATTCAGCGGCGATAATACTTTATGAAGCCTTGAGACAGAATGGGTTTGCCGGATTGAAATGAAAGCGGGAGTGATTGTATGATCAACAGGAACAGGCTTGTCGGGGATTTTGTCGAACTTGTGAGCATTGACAGTGTTTCCCTTGAAGAGAGGAATATGGCCGATGCCGTTAAAAAGCGCCTGGAAGATTTGGGCCTTGAAGTAATCGAAGACGACACGGGCAGCAAAATAGGAGGCAACTGCGGGAACCTCATATGTAACATAAAGGGCAACGCAGATGCGGAGCCGATTTTGCTGATGGCCCACATGGACACCGTGACGCCGGGCAGGGGGAAAAAACCTGTTGTAAACGGCGACCGAATCACTTCCGACGGAACCACGATACTCGGAGGTGATGACATCGCCGGGGTGGCAATTATTCTCGAAGTGTTGAGATGCCTGAAAGAATATGAGGTCAAACACGGCGACATACAGGCTGTATTTTCAGTGGCCGAGGAAATTGGCATCCTGGGTGCCAAGAACCTTGATTACAGCGCAATACATGCAAAATACGGCTTTGTTCTCGACGGGGACGGGGATATCGGCAGGGTTGCCATAAAGGCTCCGTCGCAGAAAAGCCTGTCCGCGAAAATACATGGAAAGGCAGCCCATGCGGGAATTGAGCCCGAAAAAGGAATAAGCGCCATAGAAATTGCCGCCGATGCCATTTCAGCAATGAAACTCGGCCGCATTGACGCGGAAACTTCGGCAAATATAGGCATTATCCACGGTGGGCGCTCCATGAATATTGTCTGCGATCTTGTGGAGATAAAAGGCGAAGCAAGGAGCAGGGACGAGAGCAAACTGGAAAAGCAGGTGGCCCACATGGTTGAATGCCTGGAGAAGGCTGCTGCCAGACGAGGAGGCAGGGTTGACACAGATATTGTTGACATGTATCCGGCATTTAATATAGACAAAGATGCCGGAATTATCAAAATTTTGGAAGCTGCGGCAAAAGACGCCGGTGTGCCGCTTATCCTGGAGGAAACCGGCGGGGGCAGCGATACCAATATTTTGAACGGCCGCGGAATACAGGCGGTAGTTCTCAGCGTCGGCATGAGAAAGGTCCACAGCGTCGAGGAGGAAATTTTCATATCCGACCTCGTCACGGCAGCTTCCTTTGTATTGGAAATTGTTAAAAAAGTCGTAAAATAACGGGGGTCTTAAAATGGTCAGAAGAATAGGTGTGCTTACGGGCGGCGGGGATTGCCCGGGACTCAACGCCGTATTAAGGGCAGTGGTGAGGACCGCGATGGGCAGGTACGGCTGGGAAGTGATAGGTTTCAGGGACGGCTACCGCGGCCTTGTAATGAACGAGTATGTGAGGTTCAAGGACAGCGACGTTTCGGGCATTCTTGACAAGGGAGGAACGATACTCGGTACCTCCAATCGCGACAATCCGTTTCATTTCAGGATTGACAGGGGTAACAGCGTTGAGTACAAGGACATGTCAGAACGCGTAATTGACAATATATACATGCATGGCATTGACTGCTTGGTTATTATCGGAGGCGACGGAACGCTGACGAGCGCAAGGGATTTCGCTAGGAAAGGGGTTAAAGTTGTCGGAGTTCCGAAAACGATAGACAATGATCTTTCAGCAACGGATCTGACCTTTGGTTTCAGGACTGCCGTTGATACAGCCACTGACGCCATTGACAAGCTCCATACCACCGCGGAATCCCATCACCGTGTGATGATCCTTGAGGTCATGGGCAGGTATGCAGGATGGATTGCGCTTGAATCCGGCATAGCGGGCGGCGCCGACGTCATTTTGATACCCGAGATACCTTACGAAATGCAGAAAGTATGCAATAAGATCCTTGAACGGAAAAGGGCGGGCAAGCATTTCAGCATTGTTGTAGTGGCCGAGGGCGCAAAGGAAAAGGGCGGTGAAATGGTCGTAAGCAAGATTGTGGAAAACAGCCCAGATCCGGTCAGGCTTGGAGGTATCGGCAACAAGGTGGCAGAAGAGATAGAGAAGATGATAGGCGTTGAAACCCGGGTGGCGGTGCTGGGTCACCTGCAGAGAGGCGGCAGGCCGATACCTTTTGACAGGATACTTTCAACGCGCTACGGGGTTGCCGCCGTTGAACTGATAAGCGAAGAGAAATTCGGCATGATGGTGAGCCTCAAGGGAAGCGAAATGACGGCCGTTTCCCTTGAAGATGCCGTGGGAAGCCTTAAAACCGTTCCGCCCGACGGCGAACTTGTCAAAATAGCTAAAAGCGTCGGAGTCTCGTTTGGAGACTGAAATGTTTGGGTAAATATCACATGCTGAGAAAAGCCGGCGGGCATTGTGGATGATACCGCTGGCGCTTTTATGATTACAGTTTATTACAATTTTTTGAAAGAGTGATTGGCATTGGATTTCAAAACGATCACCCTGAAGGACAAGGAACTGTTTGACCGTTATTTCAGTGCGGCTCAGCCTGAGATTTCCGAGATGACGTTTACGAACCTTTTCATGTGGAGAAATTTCTATAATGTAAAATATTCCGTTATTGAAGATCTTCTTTGCATCCTCTCCTTTCCGGACAGGGGCGGTGCCTTCGCTTTCATGCCCGTGGGGGATGTAACCCCTGAAAAGCTTGGAAAAGCAGTTGCAAAACTCAGGAAATACTTTAACTCCCTGGGTTTTCCCCTTGTATTCAAAAGAGTCAGCGAGAGAGATGCAGAGCTTTTAAAGCCTTATGCCGCGCGCGGCGGAATTATATTTGACAGGGACAACTCCGATTACGTATATTTCACTGAAAACCTCGTCAGTCTCAAAGGGAAAAAATACCACGCAAAACGAAACCATATAAACAAGTTTCTGAGGCTTTACGAATATGAATATGTCATAATGAGGCCTGAACACATAGACGAGTGCAAAAAAATAATGGAAAAATGGTGTTCGGAAAGGGACTGCGAGGAACACAGGGACCTGTACTGCGAAAAAATTGCCAATTTCGAGCTGCTGGACATTTTTGAAGAACTGGGCTGCAAGGGAGCCCTGATAAAAGTCAACGGAGAGTTTGAAGCCTTTACGGTAGGCGAACTTCTGAACGACGAAACGGTGGTAATACATATAGAAAAGGCCAACAGCCGGATTGAAGGGCTTTATGCCTTCATCAACCAGCAGTTCTTAATGAATGAATGGAGCGGCACGAAATACGTCAACAGGGAGCAGGACCTCGGAATTGAAGGGCTGAGAAAGGCCAAGCTGTCATACAATCCTGACAGGTTTGTGAATAAATATACGGTAAATATTGAATAAGCTGATTTTTTCAGGGTAATATAATCAGGAACAAATTTTAACGATATGCACGAAATTGATTTAAGAAGTTTAATTATAAAAAATTATTAAAGCGATAAAAACGGTTAATTCGTGAAGTTAAATTTACAGGCCGGATATATTAATTTTTTGAGATGGTTAAAATATTGGTCATAAAATTGTCAATATGCCAACTTTGTTAAAAAATTGTTTATTTAAGTATTGAAAAGGTAATAAAAATAATATAGAATAAATTTTGCCACGGCATGCCATTTGATACTGCCTCGAATGGCCTGCAACGCGGCGGCGGAATTCAACAACAAGGCCGTGAGGCCTAATAATACATAGGGGGATGAGTAAACATGGCAATTAAAATTGGCATTAACGGATTTGGTCGTATCGGACGTCTTGTTTTCAGGGCGACGGTTAACAATCCAAAGGTTGAAGTAACTGGCATCAACGACCCTTTCATCGATCTTGAATACATGGCTTATATGTTGAAATATGACACGGTTCATGGCCAGTTCGAGGGTTCAATTGAGACCAGGGACGGCAAATTGGTTGTTAACGGTAAGGAAATCAGCGTTTACGCCTGCATGAATCCGGATGAAATTCCGTGGAGTGAATGCGGAGCTGAGTATATTGTTGAATCAACCGGTGTATTCACCACTGTTGACAAGGCTTCCGCCCATTTCAAAGGCGGCGCCAAGAAGGTTGTAATAACCGCGCCTTCAAAGGATGCTCCGATGTTTGTCATGGGTGTTAACCACGACAAGTACACAAGCGATATGAAAGTTGTTTCAAATGCTTCATGCACGACCAACTGTCTTGCTCCTCTCGCAAAGGTCATCCATGAGAATTTCGGAATTGTTGAAGGTCTCATGACAACGGTTCATGCCGTTACAGCAACCCAGAAGACCGTTGACGGTCCTTCCAAGAAAGACTGGAGAGGCGGACGCGCTGCTACGTTCAATATCATTCCTTCAAGCACCGGCGCAGCCAAGGCTGTCGGAAAGGTTATACCCGAACTGGACGGCAAACTGACCGGTATGGCATTCAGGGTTCCCGTTGCCGACGTATCCGTTGTGGACCTCACCTGCCGTCTTGAAAAACCGGCTACCTATGAAGAAATAAAGGCTGCCGTCAAGAAGGCTTCCGAGAACGAACTCAAGGGCATTCTCGGATATACCGAGGACGAAGTGGTTTCCTCCGATTTCATCCACGACGCCCGCACTTCGATTTTCGATGCGAAAGCCGGTATTTCGCTCAACGACCACTTTGTCAAGCTCGTAGCATGGTATGACAACGAATGGGGTTATTCAAACAAGGTCGTAGACCTTGTAATGCACATGGCAACCGTTGACGGAGTCAAATAGTTTTACGGACAGCGATTATCAGGACCATAATATGAAGCTGCTCTGAAAAGGGCAGCTTCTTTGTATTTATTGCGCTTTTACGTTACCGATAAAAATCTACCTTTTTCCGATAAATGTCTACTTGCAATTAATCCTCTTTTTGTTAATATCATTAATAAGGGCTTGTTTAGCGTACCCACTTTTCATGAGGAGAGATGAAAATATGAGCAAAAGGTTTGTAACGGTATCTTTGATTTTGTGCTTATGTCTTGTTTTTGGAATGCTTACCAGCGCAGTAGGTTCACAAATCACCACACAGGGGCTTGAAAAACTCCAGGAAATATATGAAAACCAAAGCCCGTCCATTAAGCAATATGATATCGATGCCGCCAAACAGAAGGCTTCCGCCGAGCTGACCGCAGCGCAGAAGAATTTCTCCGTTTCTGTTATGGAGCAGAAGAGGGAGATCAAACTTGCTCAGGAAAAATATCAGCTGCAAAAGGACTATTACAACCTGTACCAGCTCATCAAGGCAAAAGAGATAGCTGAGATCAATGTTGATATCGCTGCAATGAATCTTACGGCGGAAATCGAAAAGCTTTCACAGGGTTTGGGCACAGAGGCATCGGTCATGAGCGCGAAAATTTCCAAAAAACAATCGGAAATAAGCCTTGAAGATGCCATCCTGAACGTGGAAAAAGCTGAAACGGCTTTGAAGGAAAAGCTGGGCCTTGATCCCGAAAGTGAACTGTCCGTCGAGTATGCTCTCCCTTCATCGGTGGATATAGTTACGAGCTATAAGCAGGATGATTTCGTAAACAGCTTTTTGTCAAACAACATCGAACTTGCAACGCTGAAAAATGACATAAAACTTCAGAAGGAATACATAGAGAAGCTGGAAGCCGTTTGCGAGAAAGACGATCCGGACCTCGTAAATGCCCGCAGAAGTCTGACGCTGTTAGAAGAACAGCTCAAGAACACGGAGAAAGATTACACGGCCTATGCAAAGGGCGTTTACAGGGATTACATGAAGGTGGCCGAGCTGCTAAAGCTTCAGATGGAATACAAGCCTCTGCTTGACAACAAGGTTTTGCTTCTTGACAAGGAATATGCGCAGAAGAAATACAGCACGCTGGAATACAACCAGAGGAAGGTTTCCATCATGAACGAGTACAGGTCCTTTGAATCAGCCGTGATTAATTATCTTAACGCAAAAGCCATGTTAGAGCTTGTCATGAAAGGCATCAAGATTTAACAGGCAAAAATCGAAGCCGGCAATACGCAGATTGGCAGACCTGGCCCGGATACAAATCCGGGCTTTCATTTTGAGTAATTGGACGACATTGTTAAAAAATTAATTAATTTTTTCTCCATGTATTGAAACAAACGGTGAAAAGATGTAAAATAATTGCGTACCAGGGCTTGGAATAAGAAGTGCCAAATTGCCGCATAATTGTTTCATGGTTGTGTATGTCTGACGAAGAATTATTACATATTCAATCCAGTAAATAATAAAACAGGAGAGTGAGTTTATGGTCGGTATGCTTAATAAAAAGTCTGTCGAAGACATTGATGTGAGGGGCAAAAAAGTCATAGTCAGAGTGGACTTTAATGTTCCGCTGGATGAAAACGGCAATATAACCGATGATAAAAGAATAGTCGGTGCTCTCCCCACAATCAGATATCTTGTTGAAAACGGAGCCAAAACCATTCTTGTATCCCACCTTGGAAGGCCAAAGAACGGTTTTGAACCCAAGTACAGCATGAAACCGACTGCTGTAAGGCTCAGCCAGCTTTTGGGGAGGGAAGTTATAATGGCAAGCGACGTAATCGGGGAAGATGCCCGCGCAAAGGCCGCTGCTCTCAAAGAAGGCGAAGTTCTTATGCTCGAGAATGTCAGGTTCCACAAGGAAGAGGAAAAGAATGATCCTGCCTTTGCTAAGGAACTGGCAAGCCTGGCTGAGATCTATGTAAATGACGCGTTTGGAACAGCCCACAGGGCGCACGCTTCGACGGCGGGCATTGCCGATTATCTGCCGGCGGTTTGCGGATTCCTCATCAAGAAGGAAATTGAAATCATGGGCAAGGCCATAGCCGATCCTGCAAGACCCTTTGTGGCAATACTGGGCGGCGCTAAGGTTTCCGACAAAATCGGAGTTATCGAAAATCTTCTTGACAAAGTCGATTCACTGATTATCGGCGGCGGAATGGCATATACTTTCATGAAAGCCAGGGGCTATAACATCGGCAAGTCAATATGCGAGGACGACAAGCTTGATCTCGCGCGGTCCATCATGGAAAAAGCAGCAAGCAAGGGTGTTAACCTGATGATTCCCGTTGACAACGTGGTAGCCACTGAATTCAAGAACGACGCAGAATTCAAGCAGGTTGCTTCCGACGCCATACCCGACGGATGGATGGGAATGGATATCGGATCCCAGACGATAGAGGTGTTCTCAAAGGAAATCAGGAAAGCGAAGACCATCGTATGGAACGGTCCCATGGGAGTTTTCGAGTTTGAGAATTTTGCCAACGGAACAAGGGAGATTGCCCGTGCCGTTGCTGAATCGGGCGCCGTTTCAATAGTCGGCGGAGGAGACTCGGCTGCAGCCATTGAACAGCTCGGATTCGCAGACAAGATCACCCATATTTCAACGGGCGGAGGCGCATCGCTGGAGTTCCTCGAAGGAAAGGTCCTTCCCGGTATTGCATGCCTGATGGACAAGGACTGTAAAAAAAAAATAATTGCAGGTAACTGGAAGATGAACAAAACGCCCTCGGAAGCAGTGGAGTTTGTTAAGGCGCTGAGGGAAAGAGTAGCCGACGCCGAGGCCGAAGTCGTTGTATGCGTGCCCTTCATCTGCCTGCCCGGAGTTAAAAAGGCGGCAGAAGGATCGAATATCAAGGTTGGAGCCCAGAACATGCACTGGGAGGAAAAGGGCGCTTACACGGGCGAAGTGTCGGGCCCGATGCTTGCAGACCTCGGGGTGGATTATGTAATCATAGGCCATTCCGAGAGGAGACAGTATTTTGCCGAGACCGACGAAACCGTGAACAAGAAGGTCCATGCTGCATTCAAATACGGAATAACTCCGATCGTATGCGTGGGCGAATCTCTGGCACAGAGGGAGCAGGGCGTTACCAACGACCTTGTCAGGTACCAGGTGAAAATAGCCCTGAAAGGACTCAGCGCGGAACAGGTTTCCAAAATGGTTATTGCCTATGAGCCCATTTGGGCGATCGGAACCGGCAAGACCGCAACGAGCGAACAGGCCAACGAGGTTTGCATGGTTATAAGGGAAACTGTCCGCGAGCTTTACGGCAACAGCGCGGCCGAAGCGATAAGAATCCAGTACGGCGGCAGTGTTACAGTCGCCAATTCGCCCGAGCTTTTCAACATGTCGGATATAGACGGAGGTCTTGTGGGCGGAGCAAGCCTTAAACTGGACGATTTTGAAAAGATAGTGAAATACAACGTCAGATAAATGAAATACAATACCAGATAAGATTTTGGAAGAAGTTCAGCGATTAAGCAGGGCCGACCCTCCGGACGCCGGGGGGTCGGTCAATTGTAGATTGGAGGGCGCAAATGGCAAAAAAACCGGTCATACTAATAATTCTTGACGGTTACGGAATAAACCCGCGTACAGAAGGAAACGCAATAAGCGCAGCAAGCAAACCCAATATGGACAGGCTGATGGCGGTATGTCCCCATGCGACGATAGGAACGAGCGGACTGGATGTTGGTCTTCCGCCGGGACAGATGGGTAATTCCGAGGTTGGTCACACCAATATAGGCGCAGGACGGATCGTATACCAGGAGTTTACAAGGATTACAAAATCCATCCAGGACGGGGACTTTTTCAATAAAAAGGAGTTTCTCGGCGCCGTGGAAAACTGCAAAAAACACAATTCAAAGCTTCATCTTTTCGGACTTCTTTCAGACGGGGGCGTGCACAGCCACAATACCCATCTTTACGCGCTCGTTGAGCTGGCAAAGAGGTACAACCTGGACGAAACCTATATCCACTGTTTCTTTGACGGCAGGGACGTGCCACCGGACAGCGCAAAAGGATATGTTGAAGAGCTTGAGAACAGGCTGAAGGAAATAGGCACAGGGAAAATAGCCACTGTAATGGGCCGGTACTATGCAATGGACAGGGACAACCGCTGGGAAAGGGTAAAGCTGGCCTATGACGCAATGGTGCTCGGCCAGGGACTTACGGCCGAAAGCGCCCTGGAAGCCGTGACGGAATCCTACGAAAGGAATGAATTCGATGAATTTGTAAAACCCACGGTTATAACCAGGGACGGAAAGCCGACGGCCGTAATCGGTGAACACGATTCGGTGATTTTCTTCAATTTCAGGCCCGACAGGGCGCGTGAAATTACAAGGGCATTTGTGGACAAGGACTTTAAAGGTTTTGAAAGACCGAAGGGATGGTTCCCGCTTTATTATGTATGCATGACGCAGTATGACAAGACCATACAGAACGTGGAAGTGGCGTTTAAGCCCGAGAATCTTACTAACACGTTCGGAGAATATGTGAGCAGGCACGGGTTGAAGCAGCTGCGCATTGCAGAAACGGAAAAGTATGCCCATGTAACCTTCTTTTTCAACGGAGGCGTTGAAACCGTTTACGAGGGAGAAGACCGCGTGCTTATTCCTTCGCCGAAGGTGGCGACCTATGATCTCAAGCCCGAGATGAGCGCCTATGAGGTTGCGGAGGAAGCGGCAAAAAGAATACGTTCGGGTATGTACGACGTAATTATACTGAACTTTGCCAATCCTGACATGGTAGGGCATACGGGCGTTTTTGAAGCGGCGCGCAAGGCCATTGAAGCCGTTGATGAATGCGTGGGCAAGGTAATAGGCGCAATAGAGGAAGTCGGAGGAGCTGCCCTGATTACAGCAGACCACGGAAATGCAGAGCAAATGCTGGATTATGAAAATGGCGGCGCCTACACCGCTCATACAACGAACAGGGTGCCCCTCGTAGGAGTTGGCCTGGGTGAAGGCGTCAGGCTGAAGGATGGAATTCTTGCAGACCTTGCGCCGACATTGCTGGATATACTCGGTCTGCCGAAACCGCCAGAAATGACGGGGCAGTCGCTGATAGTCCGCGACTGATTCTTATGAGCGCGGCTGATATTTACTGCTGCATTAAAAACATCATAAAATTACTGCTGTATGAAGAACATTAAAAAAGCAAGACGCGGTATACACCGCGTCTTTTCTTTATTGCATTTACTGCATTTCGGGATCCAGTTCGGGGTCTTTTTTATTTGCAAATTCTTTTCTGTATTCATAAAGGGTTTTTCCGGTCATCCTTCTAAACAGCTTACTGAAATATTTTGGATCGGAAAAGCCCACTTTTCTGCTTATTTCCTGCGTCGTGAAATTTGTTGTCAGCAGGAGTCTCTTGGCGTTTTTTATCCTTAGTTCCGTTTTATAATCAACAAAACTCATTCCCGTTTCTTTTTTAAAAAGCTCGCTGAAATAGGCGGGGCTGAGGTGCACGTACCGGGCCACCTGTTCAAGGTTAATGTCGCCGTAATAACTCTGGTCAATGATTTTCCTGGCAGTTTCAATGATGTTCGTGTTATTTATCGGGTTTTTCTCAAGATAATGCTTGTTAAGATGCTTTATAAGCTCTTTGACACATTCCCTGAGTTCGTTGACTGTGGCCGTGCTTTTTATTTTTTCGTAGGGATGGATATTTGTCAGTATTGATTCATAGCCGATGAAAGAGAGCTGGAGATTAAGCCGTATGGTAAGCGACTGTATTACGGTCCAGAAAAACTCCTGGATTTCGGCGGGTTTTACCTTGCAGCTGATGCTGCTGTTTTCAAGCACGCTGTCAACATAGGCCAGGGCAGGGTCGCAGTTTGAAAGCCGGATATTGAGCGCGAGGTCGTCGAGTATTTCATTTGTTATCCTGAGTTTTCCGCTGTTATTAAACATGTTGCATGCATAGAAATAATATTTTTCTTCCGGTTTCCAGAACCTCATGAGCAGCGCCTCAACGGCCTCCTGGTAAAGGTCCGGGAGGGATTTCAGCATCTGAGTGGTGCGGCTTATGCCGACGGAGAAGGTGCCACCGTAATACTTGGCATAAAATTTCCTGCACAGTTCGACTGCCCTGCCGAAAGGAGAAGAAGCAGCCCGGGCGGCGTTTGCGTCGGAGGGGATTTCCTGTGGCCCGTGGTTGAATATTACAACGAGTTCGTATTCCGATCCGGTTTTGGAGAAAACAACGCCGTTTGCGTATTTCCTGAGCACTCTCCGAAATATTGCCTTTGCCCTGGATATGTCCAGGCCGGGCTTGGCGTCATCCGGCACAATGACGGCCACGGTAAAGCATGGATTGCTGAACCGGATATTGTATTTCGAAAGCGTGTTGCTGATGGAATCCACGGTCATGCTGTTGGGCTGGATCAGCCTGTTGAGGAAGTTTTCGTGCACAATGGGCAGGGCTTTTATATATTCTGTTTTGAGGAGCCTTTTTTCTTCAGCTTCCTTCCGCTCGCTTTCAATTTCTTCAATCAGACGGCGGAGGATACCTGTTATTTCTTTTTCTTCCACCGGCTTGAGAATGTAGTCGTTGACTCCGAGCTTTATCGCCTGCTGGGCATACTCAAATTCGTTGTACCCACTGATTATAACGATTTTCATTTCCCTGTTTGTTTTTTTCAGTTCCTCGATGAGCTCAAGACCCGAAAGCCCTGGCATCATTATATCGGTCACGAGTATTTCAGGGTTGTATTTTCTGCACAATTCCAGAGCCTCGATCCCGTTTGACGCTTCGGAGACCAACGTCAGCCCCAGGCTGTCAAAGGGAATTGTCCTGCAAATTGTTGCCCTTACCCATTTTTCATCATCGGCTATTATTACTTTCACCCGGTTGACCTCCTTACATGCCTTTCATAAATAACAGACTTAAATAACAGACTTACAGCAGGCTCATTTTGCCGGATCTTCATCTTTTATAACCGGCAGCGTTATTTCTACGATAGTGCCTGTTTCGGGTTTCAGGTATTTTATACCATACTGTTCACCGAAATACAATTTTATTCTTGAATTTATGTTTCTTACACCGATTCCTGTACCGGAGGAATGGGTTCCGCCCTGGCCTTCACTATCCTCGGGAGGACTGCTCCTTGACAGTTTTCTGTTAAGCGCGTCGACGGCATCATGGGACATGCCGATACCGTCGTCGGCCACAATTATCTTCAATACGTTTACAAGGTCCAGTATTTCTATCCTGATCCTGCCTTTTCCCACCTTGCGCTCGAGACCGTGTTTTATCGAGTTCTCGACAAGCGGCTGCAATGTAAGCTTCAGGATTTTATAGTTCAGAACTTCGGGCGGAATCTTGTAAATCAGCTCAAATTTGTTTTCATACCTGAAATTCTGGATTGAAATATAGTTTTCAAGGTACTGGATTTCCTCCCTGATTGGCACCAGGAACTTGTCACTGACACTGTAACGGAAGAAAAGCGAAAGAGCCTTGGACATGGCGGCAATGTCGTTCAGTCCGTGGTAAAGCGCGGCGCCCCTTATCGACTCCAGCGTGTTGTAAAGAAAATGCGGGTTTATCTGGTTCTGCAGGGAATTGAGTTCGGCTTCCTTTTGTTTCAGCTGAATGTTGTAAACCTTGTCGACAAGGTGCTTGATGTCCGATATGGTGTTGAAGCTGTCGGAAAGCGACGGCGTTTGGGCGGCCCGGATGTTGTCGCCGCTTAAGGCCTTCGCGCTGTATTGCCCCGACAGCACAGTGGTAAGTTCCTTTATCGGTTTCAGCAAAATCATCCGCGAAACTACGAGGAAAAATACCAGCACGGCTGCCACTGCCAGCAGCGATACTATAATAACGGGGTTTTTCAGGAAAAATACTCCGTGCAGAACCCTGTCTTCCGGTATTACGCTGATAACTTTCCAGTTCGTGTTATTTGAAGTACAGTGTATTACAAAATACGTTTTTTTTTCGTCGAGCCTGACTTTTTGCGCTGCGCTCTCGGAATAAGCTATTTTTCCGGCAATAAGGGCGTCCAGTTCCTTTCCGATAAGTTCCGTGTCGTTGCTGTAAATTATTTTATTATTCCTGTCGGTTATGTATACCGTACCCTTCAAAAACTCGTGGTAAGTCTGTATATTCATCAGGTCACCGATACTGTCAAGGCTGAAATCCACGAGCAGCACATCGTGTATGACGGTGTGGCGCGTCTCGGGTAAGACCTTTGAAAGCGAAAATACGTAGTTATGTTCTCCTCCTTCATAAAACCTGTGAGTTATTCCCAATACGTACACTTCATCGGGATTTGACAGGGTTTCGGCATACCACTCATCGTTATATGGGTCCAAAAGGGAAATAGGACTGTGATTGTAAAGAATGTTATACACATTATCGCTGCTTAGTATATAAATTCCTTCAGGTTTTATGTTCTTATTGCTGTTTACGAAATCTCTCAGCTGCATCCTGTAAATTGCCGCCTGCACGTTGTCGGCATCCGGAAGCTCGAGTTCCTGTAATTGTGAAACGCTTTTGAAATATTCAAGCATTATTGAATTTCTTGAAAGGGTCCTTGTAAAAGCTTTTAAATCCTCAATGTAATAATCCAGCGTGTTGGATATCTGAAAGTTGTTTTTCATTACAAGCTCGGAAACGCTTTCTTCCAGGACCTTTTTCGACTGGTCGTAATTTATGAACCCGAACAGGCCGAAAGGAAGAAGTATGAACAGCAGAAAGGAAAGTATAAATTTGGAGCTCAGTTTTATGCCTGAAAAACTTTGCTTTATCTGCCTGAAACTGAACTTGCTCAAAAACGGCTTTATGCTTATTTTGCCCCAAATATGCCTTATGCTGTTTTTGCCTGGAAAACGGGTAAATAACAAGCGGTTCACCTGTGACCAAAACCTTCCACGTGATATAGGGGAAAGAATGTATTATAATTAAGTTGCAATATGGATTTAATTCAATATAATATGTGTTACACGTTAACTTTATTTTAAATAAACATATACATTAAATCAATCGGAAAAAAAACTCCTTTTATCGTAAAAAACTCCACTTTTTTAGATTTGTTCATATATGGTAATATAAAATAGAATAAAAATATGCAAGCCATGGTAATGGCGACAATGGCTTATTTCAAGCTGTATCACTAAATTTTTATCTATTGGGGGAAGAATGCATGAGAAAACATGGAGCTATTGAGAATTTTATGCGGGCGCTGAAAAAAACGGTTATTTTCGGAGTAATTATCGCATTGGCCGCATCTGTATCCGGCTGCAACCTGTTTCCCAAGGAGGAAGAAATTTTGCCGCCTCCGCTTACGGAGCCTCCGCAGGCCGAATATGAAACTTATACGGTCACCAGGGAATATATTGCGAGAAGAGTTGGAGGCATTGCCACTTTCAGATCGACAAGCAATTACGATCTGAGTTTCAAGTCGGGTGGAACTCTTAAGGCTATCCATGTAAGTCTGAATGATACAGTGAAAAAAGGTCAGCTCCTGATGGAACTGGAAAATGAATCCCTTGAAAGAAGCCTTAAGCGAATGGAACTGGATTTGCAGAATCAGCAACTGGATTTCGAAAATACGAAGAAGAATCTTGAGAGCCAGATAGAACAGGAAAAGCAAAAGCTTGAAGAGCTGAAGAAAGAATATGAATATAAATCCGCTCCGGAAATGCAGGGAATCGTATCGCAGAAGGAGCTTGATGATCTGCAGAAAAAAATTAAGGACCAGGAAGCTGCCATAGTAAAAGCCCAGGAAAATTACCAGTACCAGATTACCAAGCTGTCCAACAACCTTAAGAAAGCCCAGATGGAATATGAATACAGCAAGCAGGATTATGAGAAAACCAAGCTAGTTTCTCCGATAGACGGCATAGTCAGCACCATTAACACCAATCTCCGCATTGGCGCAAATGTGCCTGCCAACCAGATGGTCATACAGATCCAGGACCCCAATACACTTTATTTAAGCTACACCGATGATCAAAACGCGCAGTATTTCCAGCTCAATGCCGAAGTTGAAGTGCAATTTAACAATCAGACCTATAAAGGTATAGTTGTACAGACCCCGACAACCCTCGCAGCGGGCTCGGGCGGCAACCCCGCGCTGCTTAACACAGTCTTTATCAAGGTTGATGAATTGGTAGGAAAAGTAAGAGCCAATGACCGTGCCAATGTTTACCTGACACTGGCAGAGAAGGAAAACGCCGTTGTAATCCCAAGGGCATACCTGCAACAGGTCCAGGGGCGCAATTTCGTATGGGTGCTCGACGAAGAAGCAATGGTCAAACGCGAACGTGATGTTGAGATCGGCATCAACGATGGTACGCGCATAGAGATTGTAAAAGGTCTTGAAGCAGGAGAAAAGATTGTTGCTAGATAACATCCGCGCCGGATTGGACCTAATTGCTCACTTAAAGGGGGAAGTCAAGTGCTTCTTATTGTACTGAGAAAGATGCTCAGCAACAAATGGATGGTTCTGTGCCTGCTGGTGGGTTCAGTACTTTCGGTTGCAATGCTGAGCAGTATACCGATATATACAAACGGTGTAATTCAAAGAATGCTTACCAAGGACCTGGAACGGTTCCAGATGGAAACGTCGGAATTTCCCGGCGGTTTCTACATCAGGGCCGACCTGCAGCTGGCCTACATTCCCACTGAAACGGTGGATGCATACAAATACTTCAATGAAATCGTAACGAATGAAAAGGCCAAGCAATACAATCTTCCTGTTTTGGCCAGCTTTGAAAACATCAGCTCCAGAAGTTTCATAATGGAGCTTGAAGTCAATGATATAGACGACAGGACATGGAGAACCACCAAGGTCCAGAGCGTTTCCGGTATACAGGACCATCTTGAACTCGTGACCGGGCGCTTTCCGTCGAACAAGAAGAAAGACGGAGTTTACGAGGTCATGGTCACAAGTGACACAATGGCAAATATGAATCTTTTGCTCGACAGGGTTTACAGGCTGCATTTCAAGAGCGACATAGACAATGACTTTGAAGATGAAGAGGTCTCTGTCAGGGTAAAAGTCGTGGGAGTGGTTACCCAGAAGGATACACGGGATCCTTACTGGCTGCATGGTCTTGCGGACTATTCCGATACACTGTTAATGGACTATGACCTGTTCCTCGGAAGTTTCCTCGAGGAGGTCCCGATAGTCCAGAACGTGCGCTGGTATTATGCTTACGATTACCACAAGATCAATCTCCACAACCTGCCCCATATAATTAACGCATATGATTCCCAGATGCGCTGGACAAGGCAACACTCCGGCGTGCTCGAAGTCAAGTTTGCGCCCTATGAAACGCTGATGAACCATTACGACAGGGAAGGTAAACTGAGAACGACGCTATGGGTACTCCAGACACCGGTATTAATGATGCTCGCCTTCTACATCTTCATGGTGGCGGGACTTGTTGTGGAATTTGAAAGTAATGAAATTGCAGTATTAAAGAGCAGGGGCGCCAGCAGCGGGCAGATATTCCTGATGTATCTGCAGGAAAGCGCCATTCTCGGGCTTATAGCTTTGGCTGTCGGTCCGTTGTTGGGGCTGCTGATTTGTAACATACTTGGTTCATCGAACGGATTCCTTGAATTCGTTAACCGCACGGCTCTGCCTATATCCCTGAGCTTTGACGCGATTATCTATTCTGTAATAGCAGTCGTGTTCTTCATGCTCATGATGCTCCTTCCCGCCATCAGGGCTTCGAGGACCACGATTGTGCAGTACAAGCAGAGCAAGGCAAGAGGAAAGAAATTTGTATTTTGGAAAAGATACCTGCTGGATTTCATACTGCTGGGAATATCCCTTTACGGTTTGTACCAGTATTATACCAACCAGCAGGGCCTCATTAAGGCAACCGGACTGGAAGGTGCGGGCATACCGACCGACAAGCTGCTCTTCCTGATTTCGACGCTGTTTATTCTCGGCGTAGGGCTGTTCTTCCTGAGAATTTATCCGTATATTATCAGGTTAATATTCTGGATCGGCAGAAGATTCTGGTCGCCGGTATTCTACATTTCATTCATACAGGTAGGAAGAACCGGCGGACAGGAGCAGTTCCTCATGCTGTTCCTCATCCTGACGCTTTCAATCGGTTTGTTCAGCGCCAATTCGGCCAGGACGACCAACAGGAACATGGAGGAGAAACTGCGCTATGCAATCGGCGCCGATATCGTAGTACAGGAGCACTGGAAATCAGTGCCGCTGAATACGGGCAGCGCTGTATACCTCGAGGAAAGCGGAGGTACATTCCCGGTCATCCAGACCGGTCCGAGATTGTATATAGAGCCCAACTTCGACCGCTTCAAGGAACTTAAGGGTGTTGAACTCGCAACGAAGGTAATGACGCCCGAGGGCGGTTCAGTATCGCTCGGCGGCGAATTCGTAGAAAATGTTAAGATACAGGCCATCATACCCCATGAATATGCGAAAGTAGCATGGTTCAGGACGGATCTGATGCCCTATCACTGGTATCATGCTCTTAAATACCTGAATACCTATCCCGACGGGCTGCTGCTGTCGAAATCATTCCAGACCGAGTACAATGTGCAGAGAGGCGACAGCGTACAGGTCCGCTGGGGCGACTCGAGCTATATCGAAGGAAGGGTAATCGACTTCATTGAATACTGGCCTACGCTGAACCCCAACAAAACACCAGATGGAGAAATCCCATTCTTCGTGGTCTGCAACTACAATTACGTTCGCGATCAAACCACGGTGGAGCCCTATAGCGTATGGCTCAAGAAAAAGAAGGGAGCCACATCCAAGGAGATTTACGATGATATCGTTGCCAAAGGCATAGTTATAGAAACCGAGGACGACATCAAGGACGTTGACCAGCTGATCATACAGGAAAAGAACGATCCGATGCTCCAGGGAACCAACGGTTCGCTTACACTGAACTTCATTGTGACGATGCTCATCAGCATGATAGGTTTCCTGATTTACTGGATCATGTCCATTAAATCGCGGGTGCTGCAGTTCGGTATTTTGCGAGCCATGGGATTATCCCTCAAGAAAGTCATAGGCATGCTGGTTTGCGAGCAGGTTCTCATATCAGGCACCGCGATCGCGGCGGGCATTATAATAGGTGGATATTCAAGCAAAATATTCGTTCCTCTGCTGCAGGTTACGGAAAGCGCTGCAAGCCAAGTGCCTCCGTTCAAGGTAATAACGGATATTGCAGACTACATGAAGGTTTACGCGATAGTTGCAATAATGCTTATTATCGGGTTTATCGCACTTGGTTCCATAATCTCAAGGGTCAAGATAAGCCAGGCCTTAAAGTTAGGGGAGGATTAATATGGAAGCTATTATCAGGACGGAGAACCTCTCGCGGGACTTCGTATCAGGCAGGGACGTTGTTCACGCACTGAAGAATGTGAATATAGAAATTATGAAAGGCCAGCTCACCATTTTAAGAGGAAGGTCCGGTTCGGGTAAAACCACGCTCATTAACCTGTTGGGAGCGCTGGACCAGCCGACTTCAGGAAAGATTTATTTCAATGACACGGAAATCACGAAACTGTCAGAGCAAAAACGAGACGAACTGCGCAGGACCAACATGGGTTTTGTATTCCAGTCCGTTGCTCTGATATCCATGATGTCGGCTTACGAAAATGTTGAATTCGGCCTGAGAATAGCCGGTTATCCCGCCGCCGACAGAAGGAAGAGGGCCGTGGAATGCCTGAACCTTGTCGGCCTTGGGAAGAGAATTGACCACAGGCCCCACGAATTGTCGGGCGGTGAGCAGCAAAGGGTTGCCATCGCGAGAGCCATGGCCCATAAACCGGCTGTCATATTTGCCGACGAACCGACGGCGGAACTGGATACTGCCATGGGTTTGCAGGTGGTAAGGCTGTTCAAGAAACTTGTTACCGAGGAAGGCCTTACCGTTGTAATGACTACCCATGACCCTGCGATGATGGAAATCGGGGACCGGGTATATACCTTGGAGGACGGTGAAGTTGTAAATGAGTGAACTTGAAAATACGAACGTTGCGCAGGAAACTAAAAACGTCGAAGTGGACAGTAAGTACATCATTTACTGTGAAAACCTGGTCAAGATATTCAAAACCAAGGACATCGAGGTTGTAGCGCTCCAGGGACTTGACCTGGTTGTAGAATACGGCGAGCTCATGGCCATCATCGGTAACAGCGGAAGCGGTAAATCAACGCTGCTCAACATGCTCGGAGGTCTTGACAGGCCGTCGGCGGGCAAGCTGTATGTGGATGGAAAGGATCTTCTGAAGTTTGACGACAAGCAGCTTTACGCATATAAACGCGAAACCGTCGGATTTGTCTGGCAGAACAATGCCCGAAACCTCATACCGTATCTTACGGCTGTTGAGAACGTGGAAATTCCGATGATACTGGACAAGAGAAAGAAAAGAAGAGAGAGGGCTATCGAGCTGCTCGACATGGTAGGACTGTCCCATCGCAGGAACAATAAGCTCAGCCAGCTGTCAGGCGGTGAGCAGCAGAGGGTTGCAATAGCGATCGCGCTGGCCAACAATCCTAAGATACTGCTGGCCGACGAGCCTACCGGAGCCGTCGATACAAAGACCGCGGCTCAGATATTGGGCATTTTCAGGGAACTCAACAGGGTCCTGGGGCTTACCGTTGTCATAGTTACGCACGACAGACAGCTTTCCAAGGCTGTTGACCGTGTTGTGGCAATCAGTGACGGCCGCACGAGCAGCGAGTTCATCAGGAAAAAATCCTATGCTGAAGCGCTGGCTGAGATGGACAGGGCAGAACATGAGAAAGAGACGCACATTGAGTACGCGGTTGTGGACAGGGCAGGAAGACTGCAGATACCAAAAGATTACCTTGAAGCACTGCACCTTAAGGGCAAGGACAAGATTCGCGTGGAACTTGAAAACGACAGAATCGTTCTGCTGCCTCCCGAAGCTTCCGAAGGCGAAGAACAAGCGGCCGTAAACTAAAAAAGACGTCGGTTTTTACAGGGAGAGTCCATTTTGATATGCAGAAGTTGTTCGCGTATTTACTCACGGTATTATTACTGATTGCATTATTGGCGGGATGCTCCTTAAAAAAAGGGGCATCCCCTGTCAATGAGCCCTGGAAAAACGGTAAAACCCTGAAACCGACAAAACTGACATTTCTAATACCGGCAAAGGAGCATGAAAGGTTTCCTGTTATAAAGGAAGAGCTTGAAAAAAGAGCAAAAACCCAATTGAACGTTGAACTTGAATTCATTTTTACGGACAGCAGTTACGTCTTTTACCAGGATTTATTGGAACTGAAATTGAGTTCGGATGACGAGATTGACGCCTTTGTCGTCTTTGACTCAAATTTGGGCAACCTTGTAAGAAACGGCATGGTTGCTGACATTACCGACCTTTTTTCCAAATACGCGCCTTCATACAGCTCGGCATTCACAGGGGAGCAGCTTGCCGTTGCGGTTTTTGACGGCAGGCTCATGGCCGTACCCCAGTGCAGGCTGCCTGAAATGAAAAGGCTGTATGCCGTCGTGCGCGATGATCTGCTGAAGAAATACGGCATTTCGGAAATTAAAAGTTTCGGGGACTTCGAGAAATTTCTAGATAAAGTCAGGCAGAACGAGGAAAGAATCCTTCCGCTTCTGACATATAATACCACGCTGAGCCTGTTTGCCGAATATTACGGCTACGTTGTTTTTGACGAAAGCTACGGTCTTGTTTATAAATGGGACGACCCGGACATGAAGCTGATGGCGTGGGAGCAGACGCCGGAATACGAGGAAGCCGTAACTACGCTCAACCGGTGGAAGAAAAAAGGTTTTCTGAACGAAGGAATTACGAACCAGCCCATATATATTGAAACGGAGATAACCGGCGGAGGCTACGCGTCATTTATAAGGCCATACGGAACAGCGGAATATTACAACACGCTCCTTGAAAAGGAAGGCTATGTTTCGTGGCGGTATCGCGAATTTGACCTGTATCCCGGGAAAAAATCCCAAAGAATTACAAGCTCCGGCCCGATGTTAGCCTTCAACCGCAATTCTCCCGACGTGGAAAGGGCCCTGATGTTCCTGGAATGGATCGAAACGAATCGCGATGTATATGAATTGATAATGTACGGCATCCGGGGACAGGACTTTGAAGGCGACATACACAACACGCCCGGAAGGCCCGAAAGTTTGTCAACGGACAACCCGTATGCGCAGTGGAACGGGAAAAGCTTCTTTTATAATTATCACAACGAGGGGCTGGATCCTGAAGATGTCAAAAACTATTTGAACGTGATAAATGAAAGGTCCGATATCGTTCCGCACCACGGATTTCACATTGATCACCAGGCCCTTTACAATCTCATCGGGTCATTCGATGTCAAAAGAAATACTTTTTATCTTGAACAGATTATTGACAAGGGAACATATGTAAAAGAAGAACTGCAAAAACACATTAAGAACCAGTCCGGCATAACGCGGTATATACTTGTTGAAATGCAAAGACAGCTGGATGCATGGAGGAACAAAATAAAAAAAGCGGACTGACCGCTTTTTTTTAATGTTTTTTCTGAAAATATGGGTTAAAATATTCTTTGAAAACGGTTAAAATATACATTGAATATTTTATGTATTCAGCAATTACATATTGCAAACACGAAGCAAGACGTAAAAAAAGAGGAGGTAACAAATCATGAAAGAATATTTCGAAATCAAAAAAATTCATGCCAGGGAAATCCTTGATTCAAGGGGAAACCCCACGGTAGAAGTCGAAGCGATCGTAGAAGGAGGATATGTCGGCCGTGCAGCCGTTCCGTCAGGAGCTTCAACAGGAGCTTTTGAAGCGATTGAACTTCGCGACGGCGATAAGGAAAGATATCTCGGCAAAGGTGTTTCCAAGGCGGTTGAAAATGTCAACAGGATAATAGCGCCGGAAGTTGAGGGCATGAATGTCCTGGACCAGGCTGCAATTGACAACCTTATGATTTCCCTTGACGGAACTCCTAATAAAGGAAAGCTCGGAGCCAATGCCATACTTGGCGTATCGCTTGCTGTAGCCAAGGCTGCCGCAGAAACGCTGGGAATGAGCCTGTACCAGTACATAGGCGGTGTTAATGCAAAGGTTCTGCCCGTTCCCATGATGAATATCATCAACGGCGGTAAACATGCGGATAACAGCGTTAATATCCAGGAATTCATGATTATGCCCGTCGGAGCTGCAAGCTTCAGGCAGGCTCTCCAGATGTGCGCAGAAGTGTTCCATAATCTTAAGAAGGTTCTCGGAAGCAAAGGTTACAGCACTGCAGTAGGCGATGAGGGAGGTTTTGCGCCGAACCTTAAGACCGATGAAGAAGCCATCCAGGCTATACTGGAAGCAGTAGAGAAGGCAAATTACAAGCCCGGCGAAGATTTCAGGATTGCAATTGACGCTGCCGCTACGGAAATGTACCAGGACGATGGCACATACCTGTTCTGGAAGTCCGGTATAAGAAAGACCCGCGAAGAAATGGTGGATTTCTGGGCACAGCTCGTTGAAAAATACCCGATAATTTCACTCGAAGACGGTGTTGCAGAAGAAGACTGGGAAGGCTGGAAGATGCTCACTGATAAGATCGGCAAAAAGGTTCAGCTTGTCGGTGACGACCTCTTTGTCACAAATACCCAGAGACTGAAGAAAGGTATCGACCTGGGCGTTGCCAATTCAATACTTATCAAGGTCAACCAGATAGGTACGCTTACGGAAACCCTCGACGCCATCCAGATGGCTAACAGGGCCGGTTATACCGCAGTAGTTTCCCACCGTTCAGGAGAAACCGAGGACGCTACAATAGCTGACATCGCGGTTGCAGTCAACGCCGGACAAATTAAAACCGGAGCGCCTTCAAGAACAGACAGGGTTGCAAAGTACAACCAGCTTCTCAGGATCGAGGAAGAATTGGGCAGCCTGGCCATTTATCCCGGACTTGACGCATGGTTTAACCTTAAAAACAAATAATGCTTGTATTTTAAATATTCTTGTGGTAAAATACCTCTGTTGATTCTTTTGGAGGTGTTCTGATGGAGGTAATAAGATTTCTCGTTAGATTAATACATTTAATATTCTGTGTTGCAATAATAGTAATAGTGTTGTTGCAGTCAGGCAAACAGGTCGGCCTGGGAACGATCGCCGGAGGTGCCGAGACTTTCTTCGGAAAAAACAAGGGCCGTACGATAGATGCAATGCTGAGCAAGTTTACATCGTTTGCAGCGATACTGTTCCTTATTACCTCACTTGTCCTCGGTTATATAATTAACGCAGGTCAGGGCTGATGATTAAAAAGGTATAGGAAAGGGTATTAAAAGGCTATGTGGATGACACATGGCCTTTTTAAATGTCGCTTTTACGAATTTTGAAAATATAATAATTAAGGTAAGTGATTTTACTGCAAAAACTCAATTTGCCGGCCTGCGAATCGTTTTCGACGCTGCGGCTCGCCGGCTGATTTTGGCAACTCATCTTTAAAGCAAATTTCTTTTTTGCAGTAAAATCTCCAACCTAATACATAAAATTGTGAAAAACCGGTTAATTTACACATAAACAGTAAAACGGGGGCGTTCATTATCGGGATGCCCCTTTGCTACAGGAGGGAAAACACCATTAATACGGACAATTCTATGAAGGATTTGATGAAGGAAAGAAAAGAACGCATAGTTGAATTCATGAAACAGGACGCTTACAAGCCGCTTCTTTTCAGGGAGCTGGCCTATGTGTTCGGCGTTCCCAAAAGCGACATAGAGGTTTTCAGAAAGCTGCTCGAAGAGCTCGAAACCGAGGGCCTGATATTCAAAAACCGGCATGAAAGATACGGCGTGCCGGAAAGGATGAACCTGGCAGTGGGCACGCTCCAGGGGAACGAAAGCGGCTATGCTTTCCTCATCCCCGACGATCCTGCCGCTGACGACATTTATATACCTGCTGAAAACCTCAATGGAGCAATGGACGCTGACCGTGTTGTTGCCAGGATTAATTACAGGGATTACGGCGACAGGAAGGCAGAAGGAGAAGTCGTAAGGATTCTCAAGAGGGCCAATACGACAGTTGTAGGGACTTTTGAGAAGGAAGCCGGATATGGATTTGTGGTGCCGGACAACAGGAAAATCTCGTGGGATATTTTCGTTTCGAAAGAAAATTTCAACAATGCAAAATCGGGACAGAAGGTAGTTGTTGAAATTCTTCGCTGGCCCGAAAAAAGAAGAAATCCCGAGGGCAGGATAGTTGAAATTCTCGGATATGCCGATGAACCGGGAGTGGACATACTGTCGATTATCAAGGCTCACAATCTCAGGATCGAGTTTCCCAGGGATGTCATAGACCAGGTAAGCGGAATTCCTCAGACGGTAACGCAGGAAATGACAGTAGGGCGCAGGGACCTCAGGAATCTTAAAATAGTAACCATTGACGATGAAGATGCTAAGGATCTTGACGACGCCATATCCATTGAAAAGCTGCCTGACGGAACGTACCGGCTCGGTGTCCATATTGCCGATGTTTCCTATTATGTTAAGGAAAATACGCCTTTGGACAGGGAAGCTTTGAAACGCGGCACCAGCGTTTACCTTGTGGACCGGGTACTGCCCATGCTTCCCGCCGAGCTCTCCAACGGAATATGCAGCCTGAATCCCGGCGTGGATCGGCTTGCGTTCACCGTGATGATGGACATTGACTCCACGGGTAAGGTAAAGGACCATGAAATTTTCGAAAGTGTCATCAGGGTGACCGAAAGAATGACCTACTCAAATGTCTATAAAATACTGGCCTTTGAGGACAGCGAACTAATGGAAAGGTATTCCGATCTCGTGGAAGATTTCAGGCTCATGGAAGAACTTGCGCAGATACTGAGGAACAGGAGGATGTCGAGAGGTTCGTTGGACTTCAATTTTGAAGAAGCCAAGGTTATTCTTGATGACGAAGGTAAACCCGTGGATGTCAGAGCGCGCGAGATTACAATTGCCAACAGGATTATCGAGGAATTCATGCTGATATGCAATGAGACCGTCGCCGAGCATTTCTTCTGGGCTAATGCGCCTTTCGTGTACAGGATTCATGAGGATCCGGACACAGATAAAATGGCGTCTTTTGCCGAGTTTGTGCATAATCTCGGTTACCATGTCAAGGGTATCAATAAAATTCATCCCGGGGCATTGCAGGAATTGCTGTTCAGGGTAAAGGACAAGAAGGAAGAGAGAATAATAAACACTGTGATGCTGAGGTCGCTGAAAAAGGCCCGTTACAGTCATGAGAACGCGGGTCATTTCGGCCTCGCGGCAAAACATTACTGCCACTTTACGTCGCCCATAAGAAGATATCCCGATCTCATAATCCACAGGATTATGAAGGAATATATCAGGAATGGAATGAGCGAGGCCCGGTTTGACTATTTGAACGAAGTTCTGCCGGAAATTGCAAGGCAGTGTTCTGAACGGGAGAGAGCCGCCGAGGAAGCCGAGAGGGAGACAGTCGAGCTCAAGAAGGTCGAATACATGAAACAGCGGGAAGGCGAAATTTTTGAAGGCATAGTATCCAATGTCACTTCCTTCGGGATATTTGTCGAGCTCGACAACACGGTGGAAGGGCTTGTCCGGCTGAGTAGCATGCACGACGATTACTATATTTATAATGAAAAGAATTACTGCGTAATAGGCGAGCGGACAAAAAAAACCTATAAAATCGGTGATGCGGTGACCGTAAGGCTGGAAAATGCGGATATTGCCACAAGGAAAATTGAATTTACAATTGTCGAGGAAAAGAAAACCCGGGAGCGGAAAAAGGGCGTGGATTCCAAAATTTTGGTCCATATAACGGGAGGAAAGAAGAAAAAGAAAGCGCTGAAGAAGGCATAAAAAAACGGAACTGTCCGGTCCGCGGACAGTTCCTGTTTATTTCAATTTCTGAAATTGATGCGCTTTTGTATATTGTTGGCAGTCATCAGCAATTTTATTGACATTGGCACAACTCAAACAATGAACTTCTTTATTTCGTTTAGCAACGATTCGCAATCATCGCTGTGTATATCCATTTTTATAGGTTTGCTGAGATCAAGGCTGAATATGCCCATTATGGATTTAGCATCAACAACATAGCGGCCTGATGAAAGATCCACTTCGAACTCGTACCTGTTGACGATATTTACGAAGTCTTTTACATCATTTATGGATTTGAAAGAAACGTTAACCGACTTCATGCTTGCGCCCCCTTTTCCTTATATACCAGAGCTGTGAAGGCTTCCTGGATAATATCTTCTTAAGTTAATATTATCCTTTTTGGTATAACAAGTCAATGATGTATTGTTATCACGATAGTGTCAACTTTTTGTAGGATTTTTCAGAACAAATCTTCTTTGGTAAAGCCTAAAACTAAATTAATTCAGCATGTTGGATGCAACGAAGAATCCTATATACCGGCGTTACC
>JAMNXU010000006.1 GCA_023623175.1 Bacillota bacterium
ATCCCGCAGCAAATGAAGATTTCTCCTGCATCTACTACGGGATTTTGGAACGAACTTTATTATCATAGAGTCAACTTTATTATCATGGAGTGGAGTTTATTTGAATTATACATATACAAAAGCCTGAACAATCTCTTTACTCCACCGTCACGCTCTTGGCTAGGTTCCTCGGTTTGTCAACGTCGTTGCCCTTCATTACAGCCACATAGTAGGCAAAGAGCTGCATTGCCGTTACGGCCAGGGATTTATTGTCGCCCTCACGGCCGAAGGCTCTTCAAAGATCTCCTTGATCATGAAATGCTCATAGCCGCCCTTTTCCGCCGCCGAAACGTCCCAGTCAACGTAAAACACTTCGCGGTGTCTCTTTTCCCCGAGAAGATTGTAAACTTCGATAGCGATTCCCGCCGAATCATATCCCCTGTATTCAAGCTTTTTAAGGCCATCAAGCAATATGGGTTTTGCATCTTTGAATCCGATATATCCAACTATACCGCACATTTTCAGCACTCCTTTGAATATTTTTCTAATTTCTTCGGATATTTTTCAAATGCAAGGGGTTCATTCTCAAGTGTTTTCTGCTAAATAGTTTCTGCTAATTGGTTTTCTGCCAAACAGGACCCTTAGCCAAAGGTGAAAAATTAGCGTGAGCCCTGATGAAACGGCAAAATGGCATAACACCGGGCACGGAATTACCCTGGAATGCCGGGACCGGGCATGATAAAACCAAGGCATGGCAGAGCCGGAGTATGTCAATGCCCGGGCAAAGGTAACACTGGTATGGCAATATTTGCACATGTCACGACCGGGCATAAAAACAGACCGGGTTTAAAAACAGACAGGGTTTAAAAACACCAGAAAATACAGCAAATATCACACCTGGCCGCACAATGCCCTATTAAATTTTTATACTTGAGATGAAATCAAGCAGAAAACAAGGAAATGCTGAAGAGCCACTTAAATACATTCTGTCCCTGTCGTCGCCGACAGGATTTGTAGTATTTATTCGGTGGTGGCACACCGGAGGGTTTCCGCCGAAAACTTCGATCACTGCCCTCTCCTCGTCAACTAAGGATACACCTTAGTTCTGGCGCTTTTATTCAATGTCATTTATTAACTGCTGCCCTCCTTTCCGACATTTTCCTCAGCATTTCAAATTCTTGTATATTTTTATATATATGCATATAAACTCCACTTTACAAGTATTACTCTTTCACATAGTTTAATTTTTTAATGCAGTTTTATCGGGTATACGGGGGCGTTGAGACACAGGGACGGTTCTTCTGGGACACAGGGACGGTTCTTCTGTCCCACTCTTGACTCACTCTGTCCCGTCTTACCCGATAGAAAAGGGTTTCCTGTCCCACCAGGTGGGACAAGAGAACCGTCCCCTTGTCCCTTCTATAACACGCAGGCATTGGGTTCAACATTTTCTTCGGAAGCGCAGTCTGAAACTATATTCTGCGCCCAGCGCCCGTTTTTAACCAGGGCTACCGCGATTGCGCTCTTCACAATATCACTGATATAACACAGCGGATAAAGCACTAATATGTTCAATGTCGTATAATGGGTGAGCACATAGGCATAAGGGACGAATATAAACCACATGTAAGCGCTGTCAAAGAGGAACGTTACAAATGTTTTGCCGCCGGACCTGATTGTGAAATACGTGCAGTGAGAAATGGCGTTAAACGCCATAAGCACGGCGTTTACCTGCATGAAGCGCGTTGCCATCATGCGGACTTCGTCATACGTATTGTATATGAGCGGGATGAACGGCGACAGGGCAGCGAGTATGCCGCCGACCACAATGCAGATGCTGACGTTGAAAAATATCAGCCTGCTTGCCGTCTGCTTCGCGCGCGGTATGTCGTTGGCTCCAAGGGCCTGGCCGACCATCACGCCGACCGCGGTACCCATGGAAAAGGTGAATATATAAAACAGGTTCGTCGCAGAGCTGGTTATGTTGAGGGCGCCAACAATATTCAGGCCACGGGTTGAAAATATCTGGGTCAGCGTGTTTATACCCACTGACCAGCATACTTCATTTGCCAAAAGCGGCATTCCCTTTTTAACTATTTTGAAAGCAAGGTCCCTGGGAATCTGCAGCGACTTGTAAAGCCCCACGACAAATTTAAATGTGCCCGCATGCCTGTGGGTGTAAACAGCGATTATGCCGAATTCCACGAAACGTGAAATAGCCGTCGCTATGGCTGCGCCTTCAACCCCCAGCGCAGGAAAACCGAATTTTCCGAAAATCAGCAGGTAATTCAGGCACAGATTGGTAAGCACCCCTGCCATGCCGGCTTTCATCGGAAGCACTGTTTCTCCCATTTCGCGGAGAGTTGTGCCGTAAACCTGGGACAGGGAAAACGGAAGCAATCCCCAAAGCATTATGCGAAGATAGTTTCTGCCGTATTCCAACATGGCTGCCCGGTCGGCGGCGCTTCCTTCCCCGGTAAGAAAAAGCGAAATCAACCGGTCTCCGCAGGTTATAAACACGATTACCGCAACCACGAGGGTCATGGCAGCGGTCAGCAGCTTGAACCGCACCGTGTAACGCAGCCCGTCATGATCTCCCGCGCCGAAAAACTGCGCAGCGAATATGCTTGCGCCCGAAAGGCCGCCGAAAATGGTCAGATTAAACACGAAAAGCAACTGGTTGACTATGGCGACGCCTGACATCTGCGGCGTGCCTATCTGGCCGATCATAATATTGTCAAGCAGGTTGACAAAATGCGTAATGGCATTCTGGACAATAAGCGGCAGAATCAGTATAAATACAGTGGCGTAAAAACTTCTGTCACCTATGAAAGTATTCCGGAACTTGCTGAAATAAGTTGATGCTGATTGCTTCATACATTCCTCCGACTAATATTGGATACGGGGGCAGTTCTTCTGTCCCGGGACACACGGGACAAGAGGACGGCTTCCCTGGCCTGGCAAAACGGCCGGGTGCTTCCCCTGTCCCAGTGACAACAGGCGGTTCCCCGTTTCACGGCTGAAATACAGTGAACCGCCAGGCAATTCTCCTGTCGCACGGGTGGGAAAAAAACGATTTTCGCGTCCCGTGATTGCATAGACGAAAAATATTGTAACACAAAGAAATAGCGCAGTCCAGCCGCTCAAACCGGTTGAAAAACCAGGGCAAAACGGGAAAGGGGTAGTAATTTTCATAAAGGCTGTAGGATCCGGCACTTTCTGCTCAAGTGGTATGGGGCAGAAAAATCGATACATGAGTTTTGTGCATTACATTAAGATAGCGTTTGAACAGGAAGCTTTTCTTATTTGACATTGTTATTTCATAGTAATTCTTTCGATTGCCTGCCGGACATCCTTAAATTTAACAGTGCAGGGATGAAATGTCCCCTGATCAAAAAAAGCCCATAATCCGCTTATTCAGCGATGTTAAGGGCTTTTTTGTCCATCCGGCTTTCCTGTTCTTTCTGTTCAATCATGTCCAATCATTTTCCGCAGCAATGCTTCGGCCTTGCGAATATCTGCCTTACCGCCGGTTTTCTTCATAATGAAGCCAAACATAACGTTGATGGCCTTGTCTTTACCGTTCCTGACGTCGGCTACCGCTTTAGGATTAGCATCAAAGGCTTCCCTGCACAAGCTTTCCAGCTCTTCATCGGAGATACCCGCAAGATCCTCGGGCTTAATAAACTCATCGACTGATTTGCCGCTTTCGAGCATCTTCTGCAGAGTGCCCTGGGCAACCCCATAATTGATTTTTTTCTCATCGAGGAGCCGTACAAGCTCGGCAAACTGGTCAGCAGAAATCCTGACGGCAAACAGTTCCTTTTCCTCCTCGGTATTCATGTGGGAAAAAATCGTACCGACAATCAGGTTAGCCGCGTTTTTAACGCTCGCGCCCCCGGCCAGCGTGCCTTCGAAAAATTCCGCCACCTTCCTGTACCTGGAAATCTGCCTTGCCGTGGCTTCGGGAAGCCCCAGGTCATTCACGTATCGCCTGAGCTTGTCAAAGGGCAGCTCGGGCAGGGATGCCCGGATTTCTTCTATCTTATCCTCATCGATGCAGAATCTCAAAATATCGGGATCAGGGAAATAGCGGTAATCATCTGAATTCTCCTTATCACGCATGGGGGCTACACTATTGGTTGCCTCGTCGTAACGCATGGTCTGCTGGACAATGGTTCCCCCTGCATCAAGAATATCAGCCTGCCGTTCTGCCTCGGCCATGACGGCCTTTTGAATAAAACTCAGGGAGTTGATATTCTTAATTTCGGTTCTCACGCCAAAATTGGGATCTCCGGGCTTTCGCAGCGAAAGGTTGACATCGCAGCGCATGGATCCTTCCTGCATCTTGCAGTCCGATATTCCGATATAGCGCATGATCAGCTGCAGCTTTTCGGCATACTCCCTTGCTTCCTCGGCAGAAGAAATATCGGGCTCTGAAACAATCTCTATCAGCGGGACACCGCTGCGGTTGTAATCAATGTAGGTGTACCCATTCTCATGGATGAGTTTTCCGGCATCTTCCTCGATATGAATGCGCGTAATGCCGATCCGCTTGCCGCTGTCCAGCTCAATATATCCATTTTCGCAGAGGGGCTCATCATACTGCGATATCTGGTAAGCTTTGGGCAAATCGGGATATACGTAATTTTTCCGGTCCATGTGGGACCTGGTGTTAATTTTGCAGTTCAGCGCGAGGCCGGCCCTGATGGCATACTCCACCACTTTTTGGTTCAGGATGGGCAAAGATCCCGGCTGCCCGGTGCAAACGGGACAGCAGTGGGTATTGGGCTCTCCCCCGAACTCCGTGGTACAGCCGCAGAAAATCTTGGTCCTCGTTGCCAGCTCAATATGGGTTTCAATGCCGCAGACAATTTCATAATTCATATCCCGGCACCTCCTTCATAATCGCCAAGCACTTTTCCGGCACTCTGCTCATAAAAATGCGCCACCTGAAGAACCGTCGCCTCACCAAATCTCCTGCCGATAATCTGCATTCCTATGGGTAGTCCCCTGGCGTCCTCCCCACAGGGAACAGAAATGGCCGGGACACCTGCAATATTGACAGGCACGGTGCAAATATCCGACAGGTACATCTCAACCGGGCCTGAGCCCCTGTAATTCAGTGGGAACGCCGTATTGGGCGCCGTAGGAGCAATAAGCACGTCGCATTTTTCAAAAACGGCATCAAATTCCCGGTTTATCTCTTCCCGGATCAGGCAGGCTTTCTTGTAGTAAGCATCATAATAGCCGCTGGACAGCACGTAGGTTCCCAGCATGATGCGGCGTTTAACTTCGTCGCCAAATCCTTCGTTCCTGGTCTTTACAATCATGTCATCAATGCTGGTATAGGATGACGCGCGATGCCCGTAACGGATGCCGTCGTACCGTCCGAGGTTGGAAGACGCTTCGGCGCAGGCAATGATATAATATACGGGAAGCGCAATTTTCAGGGCTGGGAACCTGAGGTTTTCTACCACGGCACCGTTTCTTTCCAGGAGTTTTATTGCATCTTCAATCTTTGCCTTAATTTCAGGATTGATTCCGTCAAAGAATTCTTCGGCCACACCTATACGAACGCCCTTAACATCCCGGTCAAGGCATTCAGCGAGGGACGAACCATAATCATAATCCACGCTGGTCTGGTCACGTTTGTCGCCGCCTTTGATAGCATCGAAAACAATGGCTGCGTCCTTCACGCTGTTTGCCAGGGGGCCGATCTGGTCCAGGGAACTGCCGTAAGCGATGAGCCCGTAGCGGGATACCGCTCCATAGGTGGGTTTAAGTCCCACCACGCCGCAGAAGGAAGCCGGCTGGCGAATGGAACCGCCCGTATCCGAGCCCAGGCTGTATACCGCAAGATTTGCGCAAACGGCTGCAGCGGAACCACCCGAAGAACCGCCGGTAACATAGTTCGTGTTCCTGGGATTCAGCGGCGCCCCATAGCAGCTGGTTTCCGAAGTGCTTCCCATCGCAAACTCATCCATGTTGGTCTTGCCCAGGAGCACTGCGCCAAGGGCTTTCAGCTTTTCCCAGGCTGTGGCATCATAGTAGGGCCTGAAGTCTTTCAGGATCCTGGAACAGCAGGTAGTAGGAAGCCCGTCAGTGCAGATATTGTCCTTCAGGGCCATGGGAATGCCGCAGAGCAGCGGCGCATCGTCCTCCTTAAGCCTTTGGTCCGCCTGCTCAGCAGCCTCCAGGGCGGTATCGAAGGTCAGGTGCACGTAAGCATTTAGCGTTGGATTCAGTTTTTCGATGGCTTCGATGTACGCCTTCGTCAGCTCCACCGCGGAAATTTCGCGGCTGCGAAGCCTTTTGGCCAGTTCAGGTATCCGTGCTTTCATTTTTTACTCCTTTCCAGGCTGAAAAACCCGTTATATCCTTCAACATTGGAAAGGATTTTTTCACTGGGCAGGGACGGCATCACCTCGTCGGGGCGCAGGTCGTCGAATGAAACCATCCTGGCCCCCACGCTTCTTATCTGATCAGTCCCTCCCTCGATGGATTGGTTGATGGTATCTGCAAAGGCTATAATCTCATCAAATTCAGCCGTAAACCGCTCAAGCTCTTCATCCGAGAAGCTCAGCCTCGCAAGTTTTGCGAGCTTTTCTATCTCGGTTTTTGAAATTGCCATAATCCTCACCCCATTTCTGACAGCAGCCCGCTGTCATGTTTGCCCGGATGGTTCAACTAACCCGGATTATTCCAACACGGCTTATTCGTGATTTAATCCAAACACGCTTATTCCTAATTTAATTTAACCACATTTAATTCCTGATTTTAATATGCACCTCACGCAGCTGCTGCTCGGTCACTTCGCTGGGCGCTCCGCACATCAGGTCCTGCGCGTTGCTGTTCATGGGGAAGGTTACGACCTCGCGGATGTTTTCCTCATTCCGAAGGAGCATGATAATCCGCTCAATGCCGGGAGCCATACCGGCATGGGGCGGCGCCCCGTACTGAAATGCATTATACAGCGCTCCGAATTTCTTTTTCAAGGTCTCCTCATCGTAACCCGCAATTTCAAATGCCTTCACCATTATATCCAGGTCATGGTTCCGAACCGCGCCCGAGGAAAGCTCAACACCGTTACATACGATATCGTACTGGTAAGCCAGGATCTCCAGCGGATTCCTGGTAGTAAGCGCCTCCAGCCCACCCTGCGGCATGGAGAAGGGGTTGTGGGTAAATTGTATTTTCCCGGTTGCCTCATCTATTTCATACATCGGAAAATCATTGACATAACAGAAGCGATAAGCCTTTTTCTCGCAGAGGTCAAGGCGCTTGCCCAGCTCATTTCGGATGAGCCCCGCGTACTTGTTGGCAAGTTTTTCCTTGTCAGCAATGAAGAATATGACATCGCCGGGAACAAGTCCGGCAATCTGCGCCAGCTCCCCCTTGATTTCCACGGGGATGTACTTGTCAATGGGCCCTTTATAGGTCATATCCTCCTGCACCTCAAGATAGCCTAGCCCGCCCATGCCGATGGACAGTGCGTACTCCAGCAGCTTTTCATGGAAGCCCTTGGACATTTCGGCATGGACCTTAATGGCCCTGACCGTCTTGTTATGGAAGGGTTTGAAGGAGCATTTCCGGAAGAAATCGGTCACGTCGATGATGCGCAGGGGATTGCGCAGGTCCGGCTTGTCTGTGCCGAACTCCAGCATGGCCTGCCTGTAGCTGAAAACCGGGAATGGCGGCTCGGTAACCGAATACCCTCCTGGCGCAAACTTTTTGAAGGTTGCAGCCAGCACCTCCTCGCCCACGCGGAAAACGTCTTCCTGGGTTGCAAAGCTCATTTCGAAGTCGAGCTGATAAAATTCGCCCGGGGAGCGGTCGGCACGCGCGTCCTCGTCACGGAAGCAGGGGGCAATCTGAAAATACTTGTCAAAGCCCGAAACCATCAGCAACTGCTTATATATCTGGGGCGCCTGGGGCAGTGCATAAAATTTCCCTTTATGTTTTCTCGACGGAACGATATAATCCCTTGCGCCCTCGGGAGAAGATACCGACAAAATCGGTGTCTGAATTTCGACAAAGCCCATCTCGGTCATCTTCTGCCTCAAAAAGCTGATGACCTGGGAACGGAACAGGATATTTTCCTTTACCTTCCGGTTCCTCAAATCAAGGTAACGGTATTTGAGGCGCACTTCCTCACGGGTTTCCCTCGAGGTGGCGATTTCAAACGGCAAATCCCTGAAGACCCGGCCCAAAACCGTGACCTTTTGCGCCGACAGCTCAATGGTGCCCGTGGGAATCTTGGGATTGTAGGTTTCTTCATCCCGTTTTTCCACCACGCCCTCAATGGATACGCATTCTTCCTTCCTTATACCTTTTGGAAGCTCGATGTTCTTGAATACCACCTGCATGACACCGTACATGTCCCTGAGGTCAATAAAGGACACGCCGCCGTGGTCCCGGATGTTTTCCACCCATCCGGCGATCCTGATGAAGCTGCCGATATCTTTTTCGGTAATTTGATTCATTGTCTTGGTACGATAAATTTCCGACATACAATCTCCCTTCCCTTCCTTTCTCAATTCACAGTGTCGGGAGAGCAACCCGTATAAATAAAAAAGCTGCTCGCCCGAAATATCCGAATAACAGAATATCAGGGCGAACAGCATTGCTATCGTCCGCGGTACCACCTGAATTACTGTACTCCATTGTACAGTCACTCCTTAGTGTTTGCCGTTGTAACGTACGGCGTTACGTCGCACCTACTAATCATATGCACGTGCAATATGACTTTCGGATTGAGGCTGGTGAAGTGTTATTCGCATGAATTCACTTTACAGGGTTCTCACCATTCCCCGCTCACTGTGAACGATAATTCATGCTACTCCTCTTCGTCATCGCCTTGATATATAATTTGCTATATATTCTAATATACATTAATTTGTCCTGTCAATAGAAAAATTTAACCAGGCAAATCATTATACTGTCCTTACTGAAAATTTTTATACTGTCTTTACTGAAAATTTTTATGCTGCCCTTACTACATATTTTATACTGTCCTTACTAAAAAATATTTTGGTCATCCCTTCCTGCTCTCCCTGCCCAGCTGCAATCCGTCCCTGTGGGCGTTGCCCACTGTTTCACCAAAACTTATGTATTTTTTATTCACCGGATCATAAATTATGGGTCTCAGCTTTTTGGGATCTATTTTGCCATCGGTCAGGACGCTTTCGTCCGCGTTTACGTTAACTATTTCGCCGACAAGAATTTCATCCTTAAAGCTTTTTACCCTGCACTCCAGTGCCATGGGCAATTCATCTATTAGCGGCGCATTCACAAACCCGCTCCTGGTCGCATGAAATCCCGCTATTTCAAATTTGTCAGGAACTTTATTCCCCGACACAACGCCCACATAATCGCATGGAATAACCGTGTCCTCCGTTGCAATACTCACGGTAAACGCCCCGGTCACCATAAGATTTTTGGCAGTTTTATGCTCTGCTGATATGCTGATTGTAATTTCATTGTAATCGGTTATGATCCCCCATGCAGCATTCATGGCATTGGGAACGCCGTTCTCATCATAGGTTCCTATAATAAGCACCGGCATTGGAAACATGAAAGGTTTCGCTCCAAAATTCACCCTGCTCATATCAGCTCTTCACCCCCAGCGCCGTTTTCCATTCGGTTTCATTGAAACCCACGAGCACAAAATCGTCGCCGATGAAAATCGGCCGCTTCACGATCATTCCGTCGGAAGCAAGGAGATTATACTGCTCATCCTCGCTCATGGCCGGAAGCTTGTCCTTCAGCCCCAGTTCCTTATACATCTGCCCGCTGGTGTTAAAGAATTTCCTCAGGGGCAGCCCGCTCTTTTTGTGCCATTCTTTCAATTCCTCCAGCGTGGGATTATTTTCCCTGATATGCCTTTCTTCAAAAGCAATACCGTTCTCCGTCAGCCACTTTTTGGCCTTCTGGCAGGTAGTGCATCTCGGGTAGCATATAAATACCATATAATACCTCCACCAGCTTTTTCGCAAACTGTTACCCTGTACAAGTATCTGAATCAGGGCAGATATGTTATGTTATATCAATGTTCATTAACTGTCGTCAATTTTTATCATTAGAATTTTATCATTAGTCCTGTTAATTATGCATTCTCTTTTTTACAAACTCTACAAACGCATTCGCCTGCTGCTCCAGGAAGGACAGGCTTTCTCCCTTCAGTTTCAGCTTTCCTTCGCCGTCTGTCTGTTGCGATACATAGGGTACGGCAACGCGCGGCACATTCATTACATCCATGTTCAAAAAACTGATGAGCGTCACGAGATGGTCCTGGGCTATGCTTGTTCCGGTCATGCCAAGGGACGCTCCACTTATGGTGGCGGGCTTGCCTGCAAGCACCTGCGGCTCTTCTTTGCTGATAGGTCTTGACAGCCAGTCAATAAGGTTCTTCAGCACACCGGAGAAAAAGTGGTTATACTCGGGTGTAAAGAACCATATTCCGTCCGCGGCTTTCACTTCCTCCCGGACCCTTTTTACGGCTTCCGGCGCAGGAAATTCAATGTCCTCGTTCATCAGCGGAACATCATCATATTCGAGTATGGAAAAATCTGCACGGTCTCCAAGTATTTCTTTTGCAGCCAAGGCCAGCTGACGGTTATAGGAATCCTTACGCAGGGAACCTACAATAGCCAATATCTTTATTTTTTTCATATCAACAATCACCTCTACTTGCAATTGTAAATCTTTGATTAATTATTATTGCCGGAATTATCGGAATTACCGGGATTAACGGGATCACCAGGATTGTCGGAGTTGTCATGGTTATCAGAGTTATCAGGGTTATCAGGATTGCCAGGATTACCAAGACTGCCAGGATTTCCGGCATTCTCAGAATTAGCAGAATCAACGAATCTTTCAGGATTTTCGTTGCTGATTATACTGCTATTGGATTTCTTGGCTTTTTTCTTCATTACAAACAGCAAAACCGCCATAAATATTATTATTGCTGCAATTTCCGCTACTGCCCAAAGGATTGTGTTCAGCTTGTCTTTGCCTTCCATACCCTCGTCTGTTTCTGCGACGGCTGAATCTGAGTCTGAAGTATCCTCAAAATTTTCGCTTTCTTCAACGGAAACAGTGCTTCCATCGGCGGATACATCGGATATACTTGCAGTTTCCGGCGCCGTTTCAGCGTAAGCCGTTCCACAGGCTGAAAAAATCAAGGCCGAAATGACCAGGAACACAATAGTCTTCTTCATTTATTTCAACTCCTAATATTTGTTCTCTCATATTTATTTATTTCTTGTATTTATTTCATTCATTTTTCCTTACTTCCACGATACCAAATCATATCAAGGATGGCAATAACTCTCTTCACAAAGTAAAGAAGAGGCTGCAGTGTCGCAACCTCCCGAATGAATCTGGTTCCTCCGCCCCGTTTATACTGATTTTAATATCTCCCGGGCATTTAAAATCCTCCGGCTAAAATAAATCTACCAATCAAAATAAGTCCATCAACCAAAACAAATCCACCAACTAAAATAAATGCACCAACCAAAATAAACCCACCAACTAAAATAAATCCACCAAATACTAACTAACAGAAATCACCGATTACGAATTCGCCCTGAACGTTCAATCCACTAAAACTTAATCCAAATCAGCCAACCTGGGTTGTAAGGAATATGGGCAGTCCCATCTGTTCGATCTGGTCGAGGAGTTCCTCGAGTTCATCCAAATGGCGGTCCTCATCATTCAGGATCTCAACGAGCATATCCCTTGTCGCATGGTCACGAACTTCAGCCGCAAGATCTATGGCTTCATTGTAAGCCTTTATTGCCCTTTCCTCTGCCTGGCGGTCATATTCAACCTGCTTGGGAACATCTTTCCCGATATGAATGCCGTTAAGTTTTGATACAATGGGCGTTCCTCCGAGGAACAGGATCCTTCCGATGAGCTTTTCGGCATGCTTCATTTCCTGTATTGAGCGTTTTTCAAAGCTTTCGTGCAATTTGCCGTAGCCCCAGTCCTCGCACATCTCGGCGTGGACTATGTACTGGTTAATGGCTGCAAGTTCGTCGGCAAGCAAAGCATTCAACGCTTCAATAAGTTTTGGATCTCCCTGCATAAGAACAACTCCTCTCTTTAATTAGATCAATAAAATAAATTTATTGGGCACTAAAACCCAAATAATTACCCCTGTTAATAAAGCAGTTAACCGAAATAGCTTATTGAAATTATACCCTCCAAAGGAATTATATTAACAGATCATTGTTTTCTCATAGCTCTGACATCACCCCGGGATGTAACGACGTAAAAATTGTGACATGTTTTCCTTGTGACGAGTCTTTACGAATTAAAAGGTTCAAATTTGGTTTCGAATTTGATTTCGAATTTGGTTTAGAATTTGGTTTTAAATTTGCCTCGAATTAGTTTCGAAATTTGGTTCCATATTTGATTTCTAATTTTGAGTTCGAATTTGATTTCGTATTTTGGATACAAATTTTTTAAAATATGTATCGAGTTTGATATGTATCAAATTAAAAACGCTTTGATTTTAGCATATCTTGCATTCTAAACATTTTTGTGTTTGTAAATTAATATGTTTTTGTATTTTACATGTTCCGGATTTAACAAGTCTTTACATAAAAATTTTACCTTTTTTTATTCGGTTTATCAATAAAAAAAACTTCGGGTGCCAATCAGCAACCCGAAGCTGTCATGCGTTTTCCAGGAGCTCCTTTACGTAATTCGGCAGCGCAAAACATCCCCTGTGCAGGTCGGTATTGTAATACCGGGTCTTAATACCGAGAGAATCCCAGCCGTCGCTTAAGTCGGCTATCGGGTCAAGGCCCTTGGAAGCAAATCCGAAGAGAAAATGCCCTGACGGATAAGTCGGTATGTGTGCCTGGTAAACCAGTGCCAGGGGGAAAACCGATTTAATCCTCCTGTGAGTGTTTTGCACTGCGAGGGCATCGTCGGGATAATAGGGGCTTTCATGCTGATTAACCATGATGCCCGACGCTTTCAGCGCCCTGTAACAATTCCTGTAAAAATCCTCGGTAAACAGGCTCTCGCCCGGCCCGAAGGGATCCGTCGAGTCCACTATTATGAGATCGTACTCGTTATTTTTCCTTTCCACGAATTTAAGGCCGTCCTCAAAATACAGGTTAACGCGCGGGTCGTCAAGTTTGCATGATGTTTGGGGCAGGTATTCCCTGCAAACATCCACAACAAGCTTATCTATCTCAACCATGTCAATGCGTTCAATCGAATCATATTTTACCAGCTCCCTGACCACTCCTCCGTCTCCCGCCCCGATGACGAGGACGTCGCGTATCTGCGGGTTCACGGCCATGGGAACGTGGGTTATCATTTCATGATATATAAATTCATCCTTTTCGGTGAGCATCAGGTATCCGTCCAGCACCAGGACCCTGCCGAAATCGTATGAATCAAAAACATCTATGCGTTGAAACTCGCTTTCCACGCTTATTACGGGTTTCTTAACCTTTATTGAAAAATAGGAATTTTTCGTATGATATTCATTAAACCACAAATCCATTTTACTCCTCCGTAGCTATGCTGCATTTTTAGTTAGTCAGGTCGAGTGTTCGTAGATATTCATGCCGCTGAAAATTTCAACCATTTCTTTTCTGAGGTTTTCAATAATCTCGTTTCTCTTAGCCGGAGACAGCTCGTCTATATCCAGGTTGAAAAGGTAATTCTGCAATTCTATATCCTTTATCATCATTTTCGTATGGAAAGTATTTGTCTGGTACACGTTTATGTCAACGGCATCGTATTTTTTTAAAGTGTTTTCGTCTATGTAATCCTGGATTGATTTAAAATCATGATCTATAAAGTGTTTTTTCCCGCAGACGTCCCGCGTGAATCCCCTTACGCGGTAATCAATGGTTATTATATCCGAGTCGAAGCTGTCAATCAAAAAATTCAGCGCATTTAAGGGAGAAATTTCTCCACAGGTAGACACATCTATATCCGCGCGGAATGTGGAAATAGCATGGTCAGGATGATATTCGGGATAGGTGTGGACTGTTATGTGGCTTTTGTCCAAATGGGCATGCACGGTTTCGCTGTGGACCAGCAAACCGTTCAATTTACCCTGGTTACAGGTTTCATCTATTTCATCGGGATGTAACGGCCCCTCTGCGATCAACAGGTTTACAGACGCTCCCTGGGGATCATAATCCTGCTTTGAAATATTCAGAATGTGCGCTCCGATTATGTCTGCAACCTTGCAGAGAATTTCCGTTAATCTCTCTGAATTATACTGTTCGTCTATGTATTCAATATATTCGCTCTTGTCTTTATCCGTTTCAGCATAACACACGTCGTAGATGTTAAAGCTGAGAGATTTGGTAAGATTGTTAAAGCCGAACAAGGTCAAGTTTTTCTTCAACCCTAACACCACTACCCTTCTTGATATTTTTTATATAGATTTTTGTAAGATTTTATATTGAAAATTTTAAATAAAAATTTAATTAGTTTTTTAATTTATTTTCGAAAATTCTTCTGTTTGAAAATTGTTTAAAGAATAAGTATAAAATAATATATTTTTAAAGTAAAAAAATTATTGCATATTTTACCTGCAATTGCAATGTCAGTATAGTTTTAAGTTTCCCCTTTTCTTATCATAGGATAAATTATACTTTTATGCAAACTCATTTAGGGATTTATTCAGTCATTTTGCTAAGACTTTCCCCGTTTCTGTCACTCCGTACCGCGGCGGATCCGTTTTTGTCCATATGCTTTCGAGGTCGTGGAATATGTTGTGGGCTTCCAGCAAAGGTTTTCGGTTGAATACTGACGCTTTTCGCACTTTCTCGAATGCCGTGTTGACATCATTTATGTATGCTTCTACGGCAGGTATGTCGCTGTACTTTTTTATTACTTCAAGGTTTTTTCTCCAGTCTTTTTCCAGCTTCTCAATCTCCTGCATCAACTGTTTGCGAGAAATCATTTCCAGCTCAGTTTCAGGTTCCAGGAACCGGTTTAAAATCTCATGAGCAGCCGAAATCGTCGTCTGCGAAAACGCTCCCAGGGTATCCTTATACTCCGTGCCTGGCTTATCTACTACCTCCCCCGGCTTGTCTCCTGTCTCCGCAGTAGTAATTCCCATTCTCTTCGCAATTTCTTCCTGGATAAGCGAATCAAAAGATGTCGAAAGCGGTTTCCCCTTAGTTTCCGCCATTTCTCAGCCGGTCGGAATCAACATAACCATTACGAGCATCAGCAAAAAAACAAACCGTTTCAACCTCAACACCCCGCATGCATACCGTCTCAATTATATTTTATACATAATAACATAATTTTGTACACAAAAAATGGGTGGGACACGGGGACGGTTCTCTTGTCCCACCAGCGGGACACAGGGACGGTTCTCCTGTCTCTCCAGTAACGTGGGCTTTTTATGCCTGTCCCTTCCGCCAATTCGAATTATAGAGCTGTTCTATTGGATTTTTTCATCTTTCTGTAAACTGTAAACAACATCAACACTCTGTGATACCATGGGTGAATGGGTGACAATGATTACGCATTTGTTATAATCCCTTGCAAGAGTTTTGAAAATTTCCATCACCTGTTGAGCCGTTTCGCGGTCAAGATTCCCTGTAGGTTCGTCGGCAAGAATAATATCCGGATCGTACGACAGTGCCCTTGCAATGGCCACGCGCTGCTGTTCTCCGCCCGAAAGCTTTAATATGCGCCTTTTCGCCTTCTCTTCATCAAGGCCGACCTTGCCGAGTATCTCCAGCGCATGCTTCTTTTTATCCTTTATTTTCAGCTCGGAAACGTCAAGTGACAGTATGACATTTTCAAGGGCGGTCAAATGGGGCAGCAGGTTGAAATTCTGAAAAATTACCCCAATGTTGCGGCTCCTGTACTTCTCCTTGTCAATCTTGCTGATATCCTTGCCGTCATACAGTATCCTGCCTTCCTTGTATGACGCAAGGCCTGAAATCAATGAAAGAAGGGTTGTCTTGCCCGCGCCGGATTTGCCTATGATGGCATAGGTTTTGCCTTTTTCAAACTCAAGGTTTATATCGTCCAGGACTTTTTTCCTTCCGTCATAGGAATAACTGAGGTGTTCTATTGTCAGAATGCCCATGTTATTATCAGACCTTTCCAGCAACTGATTTATAAAACTGTTTTTTAAATAACTGATTTATATATATAAAGAAAAATTTATAACTCGAAACCAAAAATTCATCATTCTATAACAGGCAGGACAAGGGAACCGTCCCTGTGTACCAGGGCTGGGACAAGGGAACCGTCCCCGTGTCCCAACCTGGGACAGGAGAACCGTCCCCGTGTCCCAGTCCCCTCGTGCCAAAAAACTTCTCCCAGTTCTCAAATGTCTCGTTTACGACCTGTTGCTCAGGATTTTCAGTGGTTCAAATCTCAGTATAAATATTATCGCGACGCTGCTGCTGAACAGTACGAGCAAAATGCCAATCAGCGCCATTTGGGCAATTACTTCGGCATTAATTACAGCATTTATCTGGGTAATATAGTTCGCGCCGCTGCGGAGTCCGAAGAATTCGTTTATTCCCTGGAACCGTCCGAATGCAGGCCTCTCAAACCTCGGGCCAAATATTCCGGAACCGCTTCGTACGTCGGGTCTATTATCTCCAAACTCTCCGAATCTTCCGAAATTCCTGTTGATTCGCTGTTGCTGCTCCTGCCGCGCATTAAACTGGTTCTTAAGCATGAAATTTGCCGTAGGGACCGATGCTGCCGATCCTATTGCCGAACCGACAATAAACGCAATGAACGTGACAATGAAAAGCTCGCTTACAAACTGAAGCGCAACCTTGTGCTTTTTCATTCCTATTGCCCTCAAAACGCCGATTTCATATTTTCTTTCCCTGATATTTATAAAATTGATGACAATGAGAATGACGCTGCCGATGGCCAGCACAAGAAGAAGGAAAGTAGTCGCAAAGGATGTCAGATTGTTAATCGGCCTTAAGCTTTCCTTAAAGGCATCGAGATTTGTTTCCAGTGTAAAATACTGATTAAGGCCCATTTTCTCAAGATCTTCCCTGAATGCGTCGACGCTGTCGGGATCCTTGAGTATGAAGGTCGGTGTAACCTGATTTATTAAATTCGTAAATGCCCTGTTGCCGCCGGAGCCTGAACTTTCGCTCAGCTCCTGGGCTTCCCTGACAATGTTGTAAAGGGCGTCGGCGTTCGTTATTATCGTGTTGGCCGAATCGGAAAATGGATTCTGGAACATCCTGCTGTCGCCGCCTGACGAAGTGTCCGTATATATGCCCACTACCGTGAATTCGTAAGTTTTCGTTTCATCGAGCAGATTTGTAAAGGTGATTTTACTTCCGACCGTGAGATCATTTAGCTTGGCAAGCTCATCGGTAATGACACATACATTGCCGGTTTCGCCGTCTTCAAACATTGAGCCCTCCGTAATCTTGCATGTGCCGTTAACAAATTCGGTCATCGCTGATGTTGAGCTGTATCCCCTCACCCTGAAATTACCGAACATTATAACAGGTCCCTGGAAATCGCGGAACGGGTTTCGGATTCCTCCCTGGTTTCCTCCCTGGGTTCCCTCCTGGTTTCCGCCCTGGTTCCTGTCCGGATTGTTAAAACCCCTTATTATGGCAGGACCTGATATCCAACCGCTTATGTCGACCGGCTCAATGTCTTTTGCGTCCAAGGTCGCCTCAATTGTGTAGTAATAATCTTTTAAATACTTGGATGTCCCGTATTTCTTGATTTCCTCAATGGTAAGCGTGGGTATATCAACCAGCGCCTCGCGAATATCCGCTCCCCTTGTCTGCGCGTCCCTCATCATGGCCATGCGGTCAAGCCGGACTGTCGCAGTTATATCGTTCGTTTCCTTGAAATTCTCCACAACCTTGTCTGCCGAGCTTCGGATTGCCAATGCAACACAGCTTGAAACCGCAATCAGCACCACAACGATTCCTATCAGGATATTGCGGCCTTTTGACCTGACGATGCTTTTCCATGCATTTTTTACTACATACATTGGCATGTCTCTCCTTATATATTAAATTCAGGATTTAGTTTATCGTGATATTGTAACAAAATTGTTAAGAATAAAAAAACATTTTGTGAAAAATCGGGAGTAACACGGCGACCGGGACATTGGAACGGCATTCTTGGGACACACGGGTGGGACACGGGGACGGTTCTTCTGGGACACGGGGACGGTTCTTCTGTCCCAGCCAGGGACACGGGGACGGTTCTTCTGTCCCGGCCAGAAGCAGTCGGGTCACGGTAAATGGGACATGGGGACAGTTTACCTGTACCATTAATAATTACGAATTGCACTGGGGTTCCAACAAGGAAATGTAATACACAGCAACGGTTTTAAGAGCTTTGATGACCTCATTTCGGTATGCAAAATTGCGTACAGTTTTTTTACTTTTTTCACTGATTTAACTAAATGTACCCCTAAGTGTTCTGACTCTTAAAAACATATAAAATGGCGGCATTAAGGCATGAAAGGGAAAGTCAAGAATAAATTAGTCAAAGATTAAAATAGTCAAAGAATAAATTAGTTAAAGAATAAATTCCTCAAAAAGACTACAGAATCCGGGGAAAACAAAACGAAACAGAAATTAAAACTTTTCAACTGTAATGATATTTTAGGAATGTCTTAAATCTTCATGAGCTTTTTATGATCGTCATAATCTTTAAGAAAAGAAATAAAGCTCCAGAAACTAAAAGTGGGACACAGGAACCGTCCCCATGTCCCGAAAGTGGGACAAGAGAACCGTCCCCGTGTCCCGGTCCCCGTGTCCCGCCCGTGCCACACGTGAGCCTATTCATACAGAAATTTTTCAGGCAATGTGACTCCGAATTCTTTCGCAAGTTTTCTGAAATCGTCCGGCTGAATGGTTTGAAGTTTTGTTTTTTGAATGGACAAAACCTTGACCAGGATTTCGGCGGCTTTTTCCACGGTGTGCATCAACCCGAATGTGCTGTCAAAGTCCACTCCCGCCGCAAATATTCCATGGTGAGCCCAAATGGCGACATCATATTCCTTCATCAGCCTGCTGGTTTCTATCGCTATTTCCCTTCCACCGGGAACCATCCATGGTACAACGCCCACGCCGGCGGGAAATACAACCGGGCATTCCGTTGCCATTTCCCACAGTTCCCTTGTGAATACCTCATCTTTAAGCGGCAATACAAAAGTCAGCGCTATTATATTGGGAGTATGCGCATGGTAAATCACGCGGTATGCTCCGCCCGTCGCCATTTTTTTAACTTCATGGTTCATCAGGTGGGTGGGCAGTTCCGAAGTCGGCCTGCCTCCATCGGCCAGGCCCCATACTATCCTGTAGCGCTCGCCCGTATCGTCGAGCTCTATCATGCCCATGGAATCTTCCGGGTTAATTATTACATTGCGGAAATACTTGCCGCTTCCGGTAACCAGGAAATATTCGCGCGCAAGGCCCGGCACCTTTATTCCGGTTGGCTGCCAATCTCCCGGCGTGAAATCTTCTTTTACCATTTCAACTTCTTCGGGTTTCACGCGATAGGACAGGTTGCCCCCGTTGCGCTCGTGCCAGCCCTGTTCCCATCCGTCATTGCACATTCTTATAAATCCCTTTGCAAAATCTGCGTCCAGAAGTCTCATTGCCCTTTGTCTCCTGCCTTTGTCTCTTATCTTTGTTCCTTAATCTTAGTCTCTTATCTTAACATTATCTAGGTCCATTATCTTGTTCCCTTATCTTAGTCCACTGACTTGTTTCCTTCTCAGTCCCCTGGCTTTTTCCTGCTCATTCATTTCTTTTATCTTAAGGTATTTATTTTATCTTAAAGCCAATACTTCCTCTTCATATTTCATGATGCGTCCGAACCAGTCTTCGGGCACCCCGCACCTGTCGCAGTATTCTTCCCAGATATCGCTGAACGGATAGACTTTCAGTTCCTCCTGCAGCATCATTAATTCGGTCATGTTGTTCTCATCCTGCAACCTCGCAAGCCTTTCATGGGGCAGGCACAACGCATACAGCAGGGCCTTCTGCCAGCTTCTGAACCCCACAACCCATGCGCTTATGCGGTTAATGCTCGCGTCGAAAAAGTCCAGCGCCATATGCACGCGCTCCAGCGCGTTGCAACGAACAATTTCCTTTGCCATTTCCCTTGTTTCATCATCAAACAGCAGCACATGGTCGCTGTCCCATCTTACGGGTCTCGTGATGTGCAGCGCTATTTCGGGGAAATAGCATAGAAGCGCCGGAATTTTGTCCGAAACCGTTTCGGTCGGGTGATAATGCCCGTTGTCCATCAGGGGGATGCAGCCCTTGTTGAAAGCCGCAAACAGCAGCGTGAATTCCGCCGAACCCACGGTATATGATTCAACGCCTATTCCAAATACTTTCGACTCTATGCATGGTTTTACCAGGTTCCTGTCAAAAGGTTCCGAAAGAATTTCCTCTATTGATTCCCTGTAGCGAAGTCTCGGTCCCATCCGGTCGGCCGGAATGTCCTTGTACCCGTCGCCGGTCCATATATTCATAACGCACGGGATCCCGGTTTCCCTCGCAAAGTATTCGGATATCCTGATACATACCTTCCCATGCTCAATCCAGAACTTCCTTGTCTCTTCGCACGGGCTTGACAGCGTCAGTCCGTCCTTCACCTTCGGGTGGGAGAAGAAAGTCGGGTTAAAATCTATGCCAAGGCCTCTTTCTTTCGCAAATTCCACCCATTTTGCAAAATGTTTAGGCTCGAGCCTGTCGCGGTCGGCAAACTCGCCATCTTCAAATATCGCGTAACAGGCGTGCAGGTTTAATTTTTTCTTTCCGGGCATCAGGCGCATTGCAAAATCCATATCCTGCATGAGCTGTTCGGGCGTCGTGGCTTTCCCCCTGTAGTTGCCCGTGGCCTGGATGCCGCCCGTCAGGGGTCCCTTGTAGTCAAAACCCGTCACATCATCCCCCTGCCAGCAGTGAACTGACACGGGAACCTCCTTCAACCGCTCCATCGCCGCTTCCACGTCCACACCGATTTCCGCGTATTTGCGTTTTGCATACTCGAACCTGTCTTTCATGCGCATACCTCCCCATAAGGCTTAATCTTGCACCAAAAAGGACGTTAATCTTATACTAAAAAGGCGTTAATCTTACACCAAAAGGACCTTAATACAGATTTATACGGCTTCATACACGACCGGCCGGAAGGAATTCGCAATGCACTCCCTTGCCTCCTTCAAGCCTCCGAGTTCCCCCGCCGCAATCATTTGCACCGCGATATTCCCGATGGCCGTAGCCTCGTCGGGTCCCGCGCACACTGTCCTGCCCGTCGCCTTTGCCGTCAATTCATTCAAATACCCGGCATTGGCGCCTCCACCGATTACATTTATCTGCGAAAAGGTTTTGCCGGTTACCTGCTCTATCTCCTTCAGGGTTTCCCCGTAGCAGTGGGCGAGGCTCCGGTAAACCACCGCGGCCATCTGGGGCAGCGTCACGGGAACTTGCTGCCCGCTTTCTTCGCAGGCCTTCTGAATTTCCTTGCACATGCTCGCGGGAGCAAAAAAGCGGCTGTCATTGCAGTTAACTATGGACGCAATCGTTTCCCTGGAAGCCTGCTCGCATAATTCACCGTATGAGATGTTTTCGTCCATTTCTTTTTTGACATTCTGTATCATCCACAATCCCATTATATTTTTCAGGAATCGGAACCTGTAATTATACCCGCCTTCGTTTGTGAAATTGTATTTCATGCTCTGCAATGAGCAGTTGGCTTCCGCAAGTTCCGTTCCCATGAGCGACCAGGTGCCGGAACTGATGTACAGTAAGTTTTCATCAGCGCTGGGAACCGCAATAACCGCTGACGCCGTGTCATGGGTGGCCGGCAGCACGACTTTGCAGTTAAATCCCACTTCTGCCCGGACCTCTTCTGAAAGCTCACCCAGTTCAGATCCCGGTTGGCGCAATGGCTGGAAAATATGCTTCGGATAACCGAGCAGCTCAATCAAGTCCCAGTTCCAGTCCTTTGTCCCGGGATGCACCAGCTGGGTAGTTGTAGCATTGGTATATTCTGAAGAAGTAACTCCTGTCAGCCTGTAATGTAAATAATCCGGAATCATGAGCATTTTATCCGCCTTCTGCAAATGCTCCGGGTTCTTCACCCTAATTGCCATCAGCTGATATATGCTGTTAAATATCTGTTTTTGAATTCCCGTTATTTCGTACAGTTTTGTTTCATCTACGAATTCATAAACAACCCTGTCCATTCCCGCGGTGCGGTTGTCGCGGTAGGCAACGGCATTGCCGATAATATTTCCCTGTGCGTCAAGCAGGACGAAATCAACTCCCCAGGTGTCAATTCCCATGCTTACGGGAATTTTACCGGCTTCAGCGCATTTTTTCATTCCTGCCTTGATTTCTTCAAAAAGCCTTTCAATGTCCCAGACCAGTTGCGCGTCGCGTTCAATCATGCCGTTGGGAAAGCGATAGATTTCTTCGAGCCTGATTTTCCCGCCATCAAGATGCGCCAGGATATGTCGGCCGCTCGACGCGCCGATATCAACAGCCAAAAAATACTTTTCCATATTGCTTCTCCCTGCACACTTTGCCTTAATTAGCATAATTAACTACTTCGATTATATCTCTTTTTGCTACGGCAAAAAAGGACCTAATCATTTTCCCATCACATTTTAAGGGAAACGGAATTGCAAAAACAGCTAAAGAATTCTATAAAAAATTACCCCCATAACTTAACTTATGGGGGGTTTCCTGCATGTAAATGCGATTGTTAAACCTGCATATGCTGATGCCAAATTATAGCCCCGGGTTTATTCGCACGTATAACCCGGTTTTACATAAAGATCCTTTTCGTTTGGAGCAATATCCACATCCCAGACTTTCTGCTTCCATTCCTCTCTCGGGATTTCGCGGATATCAACCGATACGTGCGACAGGTCGCATCCCATGATTTCGGCTATGTCCTGCGCAACCCTGTCGGCGCATTTCTTTTTCTGTTCCTCGGTCCTGCCGGGATAGCACTTGATAATTACATGCGGCATGATAACACCTCCGGATTTTTATTCATTTCACACAACTTTTCCTGCTTTTATTCCACAACTTTCGAGCCCATTTTCTTTATCAGCTCCAGCACCCTTGCTTCTATCCGCGCAAGATCCTCTTGCCTCGGAGCTCCCTCAAACTCCACGGACTCAATGAAATCCCATTTCATATTATTCCTTTCCAGTATCTCTTTTAACTCCTTTTCCGCACCGCCGGACCACCCGTAGGAGCCAAACCTGAATGCCGCCTTGCCCGTTATCCTTTTTCTGCCGAGTTCATTCAATGCCGTTGCGACAGGCGGGAAAAGCTTGTACTCATAAGTCGGGGCTGCAATAATTACGCCGGCCGCCCTGAAAACGGTCGCCACCATTTCGCTTTCACTTTTCAGCGGCATTTGGAGCTTGCTGTACCGGACTCCTTCCCTCCTTAGCACTTCCTCGACATGTTTAACCGCTTTCTCGGTCATTCCGTACATTGAGCCCCATAGTATCGCAATTTCATTTTTGCCGGCTCCTTCAGCATACTGTGAATACCTGCAATAGTCATTTATAATTTTCTGCGGATTTTTCCTGTAAACCGGTCCGTGCCCCGGCGCTATAATATTTATATCCAGCGATCTTGCCTTCTCAATCGCCTTTTTCAGGCTTGGCGTAAATGTCGCCATGACATTGGAATAATATCTTATCGCCTCGAACTCAAAGAACTCTTCCTCTTCGGGCGTAAGCTCGTCGTCGAAACAGTGCTCTCCCATCCTTCCGAAAGCCCCGAACATGTCACACGAGAAAAGCGTTTTGGTATCCCTCTCGTAAGTGTACATGGTATCAGGCCAGTGCACGTTCGGCACCGGGTGGAAACTCAGCACCTTGCCCTTTCCGAGGTCCAGCGTGTCTCCTTCCTTCACTACCCTTATTTTATCTTCGCCATAAAAGGAAGATACCATCCTGGCCGCCCTGTCGGTGCATACTATCGTAAAATCATCCTTTATTTTGCGGAAATTTGAAATCCATCCTGAATGGTCCGGTTCCATGTGATTTACAACCAGGTAATCTATGCTTTGAGGCGCAACGCCTATTTCTTCGAGGTTCTTATAAAGGGTCTCGGGCACCCCGTCCCAACCGATCACTCCGTCAATGATTGCGGTCTTTTCCCCCTGGACAATGTAAGAGTTAAGCGTCACACCGTTAGCAATCTCCCATATGCCTTCGAACAGTATATCTTCAACGTTCATTGTAAGCATGTGTATTCCGTCCGCTATTTTCAGTTTCTTCATCGCTTGTCCCCCTTTCTTTTAATGTAATAATACAATGTCGGAAAAAAAGTGTCAAAACTTGACTGCGCGGGACACGGGCGCGGGACACGGGGACGGTTCTCTTGTCCCAATCCCGGGACACGGGGACGGTTCTCTTGTCCCGGCATGCATGGGGACCGTTCTCTTTCCAGGAGAAGTCAGATCCTGAAAATGTGTGCTCAAGGCAAAATTTACCCAAGTGGTTGAAAATTTTCAGCCATATCAAATGGGACACAGGAACCGTCCCCGTGTCCTAGGAACCGTCCCCATGTCCCACCCATGGTACGCAGGAACCGTCCCCGTGTCCCGCCTCGTCTCTGTGTCCCTCCCCTCATATCATTTTCCCTTCAGAAGGTCTATCAGCCCCATCGTAAGCTTTATAACCGTTTCCGCCATGTAATGCGTTGATTTTTTCATGTCATCGTCAAGCCATTTTTGCACAAACCCGACGCACCCGGTTATGGTAAACGAATATACATATTCGGCTTCATCTTTCGTTACGCCGCTGTTTTTGGTCAATTCAGAAATAATCGGGTCGTATACTAGCTTCATGACCTTTTTTTGAAAATGCAGGCCGCCGCGTTCGCTGAGCAGGAGCTTGCAGAGTTTTGCGTTTTCCTTTATGTATTCGAAAATTTTCTCAGCGAGCAGCACATGGTCGGCCTGTTTGCTTTTACGCCCCGGTTCGCCGTGATAATCCCTGATATTGTCAAGCATGTCAAGATATTCCTTGATATTGTCAAGAAACTCGTCCTCTATTTTTCGCAGCAAATCATACTGGTCATTGTAATGCGCATAAAAGGTCGCACGATTTATGTCCGCATTCTCACAGATCTCCTTGATGGTAATCTCGGAAATGTCTTTCTTTTCAAGCAGGTCTATAAAAGCTTCCTTTATCACCATCCTGGTATATTTGACCCTTCTGTCAATCTTCTGGTTTTTCAATGACAACCCTCCAATTATTAAAAAATTGTAAATTTTTAATCACTTGGGCTCTTTGTGTTTAACAACTAACATTTATTAATTATCTGTTTGTTGTATTATTATCACGGTGTCATTAAACTATATATGCAACGATTTGTCAACACAATGTTTATTATCAAGGGAGGGGCCTATGGAAACATTTTTCGAATCAATTGTTAAGCACAAAAAAACTGTACTATCTGTCTTCCTGGTCGTCGCTGTAATCAGTGCCATTTTAATACCGCTGGTCCCGGTAAATTACAACATCGTCGATTATTTGCCTAAAGACGCGCAATCCACCGTCGCAATAGAGGTAATTAAGGATGAATTCGGCGATGAGCTTCCCAATGCGAAGGTATTGCTTACAAATGTGTCAATAACAGAAGTCCTGGAATACAAGGAAAAATTATCGGCAATTGACGGGGTCGCTTCAGTGACCTGGCTTGACGACATTGTCGGTCTTGACACGCTGAAAACTACGCCCCTTGAGTTCCTGGATTTCTCCGTAGTAAAAAACTACTACAAGGATAACAACGCTTTGCTGACCCTGACCGTTGAAAGCGGAAAAGAAGCTAAAGCCATTGATGCCATTTATGAACTGATAGGCGAAAACAACGCTGCATCGGGAGAAGCCGTAAATATAGCAAAAATACAGGAAATGTCGGTTACAGAAGTTCTCAAGGCACTGGCAATACTGCTGCCCATTATAATAATCATTTTGCTGATTTCGACCACCTCATGGATTGAGCCGCTGCTGTTCCTGATGGCCATTGGTGTGGCAGTTGTGATCAACATGGGAACAAACATCATATTCAATGAAATATCATTCATAACGCTGACAGTGAGCCCCATTCTGCAGCTTGCCGTGTCCATGGACTACGCGATTTTCCTGCTTCACAGCTTCAATGACCTGCGTGCAAGCCATTATGCACCAAAAGCAATGGTTCTCGCAATGAAGCGGTCTCTTTCCACTGTCGCTGCAAGCGCCGTTACAACGTTAATTGGCTTTGCAGCGCTGATGTTTATGCGTTTCGGCATCGGTGCGAATCTGGGGCTTAACCTGTTCAAGGGTGTTGCGCTCAGCTTTGTTTCCGTCATGGTGTTCCTGCCCGTCGTCACGCTGCTCACCTACAGGGTAATTGACAGAACAAGGCACAGGATGATAATGCCGAGTTTCAGAAAAGCAGGGCGCGTGATAATGAAAATCAGGATACCGTTTCTCGTGCTTTCCCTGCTGATCGTTGTGCCGGCATTTCTTGCCCAGTCCAATGTCGAATTTATATACGGCAGCGGCGTCGTTACCGATGTTGACAGGCTTAAAAGAGATACATCGCTCATCGAAGAGAAATTCAGCGAGGAGAACATGCTCGCCCTGCTGGTTCCGAAAGAAAACCCGGGTAAAGAATCGGAGCTTTGTGACGAGCTTTCCCATATACCTCATGTGACCGGCGTTGTTTCCTATATCACTTCCGTCGGCTCCGAGATCCCGCGTGAATATGTTCCTGAAGACGCTGCAAAACAGTTTTATTCGGAAAACTATGCAAGGATACTTATATATACGGACACCGAAGAAGAAGGTGAAGACGCTTTTACAACCGTTCAGAATATCATGGATACCGCCGCGAAGCACTATGACTCGTATTACCTTGCAGGGCAGAGCGCCACGCTGTATGACATGAAAAATGTTGTATCCGTCGACACGACCGTAGTCAATCTGATGGCTATTGGAGGCATTTTCATCGTTTTGCTGCTTACTTTCCGTTCCCTTGTACTGCCACTTCTCTTAATTTTCACGATTGAGGCGGCAATTTGGATCAACCTGTCCTTCCCGTACTTTGCCGGAAATGCACTGAGCTTTGTCGGGTACCTGATTGTAAGCACCGTCCAGCTCGGAGCCACGGTTGACTACGCGATACTGTTCACGAACAATTATATAAACAACAGGGCTGCCCTTTACAAAAAGGACGCCATGAGGAAAACAATAGAAGACAACCTCGTTGCCATACTGATATCCGCAGGAATTCTGTCAATGGCCGGATATTCAATGGCATTTACTTCGGCCAACCCCATCATATCCGACATTGGAACGCTGCTCGGCAGGGGAACGATCCTGTCCTTTACCATGGTGTCTTTTGTACTGCCAGCACTGCTCGTGCTGTTTGATGAAATAATCCGGAGAACAACGCTGAAAAGCAAGTTTAAAAAGAACGGCTACAGCGGACAAAATCTCATCGAGTAAAAACGCAGAATATCGGGCAGGCATGGAGCAAAGATAACCAGGTAATGCATGAAAGGCAACCGGATCAAAGCATAAATCAAAAAATCCGGACAATGCATTAAGCAAAGGCGGCCACACAAAGCCTAAAGCTGAAAATAACCGCGTAATGCATGAAGCAAAGTAACCGGACAACACATGAAAAAATAAACATAATCAGTAAATGCACGAGTAAAAATTGCCGTTAACCGGAGGAGTGATATATATGAAACATATAAAGAGGGTTCTCTCATTTGCATTAATTCTTACACTGTTACTGATACAAACCGTTCCGTCATCGGCGGAAAACAACTCTCCGTCAAAAACCCCGTCTCTGAAAGAGGAAGTCATTTACGGAATTCTTAATCTTGATGGAAGTGTTGACAACCTGTACGCTGTGAATGTTTTTGACGGCGGAGAAATCATCGATTACGGTCGTTATTCCGAAGTTCGGAACCTGACTACGTCCGAGAAGATAAACGTCAATGATGATGAAATTACCATCAGCACTGAAGCCGAAAGGTTCTATTACCAGGGAACGCTTGAAAACCGCGAACTTCCGTGGGATATTGCCATCAAATACTTCCTGGACGGTGAAGAAATATCCGGGCAGGATCTCGGCGGCAAAAGCGGCGCCCTGAGGATTGAAATGTCCGTTAAAAGAAATAAAAAAGTCAACAGCATCTTTTTCGACAATTATGCCCTGCAGGTCACATTCTCGCTGGACAGCAGGCTGTGTACCGGCATAAAGGCTGAAAATGCCACGATAGCCGAAGCAGGAAGCAAAAAGCAGCTCGCCTACACCATTCTGCCGGGCAACGATGCAAATATCGTCGTTGAAGCAGATGTTCGGGATTTTGAAATGGATCCGGTTACCATAAACGGCATCAGGCTCGCTCTTAATTTGAATGTAGACAGCAGCGCATTTTCCGAACAGATTTCCGAACTTGCCAAGGCCGTAAAAAGCCTTGATGACGGGGCTTCTGAACTGCTAAACGGTGTCAGCAGCCTGTCGGACGGCATGCAAAAATACATCAATGGGCTGAAAGCCTTCAGGGATGGGCTTGTACAGCTCTCCGCGGGCACAGATAAACTGGACGCGGGAGCGTCTCAGATAAAGCAAGGTCTATCCGAACTGGCAAAGCAAAATGACTCTCTGATGGCCGGTGCGCTGGCGATACAGCAGGCCGTGTTTGATACCGTCAATTCAAGGCTTGCCGGGTTTGGATTGCCTTCCCTCACGCCCGAAAACTACGGCGCGGTGTTATCATCGGTTCCCGGTCTCGAAACCGTCAAAACTCAGCTTGACGGTGTAATCCAGTTTACTCAGGGGCTTAAAAGCTATCTCGACGGAGTGGCCAAACTTGATGACGGAGCTTCACAGCTGGTGTCTGGAATTTCTGAGTTCAAAAATTCCGCCTCGACAATAACAGCCGCGGCTAATGAACTTTACGACGGCGGAGCAGAATTGAACGCCGCCGTTAAGAAGCTGCGCGACGGCCTTGCTTCCTACAGGGCAGGAACGCGAAAGCTTAAGGAAGGCACAACGGGCATGGATTCTGAAATAGATAAAAAGATTAATGAAATCCTCTCCGGCATTTTCGGTGAAAATAAAACGGCATCTTTTGTATCAGAAAAAAACACCAACGTATCTGCCGTTCAATTCGTGCTTAAGACAAAACCCGTAAACGCGCCCGAAATTCCAAAAACCCCCAATGAGCAGCCCGCAAAACTGAACTTCTGGCAAAAGCTGCTCAAACTCTTCGGCCTCCTGTGAGACGCCGGTACGGCTGTCCCGTCCGGTCTCACGGACCAAGGGTGCCTATCAGGGACACGGGGACGGTTCTTTGTCCCACTCCCGGGACACGGGGACGGTTCTCTTGTCCCGGTTCCAATACATGCGGGACTCAGGGACGGTTCTCCCATCCCACCCTCGAGTTCCCAGATTATCAATGATTCAAAAGGCATGATTTTAAGCAATTTCTCAAAATAATGCCTTTTTGTTGACATTTTGGTCTATAAGTTATAAACTAAGCTCCTCGGCCTGCTGCCTGCTCAATTTTCAATCCGCTCATTGACCCGTATCAGTACCGGTACCGCAAGCCTCACTAAAGATATCCAGATGTGGCTGTTTGAATTTCGCCTGTATGCTGAAAATGCAGACAAGTTTCAGAATACTGAAGGAGAAAAAATACAAAAGGTGCTGGACTTCTCGGGTGCGGAAGAAAAATGGCAGCGCATCGGTGTTATATACACCGAAGAAATCAGGGAAAAATACGGAACTCCCGAAATGCTGAAGACTTACGGCAACGAATATACATCGGCTGCGATGGAGCTTTATAAGAAAAGCCTGGAAGATGGCCTGGCCGGCAATAATTCAGCCACAGGTCAAATAAGCCTTAATCCCAGTAACTGAAGTCATGAGCAATCAACTAAATTATTTGATATTCGTTAGATTAAAGTTATTTGTTATTCAATAGATTAAACTTCTTTGTAATTCAATAGATTAAACTATTAATAATGCAGTAATATTCTAAAACTAAACATCGACTCCAAGGAACAGCCGGATGAAATGTCCAATTATAAAGGAAATGGCAGCTACACCAAGGCTGATGCCGGCCATTTCAAAAAATCTCGATTTAAATGAAAGATCCTTGGCTACGGATATATAGAAATTAAAAACGAATATTATCAAAATGGCAGCTACGATTGTAAATATCAAGCTTACTACATAGTTTGGAAAAATAAGGTAGGGCAAAACCAGGCAGGCGACGGTGAAAACGTATGCCCCGCCCGTGTAAAATGATGATTTCAGCGCGTGGGAATTGTCCTGTTCCGTCCGTGCTGAAAGGTATTCTGACGCCGCCATTGACAGTGAAGCGGCTATGCCGGTTATGAGACCGGCAAGGGCTATCAGGCGCGTATTCTTCAACGCAAATGTAAGTCCTGCAAGCGTTCCCGTAAGTTCAACAAGCGCATCATTGAGTCCAAGGACTATCGAACCAACAAATTTAAGCTTTTCTTCCTCTATTATCCCAACAAGCTCCTTTTCGTGCTTGTCTTCATCCTCGGCCATTTTCCTGAATTCCTCGATGTCTTTTCCAAGTTCACTGTAAACTTTTTCAGCGCCTCTCTCCCCTTTTTCCATGAGCTTTATGCCGAATGTAACGCCGAATATCATTGATATAAAAGTGTAAAAAAACACTTTCAGGGAGTTAGGCTTTTTCACCGTTCCGGTAAACATTTTAAGCTTATCATGGTGACGGAGCTCATCCCGTGCGATTTGCCCGAGAATTTTACTGTTGTGCTCATTTTTTATGTAGGAAGACAGCTTTGAGTAGATATGATATTCAGTGATTTCATTCTTTTGAGCTTTTTGCAAAAATTTCAGGGTGTCCGCTTGCAGCATATGACTCACCCGCACACTTCCCTTGTTGAATTTTAATCACAAAAATATAATATAACTTTAAGTTGCAGGTGTCAAAATCGAAATGGGACACGGGGACGGTTCTTCTGTCCCACTCCCGGGACACGGGGACGGTTCTCCTGTCCCAAATGAGAACAATTACCCTTTCAATTTTAGTAAAGCAGAAATTAGCCCAAGTTCCTATCATGCTAAAAACGGATTATCAAAAATTCTCATTTGCTCAGGATTCTGTATACCTTGTTTTTGTTTAAGCCAGTGACAACTGAAATTTGCCTCCCTGACAAGTTGGTCTTTTCCTTGAACATTTTAATCAAACCTTCAGAAATTTCCTCAGACTTGATAAATCTATTGTGAATCCCTTCTTCCACTAGCATCTCGTGAAACAATTTCCGCGCTTCTTCTTCATCCATGACCTGTTCATCGTTAATGTCAATAAAATTCTCACTGCAATCCTCGTTCATATACTTTTTGTATCTTCTGATAGCTTCATTTCTGTCTTTGGCAAATAAACTGAGAATGGTATCAGTATTTAATAAATGGCTAAAATAGTGATTAGTATTTATATAGCAATTATAGCTGCTCCACTTGTAATCAGCTGCTCTTTCAACCATGCCCGCTTTTACCGGGTTTTGATGTATATATCTCACCAAAGCTAACAGGTAACTTTCCTGATCCACCGCTTCACTCCTAAACCTGTCCTGGAACAAATGCCCTACTCTCTTATATTTTTTGTTAAAATAATGAACATAACTTACAGTAATACGTTTTATTACTGTAGCTATATCCTCTTTCATTTCACTTAACAATAAATGAACGTGATTGTCCATGAGACAAAAAGCATGAAGATGGAACTTGTCTCCCGTCTTCTTTGCAGATAAGATTTCCATAAACCGAAGTTTATCTTCATCGTTTCTAAATATGTTGCTTCTCTCATTTCCTCGCAACATTATATGATAATATCCACTGATACTTTTAATACGCTTTTGCCTTGGCATACCATACCCTTTCAAAATTTAACATTTTAATCTTTGCCAATATTTTACTAGGTAATTGCAAGGTTGTCAATATTTGTAAATTTATAGTAGTCTGTTTTTATTTTGTATATAATATCTTTTCCGAAAATTTCTATTTACCTAAACTTTTAACTCTTCATTTTGCTGTTTTTTTATTAATATAAATGATAAATTTATAATGTCTTATTAAAGAGTCATCAGTAATTTTAAGAAATGGAATTTTTTAAGAAAGGTAGAATAATCGCATGATTAAGATAATGGTACAAGAATGTACCTGATTTTATAAAAATCCGCTGCCATATCCCTGTAAATATCGAAAGGTTGGTAACAACACAATATTTCAATTATGAACAATCCAATAATAGTCTTCACATCAAATATCTACACAAATTATGAGTAATTCTCTGTACACAGTTTAAACAAAAGGATCCCTGTTATATTTGAGTACAGTTGAGTAACAATGCTTTTCCATAATTCGCAAGTTGATATAAATTGATATGTGATAAAGTGGGACAAGAGAACCGTCTCCATGTCCCGGGTGTGGGACAAGAGAACCGTCCCCGTGTCCCAAATGTGGGACAGGAGAACCGTCCCCGTGTCCCAACCGTATCTCACTTGACAGAGTTTCCCCGAGAATAATAATATTAAAAGCAAAATAAGCCTGAGGCATGAAGAAGGACGCAGCCTGTTGAAAGGCGCACTGTTTCTGAATCAGACTGGGCCGAAAAACAGCAATCGTTGACGGAGGATTATTTATGTACAATTTCGATGAAATAATTAAGCGTCACGGCACCAATTCACTAAAATACGATTTTGCCGCAAAAAGGGGTATGCCCGTGGACGCGCTTCCTTTCTGGGTGGCTGACATGGATTTCAAATCTCCGCCGGAAGTTCTCGAGGCAATGTCAAAACGAATCAGCCACGGTATTTTCGGTTACAGTGATATCGATGAATCCTATTTTAACGCAATTTTTAAATGGTACGACAAAAGGTTCAACTGGAAGATCCAGCCCGAATGGCTTGCAGTATCACCCGGAGTGGTCTTTTCCATCTGCACGGCCATACGCGCCCTGACAAATCCCGGTGACGCGGTTATGATCCAGCAGCCGGTGTATTACCCTTTCGAAAGCTCAGTTAAAGTCAATAACCGCCGTCTTGTCATCAACCGCCTGCTTTACCGCGACGGAAGGTACGGGATAGATTTTGATGAATTTGAACGGCTAATAGCGGAGGAAAAAGTCAGGCTGTTTATCCTGTGCAGTCCCCACAACCCCGTCGGACGTGTCTGGACAGCGGAAGAACTGACGCGGATGGGCGATATTTGCGTCAGGCACGGAGTGTATGTTATTTCTGACGAGATACACCAGGACTTCGTGTATCCCGGATACAGGCATACGGTGTTTGCAGGTCTTAAACCGGAATATGCCGATATCACAATTACCTGCACAGCTCCGTCCAAGACATTCAACCTGCCGGGACTGCAGGTTTCAAACATATTTATAAGCAACCCGGAGATTCGCCGGCTGTTCAATGAAGAATTCAGGAGAACCGGTTACAGCCAGCCCAACCTTATGGGAATGATCGCCTGCCAGGCCGCCTATGAAAAAGGCGAGCAATGGCTCGATGAGCTGATTTGCTATTTGGCCGGAAACCTTGAACTTGTCCGTAAATTCCTGTCCGATGAACTGCCTGCTATCTACATGGTAGAGCCGGAAGGCACCTATCTTGTATGGCTTGATTTCAGTAAACTTGGACTCCCTGACAGGGAACTGGAACGCCTGCTTGTGCAAAAAGCGAAAATCTGGCTGTCGTCAGGGCCGACTTTCGGAGCCGGAGGCCAGGGTTTTCAGCGTTTTAATATAGGCTGCCCCCGCGCAGTTCTGCAACAGGGTCTTGATCGCCTGAAGAAGGCAATTAAGGAAATTTAAAAAATTTGGACAAGGAAACGTTGCTGGGGTAAGATTGGAGTGTAAAAAACGATAAAAAAGTGCAGACTACTGGAGGGAAACAAATGAGTTTTGGTTCGGCCAAATGGGTAAGAGCCGGGGACTGCGAAGCTCCATACATACGAAAAACGTTTGAAGCAAAAGACTTTACCGAAGCGACGATCAATATATGCGGCCTGGGCTTCTTCCAACTGTACATAAACGGAAAACGCGTATCCGATGACGTCCTCGTCCCTGCATGGACGGATTATGAGGAAAGAGGCAGGCGTAGACTGCTGTATCCGATTAACGACACGTTCACGCATCGCATTTATTATCTCAGCTATGATATAACCCCATACCTTGCAGAAGGTAAAAACAGCATAGGGGTTCTTTTGGGCAACGGATGGTACAACCAGAACAAGCGCAATGTTGAAGGAGATCTCTGGTACGGCAAGCCAAAGCTCATATTCAACATAATACTGAAAACCAAATCCGGCGAAAAATACATAGTATCCGATGAAACCCTCAAATGGACCCAAAGCCATGTTACGGAGAATAATATATATTTTGGCGAAACCCACGACTTAAGTCTTAAACTTCCTGGCTTCAGCCTTGCTGCCTTTAACGACAGCAGCTGGAAAGCAGTATCAATAGTGGAGGACACTCCTTCCGTTATGGAACTCCAACCCTGTCCTGCCGATAAAAAAATCCGCGCATTAAAGCCGACCATTGTAAGGAAGCTTAACGACTCTGTCATTTACGACTGCGGTGAAAACACCGTGGGTTGGGTCAGGCTGCAATACCACGGCAAGGACGGAGGCTCCGTGAAGGTAGTACACGCGGAAGAACTGACCGAAGACAAAAGTTCCCTGTCCTTTGACAGCGCCGGCGGAAAGGAACAGATCCAGGCAGATACATATATTAACGTCCCGAGAAATGCTGTCCTCAAGCCGGAGTTTGACTGGCACGGATTCAGGTATTTCCAGGTCTTTGGCGATGCCACGCCCCTGGAAGTTGAAGTAATACATACAGATATTCCTGTCACATCTTCCTTCGAAAGCGATAATGAAATGCTCAACTGGCTGTATAAAACCATGGTTAATACCTTTTTGTGCAATGCGCACCTGGGGGTGCCTTCCGACTGTCCCCACCGTGAACGTCTCGGATATACCGGGGACGGCCAGCTGGTTTGCGATACCGGCATGCTGCTTTTCGGAAGCCGCCTGTTTTATAAAAAGTGGATGCAGGATATTGCCGACAGCCAAGATCCCAATACGGGGCATGTTCAGCATACAGCGCCGTTTTATGGCGGCGGAGGTGGTCCCGGCGGCTGGGGAAGTGCCATCGTGGAAGTTCCGTACAGGTATTACAAGCATTTTGGAGAAAAAGAGGTACTGGAGAAATATTATCCCCACATGGTCAAATACATTGAATACCTCAACAACCATTCCGAAAACGGCCTGGTGGTTTCGGAAGAGAAAGGCGGCTGGTGCCTGGGCGACTGGTGCGCTCCCCCTCGCACGGTGCTGCCCGAGCCCTTCGTAAACACGTACTTTTATATTAATTCACTGGAGAAGATGAAAGAGATTGCGGCCATACTGGGTATCCTCTTTGAGTTTGACGATCGGATGGCAATTTCCAGGCAGGCCCTGGTAGATACCTATTACGATGAAAAAACCAACTCCTTCTGCGGATCGGTACAGGGAGCGGACGCCTTTGCCCTTGATTTACACCTGGGTAATGCCGAAATGCTCGAAAACCTCGTGAAGAAATATAATAAAACAAAGGTTTTTGATACGGGGATATTCGGCACGGATATTCTTATAAAGGTATTGTTCGAAAACGGCTATGCCCAGACAGCCTTTGATCTGCTGACGCAGGACAAATATCCGTCCTTCGGCTATATGAAAAACAACGGCGCAACAACATTCTGGGAGACCTGGAACGGTAACGCTTCCCATAATCATCCCATGTTCGGCGCCTGTGTAAAATACCTGTTCTATGGTTTCCTGGGCATCAGGCAGAATGAAGGCAGTACAGGTTTTCGCTCTGTTACCGTTTCACCCCGGTTCGTAAACGGACTCAATTATATAAAGGGCTCTATTGAAACAGTATCGGGCAGGATAACTGTCGAATTAACCAAAAATGACGCTTCTGCAGACTGCCGTATATTAATAGACGGGTCAACTGATGCGATCTTTGAATATAACGGGCAATGCCAAAAACTCGTTAAAGGCGAAAACCGCTTTAGCATAAGGCTTTAAGCTGTAACAAGAATTATAACAAGAATAAGGTGAGACGCAGGTACGCTCCCATGAAAAATCCCCGGCTAAAGTTTCTGACAGGCAGGACATATGTAGGATGATGTGCTGCCTGTTTTTATTAACGCTATCTTTTCACCACAAACCGGGCATGGCTGGTTTTCCTTGTACCCGACAAGAAATTGATCCAGCGTGTAGCCTCCCTTTCGCCCGAAGAAATCTTTCTCATACCCAAACGCGCCCTTTTCCCGTGAAAGATTTAGTATGTACATTATACTTTCATAAAGACGCCTGATATCATCATCATTCAATTCCGATATTTTCTTTTGGGGATGCAGGCGAGCCTTGAACAAAATGTCGTGCATGTACATATTGCCAATGCCGCTGACATTCTTTTGGTTCAGCAAAAATGCCTTGACCTGTGTTTTTTTACCCTTCAGGAGAGATGAAAAATATTCAGGAGTAAATCTTTCATCATAAGGATCAATCCCGATTTCTTTTGTATTTGGCTCCGATTCCAGTTCACCATCAGATACGAGAAAAAATCTTCCGAACCACCAGAAGCGGATTGTGTAACCGGTACCATCGCTGAATACAACTCTTACCTGGAACTTTCCGGCCTGGTTTTTAATATTGTCAAAATAAAAAACATCTGCGCCCATACCAAGGGATAATAGAATGTTTTCTCCGTTATTAAGCTTCGTGATAATCCATTTCCCCTTATAGCGAACATCCTCAATTTTTGCGCCGGTTGCCCGTTCTTGAAACTCATGGGGCGGAAGGTTAATGCATTTTTCCTGCAACAGGGTAACAGATTGAATGGTTTTCCCAAGCAGGGTTTTTTTCATTTGTTCCGCAAGCAAAAAAATTTCAGGCAGTTCAGCCATTACCTTTTCTCCCCTTTTAGTTCATGCACCTTATAGTTCATGCAAACATTCGTTATTATTCCAATCAGATATTCATTATTTTTTCAACCAATCATCCATTATTTTTTCAGCAATCAGGACATCGGCCGGCAAAAGCTCAAATTTCAGCAAATCAGCTATCTCAACCCATTTGAAATTATCATGCACGGACATCCGGATTTCCCCGCCTGTTATTGTGCAATAATAGGCAATCAGGTTAATGCAAATTTCACCGTAATCGTAAGTTACTTCTGCGCAAAATCTGTCAATGGAAACATCTATGTTAAGCTCCTCCTTGAGCTCCCTGGCGAGGCAATCCTCGGGGGTTTCGTCATCTTCAATTTTCCCTCCGGGGAACTCCCATCCCCCGGCGAAATTTTCCTTTGGTGCACGCCTGGTGATTAATACTTTGCCATTATCCAGAATGACTCCTGCTGCAACTTTAATTCTGTTCACATTTTCACCTCTCAATAAAATATTTCACATCCCTTTAACGACGCCACTCTCAAATTGAGAGGCAATTATCACGGGATCACCGAGTTTCGCAGCGATTTCTTCTTCTGAAAAACCATCTGCCATTTTGAAAGCAAAGTGTTGTTCATACTCACTAATAATTTCTGCAGCATCGGCGATATTTTTTCTTTTGAGTTCGTTCGCAAGCTTTGACAAAAATTCATTCTTCGTCATTATTATCATCATCCAATAAAGTTGCTATAGCCTGAGCAAATTTCAGGTATTCTGCCTTTTCTTTCTCGTAAATTTCCCGTCCAAGCTTTGTAAGCGAATAGTATTTGCGTGGTGGTCCTCCGCTTTCTTCCTGCATATATGTAGTCACCAGACCTTCGCTTTTTAATTTTCTTAAAATTGGGTAAACTGTACCATCCGCTATGCTTATATAATTGGACAGAAATTCGGATATTTCATACCCATACCAGTCATGCTTTTTCAGCAGCGACAGCACACACAATTCCAGTACACCTTTTTTATATTGCGTATTCACAATCATCCTCCATCATTAATAATCAGTAGAGAATTAAATCTACTATTGAATAATATTCAGTAGTGAATTAAATGTCAAGGCACTTTATAATCTTTCTATCAAGTGTCACTAAACTCAACGATTATTAAATCCTAACGTATTATTATATTAATATTATCATATTTAACCGCATCGCCGGCATAAGCCAATATTCAATCATTTTGATATTTAGACAGATATTTAATAGCCATAAATCCCAGTGCAAAGGAAGCTATGGACATAAGAACAAAACCCGTCCACCAGGCCGCATTTGTCTCTTCAGGCATTGCGGGCAAAATTTTGTCGCGGAAAATCTCGGCAGTGGAGCCGATTACAAATCCTATGATCATCCAGTAAGTCTGGTAAGGGAATGTATTTAAAATCCATTCGATTGGCTTTGTAATCAGGAAAACCCCGATTAACGTCGCAATTCCAATAATTGCGATGTAAACGATGTCGAACTTCGTTATCGCCGCAAGCATGGCATCATACATACCGAGTACCAGCAGCATATGGGAGGTGCTGATGCCCGGAAGCACCAGGGCAAGGGCAATTACAACACCGGTGATCAGTAACATCAAATAATGCACAAATCCCGAACCAATGCTGACATCGATGCTTCCTGCCGGAATAAATCCAATGGACACTACGATAAGCATGCCCAGCAGCAAATAAATACCCGAAGATATCCTGAATGAAGATTCCCTCGTCTTCCTATACAGTGAAGGAATGCCACCGACTACCGCACCAAGGAAAAATACGGATACAGGCAGCGGGAATCTTTCCAGCATCCATTTAATCAAAAATGAGAGCGTGCCGATACCAGCCCCGGCTCCAATACAAAACTTTACCAGGAACAGCGTATTGCCCTTAATGTCCTTTAAGAAATTGCTGATTGAACTAATGAGCCTGTCATAAATCCCCAGCAGAATGGCCATCGTACTGCCACTCACCCCGGGAACACTCATGGATGAGCCAATGAAATATCCTTTCAGCATTATTGATAAGTCGTCTTTAAAATTGTTCTTCATTGTTCTTCATATGCGCAGATATAACCGGTTAAGGCGCATTCTCCTCCTTAATCCATGCCCATTTATGAAAATTATAGCACCGTGCATATGATATGTAAATTGCCGCAGCTGCATTTCCCAAGGTTAACTTAAACAGGCAACACATCGTCCCCCGGCTTCAAGGGTTGCGACACGGTTTCGCCCGCCGGCTTTTGCCCTGTACAGGGCGTTATCCGCTCTTTTCAATACTTCCTCAATATTGCTTATACAGCCGGACTTGCCACAGATTGCCGCCACTCCGATACTTACGGTAAAACAAATCTCCTGGCCTCCGTAAATCACTTTTCTCCCGGCCACAGTCTCCCGGAACCGTTCCGCTATCTTTACCGTGTCCTCGAGGGAAGTGTTCCTTAAAATCACGGCAAATTCCTCTCCGCCTATGCGGCCGGCTATATCAGATTTGCGGAAACTCTTTGCAATAATCTTTCCTATTTCACGAATCATTTCGTCCCCCGCGGCATGCCCGAAGGTATCGTTGATTAACTTGAAATTATCCAGATCCATGATCAATATTGACAGTTCCTCATGGTTGCTTTTGGCCAGGTCAAATTCCCTGTTGGCCAAATTCATGAATTCCGCGCGGTTATACAGGCCGCTCAATGAATCCGTTGTAGCCAGGATTTTCAGCTTTTCCTGGATCTTTATTTCTTCCGTCACATCGCGGATAGATTTAAGCATGCTCATATTCCCATACCGGGAATCTCCAAGGGACACCACGTCAATTTCGTAAAAACGCTCTTCCCCGTCAATCACAAGGGAAAATTTACAGTTGTCCTCGCTTTCAAATATCTCCAGCAATTTGGGCTCGCACTTCAGAACATGTTCAATGGGACGGTTGCTCAATGTAATGTTTATTGCCTGAAAAAACTTCTCCGCAGCCTTGTTGTAATCTATTATCCTTTTTCCGGGTCCCAGCACCACCATGCCATCCAGGTTATTCTCAAATATCGTCTCGCGGGCCAGGGTTCTTACTTCCAAAAAATCGTATTTCAGAATGCCGTAACTTATGATAATCAGGGAAATGGGAACTACCAGGGCGGAATAATCTATCCTGTGCTCACTGTAAGTGAAAATAACCAGCACTATACCAATGAGAGGGATCAGGGAAGCAAACAGGAATACAGTGAAATGGGACTTGGTATAGCCGGCCTTGTTCTTCAGGTATCCTGTTAAGTAAATAATAACGGTAAGAAACAGGCACAATATCGTGTAGGAAATGTGAATATAATACCAGAAACCTCTTTCCATGTAGAGGGATTTGTAGCCGAAAAACTCCCTTACTTCCCAGCCTTTATAAAAAAGATGATGCCACTGATTTGTAAGGCGTATAAAGAAAGTCAGCACAGGCACGGAAAATAATAAAATCCCCATGGGAAGTTTCAGAAAATAAATGGCTTTTGTATAAAGAAGCGCCACCAGCATCCATAATACCGAAATAAAAGGCAGTCCTATGTACTGGACCTGGTTCCAGAAAATCATCTCCTGCAGATCGTTGCTGTTTATAATCATTATATATCCGAACAAGTAAACACTCAGAAACATAACCATGACAGAAAAAGCTTTTCTATAGCTTGTCCTGCCCTTGGAAAAAAAGTAGGCGGCAAAAAACTGTGTCAGTATAACTGCAAAAAACAGGTAAAGGCTTATCGCGGTTATTATTACTTTCATAAAAGTACCTCAAGATAAATTTATGAAATAAGTTAATGCAAATGATCAATACAATATCATAATTAATATAATTAATACAAAAAAGCAGCACAATTTTTAATTATACAAATACCAGCAAACAATTCTTTATTAATATATAAATAAACAGCACAATTTTCAAATAAAATTAAACAAATAAACAGTTCATACAATCAATGAAAAAATCAAACAAACAACTTTAATATAATAATTGTATCATTTTTTATACAAATTTGTCCCAAAAAAAATTAATACAACTAAGAATGTTAAGAATAACCTCGAAAAAATTACCTCGCGCTTGGCAGGCTGCTTCCCGGCACACTTTTTGGAAAGTTTATCAGGCGTGACGCGGGTGACACGGGGACGGTTCTCCTGTCCCGCATTGGGACACGGGGACGGTTCTCCTGTCCCAATTTGGGACAAGGGGACGGTTCTCTTGTCCCATTTGGCAAATTATAGTTAATGCTCATGGCTGAGTACTTCTTCCTTTTGATAGGAATTGCTTCATGCACAAAATTTTTATCCTTGGGACACAGGAACCGTCCCTCTGTCCCTCCTCAGACGCAGGAACCGTCCCCGTGTCCCACCAGGAACGTCCCCGTGTCCCACCCAGGTTGGAATCGTCCCTCTGTCCAACTAGTGTCACATTTCAATTTGTATATTATAATGTTATACCATATAATATTAATCAGTTAATCGAAAGCCTAAATACCTGTTGTCCTAAAAGGGGATCAAAATATGGAGTTTTATGCCGTTGCCAACCAAAAAAGACCTGTCAGATTATCCCGGGAAACGCGGGAATTTGCCTGGGAATCACTCATGGGAAAATATGGCGACGAAGCCATGGAAACACCTAGCGTTTCGCTGGACCATATTGCTGGATTTGATAACTTATCGCCATTAAAACAATATGACATAGCTATAAGCGAGATCGCGGAAAAAGCCCCCATTCGCATTTGCAAAAACGAAAAAATCAGCGGCGCGGCTACTCTGGGTGATGCGATCCTGCATAGAGTTCCGGCTTCGCGAAACGGTAAAACGCTGTGGCCCTCCGTCAGCCACCTGACCCTTGGATTTGACAAAGTGCTGAGAATAGGAATCAACGGCATTGAGAAAGAAATTGAAGAACATCTCAAAAACAATAATGTGCCAGACTGCCAGCGGGAATTTTATGAAAGCCTGAAAAATACCATATCGTCATTGCGCTTGTGGCATGCCCGCTATCTCGATGCATTAAAAGAAATGAATTCGCCCAACTATACTGTCCTGAAAAATGTTCCCTTCGAGCCTCCCGGAAGCTTTCATGAAGCAGTGCAGAGTCTGTGGTTTGCATTTGCTTTTACAAGGCTGACCGGGAACTGGTCAGGGATCGGGCGGATTGACCAGATGCTCGGAGGTTACCTGAAATCGGATTTGGATTCAAAGCTTATTACAATTGATGAAGCGAGGGAGATTCTGGCCCACTTCTTTATTAAGGGCTGCGAATGGATCCGCTCGGCACCTCCCAGGGAATCCGGCGATGCCCAGCATTATCAGAATATCATATTATCGGGCATTGATGAAAACGGCAACGATGTCACCAATGATGTAACCTGGCTGGTTCTCGATATTATTGAAGAACTGGGTATCAGCGATTTCCCCGTTTCCGTAAGGGTGAACAGGAACACGCCGGACAAACTTCTCAATCGTATCAGCGAAGTTATAAAATTCGGCGGCGGAATAATAGCAATCTATAACGAAGAATTAGTTATTCAGAGCATGATTGATTTCGGATATTCGCTGGAAGAGGCCCGGAGATTTGCAAATGACGGCTGTTGGGAAGTGCAGGTGCCCGGCAAAACATATTTCACATATATCCCCTTCGATGGTTTGAAGGTATTGCTTAACACTTTAGGCATTGACAGTACAACGTTCGGGGGTACAGGCGGTTTAAGGAACGAGTATAAAAGCATGGACGAACTGTACCAGGCTTTTCGGGAAAATTTGAAAGCCACTGTTGAATCCATATACTCCATTACCGTCAAATCAAGGCTGCAATTCAACGACCGGCAGTGGAAATGGAAGACGAACATTCCCTGTACCGTTGTTTCTCTTTTTACGGAAGGCTGCATTCAAAACGGCAGGTCTTACTTGGAAGGCGGTCCGGTATATAATGTGATTTCGCCGCATATCGGCGGAGTTGCCGATATTGCCAACAGTTTGTACGCTATTCAAAAGCTTGTGTTTGATGATAAGCTCATCAGCTTGAATGAACTTACAGGTATCCTGGAACGCAATTGGGAAAACAATGAGGTTTTAAGGCAGATTGCCCTGAACAAATACGAATATTACGGAAATGACAACGATGAAGTCGATGAATATGCAGCCAGGATACTCGATGATTTTGCGGACATGGTTGAAGAATTGAACGGACGCTGCCCCATCAGTTTCCCTCCGGGGGTATCCACTTTCGGCAGGCAGATCGAATGGGCGAAATATCGCTCTGCCGTTCCGTTCGGAAGGAAAAAGGGCGAAATCCTGTCAGGAAACTCTTCCCCTTCTCCCGGGACTGATTATAGGGGCGCTACCGCAATTATTAAATCTTATTGCAAGGCAAACCTTGCCAGGTTAACCTGCGGCTCCGCCCTCGATATTGTGCTCCATCCCTCATCCGTTGCCGGAGAAAACGGTACGGTCGCCATAACAAGCCTGGTCAAAGGTTTTATATCCCTCGGCGGCTTTTTCATGCAAATGGATATTGCCAACACGGATGTTTTCAGAAAAGCCCAGGAAAATCCCGAACAGTACAGGACATTGTCCGTACGGGTTTCAGGCTGGAACGCGAGGTTTGTGACACTGGACAGGGATTGGCAGCAGATGATCATCGAGCGGGCGGAACAGGGCATTTAACATGTGGTATCAGGTCACCTGCAAAATACACGCTTATACTAATTAACGCGAAAGGGTCAAATGGCAATGCTTGTGCCTGTAACGGAAATTCAGCGCTTTTCCACCCATGACGGGGACGGAATCAGAACGGTGGTTTTTCTGAAGGGTTGTCCGCTGAGATGTGAATGGTGCCACAACCCGGAAACCCAAAACGCCTATAATGAACTGTTTTATACAGACAAAAACTGCATCTTGTGCGGCCAATGCGCAAGTGTCTGTCCGAACCACTGTCACAGCATAATTTCTGATAATCATGTTTTTGATCGCAGCAACTGCAAGAGATGCATTTCGTGCGTCAGCGGATGCCCGGCGAATGCCCTGTCCGCCGTCAGTAAAATGATGTCCGTTGATGATATCGTAAACGAAGTTATGAAGGACTCTGCCTTTTACCTGGATAAAGGCGGTGTAACGCTGTCGGGCGGAGAGCCGCTGATGTACCCGCTGGAATGTATCGAAATTCTGTCCGTGTTGAAATCCAAGGGTGTGCACACGGCCATTGAAACCTGCGGATTTTTTGACAGTCAATATGCAGGCAGGATTGCAGACGTAACGGATTTATTTTTATTTGATTTCAAAGACTCTGACAGGGACCGGCACAGAAAATATACCGGAGTATATAACGATAAGATTATAGAAAACCTGTATCTCCTGGACAATTGCGGAAAGGATATTGTCTTACGATGCATAATGATTAATCAAGTTAACATGGACGAAAATCATACCAGGGAAATAGCGCGGGTGTATCATACATTAAAACACTGCATCAGAGTCGATCTTATACCGTATCATCCCTATGGCAACTCCAAATATACCCGGCTTGGACTGCAGCCGAAGCATAATAAAGAATTGATTCCGGACCGCAGAGCTTTATCACAAATAAAGGATTTCCTGGCGAGCCAGGGGGTACCGGTATACTTGCACAACTGAAAATCAGCCTGGATGAAGGCCAGGGACACGGGGACTTTGGGACACGGGGACGGTTCTCCTGTCCCAATTTGGGACACGGGGACGGTTCTCTTGTCCCAATTCAGGGACATGGTGACGGTTCTTCTGTCCCATTCTACCGCAATCCAAAAAAAATTACGACAAATAAATCCTATCAATACACGTTTTGTCTTTTATATAATATTACTTATACTTGATATAAACTTTATATTAATTTCATAAACACAAGATTTTCATTTTTACCTTACAGTTTTTCATTTTAGCTTTATTAAGTTCATTTTAGCTTTATTAAGTTATTAAGCAGCCGCACGGAGGCAATACTTGAGGAGGATTTTCCATGGCAGAGGATACGAAAATATTGCGGAAGCTCGCATATGAATACCTGCAGATAGCCAGCAGCGACAGAAATGCTGAAAACATTAAACTGCACAGGGCTGTCAATGATCTAAGGCAGACAAGGCCCGTGGTTTTAATCGACGAGCTTCCCTGGAGCGAACTGAATATAAACGGCGAACTTACGCTGCAGTGCACAGACCCGTATCTGCGCACGGTGGAATGGTTTTTGCGAAGTAACATATTTAAAAGCAAATATTTCCCCGCAGACATGGTCTTACCGGGGTATATCCCTGTAAACAAGGTCACAAGATCCACCGGAATAGGTATTAACGTTGAAGAAGAGACGCTTGCCACGGACAGGGATAATAACATAGTTTCCCATAAGTACAAAGATGTCCTCCAGGCGGAGGAAGATCTTGAAAAGCTCCACAACCCGGTCATAACCTATGACGAAAAAGAAACCCTCAGGCGTTATAACATGGTCGGAGAAATCCTCGGTGATATCCTGCCCGTAAGACTGACAGGCATAAGTGCCTTTTATTTTGGGCCATGGGATGAAATAGCCAGGTTCCGCGGCGTAACCAATTTGCTGATAGACCTCGTTGACCGCCCTGAATTCATGCACAAAATAGTGAAAAAGCTCGCCGAAATCAGCCTTTCCAAGCTGGAGCAATATGAAGCCCAGGGACTGCTCGACGCGTTTCCGACAAGCCTGCATTGCACCCCGGCGGTGACATCCGATTTGCCCGGCAAGGACTTTAATGGCGAAAAAGTCACAAGAAGGAACATCTGGGGAAGGGGACACGCCCAAATATTCGGCCATGTTTCCAGGGAGATGCATGACGAGTTTGACATATCCTACATGATACAGGTCTTAGGGCAGTGCGGCCTCGTGTACTACGGCTGCTGCGAGCCACTGGACAAGAAAATAGGTATTGTCGAAAAAATACCCAATCTCCGCAAAATATCAATTACGCCCTGGGCAGATGTAAATGTGGCGGCAGAAGCCATAGGCAGCAAGTATGTCCTGTCCGCCAAACCCAACCCGGCTGCAGTTGCTGTCCCCTGCCTTGACAAGGATGCCCTGAGAAAAGAAATAGGGACAATACTTGACGCCTGCAGAAGGAATAATTGTTCCTGCGACATAGTGCTTAAAGATATAAGTACCTGCTGCAAGCGCCCTGAAAACATAATCGAGTGGGAAAAAACAGTTATGGATATGGTAAGGAATTATTAGTGGTAAGGAATTATCAGGTCGATTCAAATATCCGGGAACACGAAGAAGTGCTCCCGGATTGATTTTCCCGTTCGACCAGTTCGTTCGACCGGTTACATCATTTCTTCCAAAATTCTAGCTACAGGCTCAAGCCAATCACCTTCGAAAAGCTCTATCATCCCCCTGTCTATGGCTGCAGAATTCCTGGGGTCTACAGGTATTTTGGCAATCACCTTGAGATTATACTTTTCCGCAATTTCATCAATGTGGCTGTCGCCGAAAATTTTGTGTTCATTGCCGCAATCCGGGCACTTGAAATAAGACATGTTTTCTACCAGCCCAATAATGGGAATGTTCATCATCTCAGCCATCCGCACGGCTTTTGCCACGATCATGGAAACGAGTTCCTGCGGCGAAGTTACTACAATAATGCCGTCAACAGGAATGGACTGAAATACCGTAAGAGGCACATCTCCGGTTCCCGGCGGCATATCAATAAACATGAAATCCACATCTTTCCAGATAACATCCGTCCAGAATTTCTTCACCATACCGTTAATTAAAGGCGCTCTCCAAGCAACAGGATCGGTTTCGTTCTTCAGCAGCAAATTAACGGACATAATGTCAATGCCTGTTTTGCTTTTAACCGGGAAAAGCCCCAACTCGCTTCCCTCAGCCTTTTCCGAGATTCCAAACGCCTTGGGGATTGAAGGTCCGGTAATGTCAGCGTCCAGAACGGCGGTGTGATACCCTGCCCTGTTCATGGTAACCGCAAGCATGGAGGTAACCAGTGACTTGCCAACGCCGCCCTTGCCGCTGACAACGGCAATTACCTTCCTGATACTGCTGAGTTCATTGGGTTCCTCGAGGAAATTGGTTTTCTTTTCTTTCCTGTCTGCACATACTTTCGGACAACTGCTGCATTTGTAATCACAATTTTTACTCATGGTCAAAACTCCTTCAATTGATTATTTAATTTAATACACCGGATTTATTTTTCATCCGCCACCCGCACTGAAATTTTAGCGAAGCCTGCGCTTCATCGGCCTCAGGGCGCGGGCCGTGCCTATGCGTGCCGATGCCTGTGACATTTCAGCCTGCAATCTTTTACGAATCCCTCGCAAAGCCTGTATTCACCGCCTTCTATTACAAGCACCTTGCCGTTTACCAGCGACTGGGCAATCTTTTTTCTCGCCTCGGCGTAAATTCCCTGGACCGTTGTGCGCGCCACATTCATCTGTTTCGCGCACTCCTCCTGCGTTAAGCCTTCAAGATCAATCAGCCTGATAGTTTCAAATTCATCGACCGTCATCCTGACACAATTTTCTTCTTTTGCGTCCAAATCAAGAGGTCCAAATTTGTTGCTTTCAGGCAGCCTGCATATTTTCCTCCACTTCACCGGTCTTGGCATATTTCATTCCTCCGGGTACGATTCTTCCGCCATTCCGCCGCGATACCTTCGTCGTAATACCTGCATGACCTGCGCAATTTTAGGCCTGCCAAAATACCTGGCGACCACGCAGGTTATTTAACTCAATCAGTGAAAAACTATACTAAGTTAGTATTGTTAAATAAGCAGTTAATTTTGCATTAACAATCGATTAATTTCGCTTAAACTAACTATTAATTTTGCATAACAAACTATTTATTTTACATACAAAATTATTAATTTTACATTCAAGGATAATAATTTTGCACAACCAAGCTATTAATTTTCTGTTTGATAAATGACATATGTCATTTACACTTAATATTATACCTCGTTTCTGACATATGTCAACAATTATTAAATTTTTGATATAACAATATTTAATATAACGATATTTAATATACCGATATTTAATCATCCACGGCCTTTAATGCAAAAAAATAAAGGCTTTAAAGCCTTTTCCAGTTCCTATCCGTTTATCGCATCTCCGTTAATGTCCACCCTGTCATCAATGTCTGCACGATAAGCCTACAGACCTTCCGTTGCCAAAATTTCTCCAATACATACGGATGTGCCCCCGACAAAGGTCCACATTATATCAACTTCAGTGGCGACACGCCAGACACAATCCACCGTCCACCACAGCAACGCGCTTTGCTCGTGAAATGGCAATACGGAAATCGCAGCGGCTTCTATCGGACCTCTCAATAAAATGTATTCCCGTTCCAGCAATTGTAATACAGCTGTTCCGGGCCTGCGTTTTCCGGCTTCCAGTCCGCCCCATCCGCTCCAAACCGCAAGCAGACAGTCACCGGGCAGTCACCGGGCGTTTTAGTATGCTTTCTCAAGCTTTCTCAAAACATCAATCAGCAACCTGGCCTTATTCACGGGAAAGTGGCCTGCTGACGGCTCTGTTATTTTGGCGTTTTTAAACCACCGCTTTCCTTTCCGGAATCCGGAACCTGTCACTTTCCCTGAGGTCCAGCAGTTTCACCCAGGTTTCGAATTTTTCACAGGCATTTTCCAGCCGTGCGGCCGTATGTCCGTCTGAACCAAGGTAAAATTTGCATCCACACTCTTTCGCAATCAGGTACGGCCTGAGAATAATGTCTAGCTCCTGCTCATTATATTTGGTAATTGGCGCATTGAGCTCAATTCCTATTCCGACTTTTGCCGCCTTTTTGAAAATATCCGTATATACGCTGTCAGGAATGCCTTCAAACAGTTTTATGTGATTTTCCCACTGGTTGTCGCCATGCCCGGCCGAAAGAGGGCATGTAAAATGGGCCAGGCCCATTTTGTGAAACGGGTATTTCTGCTCCAGCAGGTGATAGCAACGATTGATTACCAGTTCCCTTCTTTTATCGATGCTCTCCCACTCTTCCTCTGTTATTGTAAATCCCCGCATGTGCAAATGGGTGGTCGGAACAATAATAAAATCAAAAAGTTCAAAATTCTCTTCTGCAAGCCCCAATGTAAAGCTTCTGTCCATATCGGTTTCACAACCGAAATACATTTTAACTTCGCCGTCCTGCGGAAGAGGTAATGACTCCATGACATGGGGAATATTCTGCGGCCTGTACCAGGCACTCGCGCCGGGTACTGCATCATCCCACAGATGATCGGTCAGGCACACTTCTTTCAGGCCATATTTCTTTGCATACTGCAAAATATTCACGGGCGTTTGCTCGGGATCAGAAGAACAGGTCGACAACATGGTGTGAATGTGGTAATCATGATCAATCATGAATGCACAATCATTTTTGGATTCAGTTTTACAATCCATATTATCCTCTCCATATTCGTCCATTTATGACAAGCTCAAAACAAACCGTATTTCCTTTGATTATATCTCACATCAGGATGCATGTGAAACATTATTAATTTAGTACACATGGGACACGGGGACTGGGACAGGGGGACGGTTCTCCTGTCCCAACAATATATTTATTCAGCAGGCCTCCGGTATTTCTTATAAATACCTTTATATACGAAAACCAGGGCAAAAATCCCAGGAACGCACATAATTCCAACAGCAATAGCCCCGATTTTCGGGTTGACAACAGACAATACTCCGGTTAAAAACAAGCACGCAGTGTAAACCAGCCACATAATGCCGTTCGAGCGATTATATGCCGGGATGTCCGCTATTTCTTCAGGTTTCACGACACTGCCGGCCCAAAAGTGCACCGGATCCTTGCGCCTGAATGCCCACAGGGCGATCAGGCCAAAATATATGGCACACAGCCAGCAAATAGCTGCTACTATTACATTTCCGGTAGACATATCAGCTTATCACACCTTTCAGCAAAATACACCAGAATACCAGAATCTCCGTTATCCATACATTTTACTTCTTTCCGGCCATTTACAACGGTCTTACGCTTCCATAAACCATGTTATAAACCACACTGACAACGAATTTTTCCGGTATCGGTCTGCGCTATTAACAAGCTTAAAGACAAACTATGACCTGGCATAGAATTAAGACCAGGTATTCAACTATTATCAGGCATTCAATTATGACCAGGCTTTTCCGTTTAAAATCTGATTACCCTGGGCGGCTCGGTAAAGGAATAGAAAGTGGCTGTCGCCTCTTCAAAGTAGAGAACCTCCGTATTGTCATCATACGGTGAATACATGCCCTGAAGTTCCGGATAATTGTCCAGCAAATGCTTCTTTGCCTCCACCCTGTCATCCCTGACGAGCCTGCCGGACACCCTGAGCCACTTTTCGCCGTCCCAGGCGCAGATTTCCGCCCTGGGATTTACCTGGAGCTGCTTTGATACACTTTTTACCTTGCCTGTCTGTATATAAAGCTTGCCCTCAAAAATATCCACCGTGCCAAAAGGCCTGACCCTCGGCTGGTCACCTTCCAGCGTAGCCAGGTAATATGTTCCGCATTTCTTTAAAAACTCATAGACCTCCTGCATTTTCTTTTTCCTCCTTACATTACAGTGCTTACGCGGTCTGCTAAAATCTTTGCCGGACATTAAAATTCCATGCAGTGTTAAAATGTTATGTCAACCAACATATATTTTACACTTCAACTTTGCGTATTTCAAAGAAAATCGAAACATATCAAATTTGCGTTTTTCAAAGAAAATTGCAACATAACGCTATCTGCACAACAGTCTTTGCGTGACGATATCGGAATATATCTCCATACCGGGGGTTTTGGCTATATGGATTACATCCCGTAAATGGCCGCTCTCAGGCAGAAAAGAAGTCAGCAGATTTTCTTCCCTCAGAATACGCCCGGGATTGAAAACAACATCGGGATAACCGTCAAAAATAGCCACATAGAAAATATCCGATTCGACAATGTCCTGGAAGAAATGGCTGCCGTAAGACAGTTCGGGCATAAAGCCTTCTTTTTTTGAAGAATATTCGCATATCACCTTCATATTGCATAACTCAGAAAAATGCACTGGAACGCCGAGGGACGGCGTCGTGCTCCCCCACCTGCCGGGGCCGACCAGCATGGCGTTTCTCCCTTTCAATTCCCTGTTTATCAGGCCTATTACCCTTGCCACCTCGTATTTGTCCCGTTCACCCAGCTTCAGGTACGTTCCTGCGCTGATAAAAACAACATAATCGACGGGCAGGCGAACATTGCCGCCCATGAAATTGCCTTTACCGTAAAAGAAGCAATCCCCCGCGTCCTTTATTTCCGGTATTTTCACCGCCCTGCCGAGACCCTTGGTCTGCAGCGGGCGACATTGCAGCAGATTTATTTTAAAACTGTTATCTTCCTTGAAATTAGCCGTGAATTCAATATCAACGGGATAATCGTACGCTCTTGACAGAAGGGCGAGCATATCCCTCATAATAACGGTGAACTTCGTTTCTGTGAAAAGCTTTTTGAAATCCAGCAAATACGGCGTCTTGCGTCCTGTATATCCCAGTTCACGCAACCGGGCCGCGGCAGTATAATCAGGACTTGCAAACAGGTTCTTGTCCGCTTTCAGCGGAAGCGACAGCACCTCATCCAAATCCCTGTTTACCAGGGCATTTTCCCTGAGTGAAAGAAGGTCTGCGCGATGCTGAGAGAATTTTCCCTGGTCTTCAATACTCATGGGAGGAATTCGAAGCGGGTTGTCCAGGCCCACGATCTTAACATAATCCCCGTCAGTCCGGTCCACCGCCCTGGTGCCCAGTCCGAAAACAAGGCGGAGCATTCCCGCATTCATGTCAATACTTTCATCCCACACATAAAGGTTGATTGAATTCCCGACACCGGCAACATGAGGAAAGAAACAGTCCCCGTGCCGGTCTCCCGATACCCGCTGCACCAGTATGGCCATTTGTTCGTCGTGCAGTGCAAGTCCCCGGTTCATCCTGTAATTTAACGCATCTTCATTCATTGTGCTTGCATATACGATCCGCACGGCCTGCTCAAAGGCTTCGTAACGTTCCTGGGGTGTGCCCTGGTTCACGCAGAAAACGCTTTCATACTTTCCGGCAAAAGCATTTCCGAAGTTATCTTCGAGCAGCGAACTGGAACGCACTATGATGGGAGACTGGCCGAAATATTCAAGCATTTGTACAAATTGTTCCTGTATATCCTTCGGAAAGGTTCCGTGCAGTAGTTTTTCCCTGAGTTCCGGTGCATATTTGTAGTAACCCTCGGGAGTTTTCTGCATCGTGCGGAGTTTCCACCAGCCGTTTTGAACAACATATGTGTAAAAAACATCGGCGCCAATATAAAAGGAATCGTGGGGTTCCAGGAACGGTGAAAAATAATCGCCTGCCTCAACCTCCAGTATTTTTCTTGCCAGCAGCATGCCAACGCTCTTGCCGCCAATAAATCCCGTGCCGATTTCTCTCGATGCAATGTCGAGTATGTCCTTCAGCGTAAAATACCGGTTACACAGCTGAAACATCCGGGAATCGCTGCCGATCAGCATGTGCATGAGGCGCTTCTTTACCTCTTCCTGTTGCTTCCTGGGAGAATCCAGCATTTTTTTGGCTTCGTTAAAAATGGTATTCCAATAATCGAGCCTTATTTCCCCGCGATTAATCCTCGTAAACAACTCGGAAACGTCCGAGCTGGATGTAATGCAGACGGCATCCTGCCCCTGGATGAGGTGAGGGAAAAACATGGTGGGCGAATAGCGCTGCCACACCTTGAGAGGATGAATATAGATTTTCTCGTTGATTTGGTATAAATCCAGCAGTAGCTGGGTCGTTTCGCGGATGCCGGCAATGGTGTTAAAAGTATGAAAATTCCTCTTAACGGCGAAATACGCAATCGTATCCAGCTCGTACAAATACGGGCAGGTTGCCTTAAAAAAATTCCCGATCATCAGGTCCGAATTCCAGTATTCCAGTAAATCGGTGAGACAGTCAAAAACATAAAAGACCCTTTTGCCTTCGCTTGTAATAATATTGTGTATTTCCGTGGTAAAACCCTCAAAGCCCCTGCTGGCATCAACATGGTAGGTACTGGTTGCCTTCCCGGCGTCCAGCAAGGGTTCATGTTTTGAAAACCGGATGTACACCAGCTTCATATTTTCCGCTCTCGCGCTTTCCGCAAAACAGTCCACCATTTTCTTATATCCCGTGATTGAATCCACTTGCCACACCACGTTATCCCCGAACCGCAGGTGATCAATTACCTCGTCAAAGCCCTTCAGACCCGTACTGACCTTATCATACAGATTCATTTGTATACCGCACGCTCCGTTCCTTCTCAATGGCCTGTAATCCTTCTCAATAGCCTGTAAAATAAAAATAACACAGCATATTATACTATAAAATGGCAGTATTTCTCCAGGTTGGTTTCTGCCATATTAATTAAATGCGAAATAGCATAATGCCTTCCGAAGTACACATGATACCTTGTGCAGGAAAGTATTGCGCTTGATGAGGAGATCTGCTGCAGGACATATGATGGATCGGTACAGGGCATTATAGCGCTTGATGCGGATAGTATGGCACCTAACGTGCAGGACAGTATGACGCCTGATGCGAAACAGTATAACACCTGATACTGAACAGCGTGGTATCTGACGAGGGATAGTACGATGCCTGACGCAAGGCAGTACAGCGTTCGCTGCAAAACCAGTGATGACCTGGTACAAGTCTATATGATACCTGATGTATGTAAGTATAATGCCTACTGCAATTATGACCTCTGTGCCGGCGTTGAAGGCAGCGGAAAAATGTAGTACAATCAGCACGAAGTCAATGTGCTGTTTTAAAAGCTTTTTATGTCCGTCATAAATTTTTGTGAAGGAGACAAAAATGAAGCAAAAGCGCCAGTATCCGAAGGTAATGATATCATCCAAAGCGGAACGCAGCATTAAAAACGGGCATCCATGGATATACGGAGAAGAGATTCGCAAAATGGAAGGCGATCCCCAAAACGGGGAGCTCGTCGATGTATTTGCCGGAAATGCCTATATGGGTACGGGCTTTTACAATGACACAAGCAAGATTACCGTGCGGCTCATTTCGCGCAATGCCAATGACACATTTGACGATCGTTTTTGGCGTCGTCGCGTGGAGTATGCCGTTCTGTACCGCAAAACCGTCATGCCCGGAGCGGATTTTAGCTGTTGCCGCCTGGTCCACGGCGAGGCTGACCAGATGCCGGGGCTTACGGTGGACCGCTATGGCGGCATTCTGTCAGTGCAGATTACATGCCTTGGCATGGAACTTATAAGGGACACGATTTACCGCGCTCTTTGGGATGTGCTTACTGAGATGGGCGAAACCATCACGGGCATTTATGAGCGCAATGACATTGCGCTGCGCGAACGGGAAGGACTGCCCGAGTATAAGGGCTGGTACCGCTCAGAAGGCATTCCCGTGCCCGATTCTGCCGTAACCGAAATATGCGAAAACGGTGTGAAATACCTTGTGGACGTGGAAAATGGGCAGAAAACCGGCTTTTTCCTGGACCAGAAATACAACCGGGCCGCCGTGGCGCGAATTGCAAAGGGAAAGCGTGTCCTGGACTGCTTCACCCACACCGGATCCTTTGGGCTCAATGCCGCTCTTGGTGGCGCTGTGCATGTAACCTGTGTTGATATTTCACAGTCAGCCATTGATCTGGCAAAAGAAAACGCTTTGCACAACGGGCTCGAAGGAAAAATGGATTTTCTTTGTGAAGATGTTTTCGAGTTGCTGACAAAGCTCACGGAGCAAAAATGCCGCGACTATGATTTTGTGATCCTAGACCCTCCGGCTTTTACCAAGTCCCGCAAAACGATATATTCCGCCGCCAGAGGATACAAGGAAATCAACCTGAAGGCAATGAAACTGCTGCCCCGTGGCGGATACCTGGCTACATGCAGCTGCAGCCACTTCATGACCGACGACCTGTTCCGCGAGGTCCTGGCCAGCGCTGCAAGGGACGCTTCCGTATCCCTCAGGCAAATTGAAGCCCGCCAGCAGGCACCTGACCACCCCATCCTGTGGAACGTCCCGGAGACGGATTATTTAAAATTCTATATTTTCCAGGTCGTTTAACTAACATGGGGATGGGACACGGGGACGGTTCTGATGGGACACGGGGACTGATGGGACACGGGGACGGTTCTCATGTCCCGCGACAAGGGGACGCTAACCGTACCCGTCCACTTGTCCACGGTATAAGGAATTAGCGATTTAATAACGTAACGTTAACCATAACTAAACATACGTTAACCATATCTAAACAAAACCAGCGGGCAATCCGATGATCACCCGCTGGCCAAATATATGTCATTTCATTCTACAAGAGCCACACCCTATTGACGTAGAGTCAAAAAAAGCCGGTCTGTTTCAACCGAGCACTTCTATTTCCTGCTTTTTGGATTTTCGGCCCAGAGACGGTCCGCGACTTCTGCCCACGCTTTCGCTGCCGGAGCGGTTTTTGCGCAAAGCACGTCCACGTCTTCCGGAGCTTCCATGTCAGTTGATTTTGCGCCTGATTCCTTGACCATGGCGGCGAGCATTTCGGGATTGTCAAGCAATGGACACGGTCGCAGCATGTTGGAGTTGAAGGGCTGATTTTTACGATAAGCCATGAACAGGGGAGAACGCAGAGCGTCCAGCAGCGTCACATCGTGAATGTTGACGTTGGAATAGTGGATGAAAGCGCACGGTTCCACGTCGCCCGCGGCATTAATGTGCAGGTAGTGCTTTCCTCCGGCTATACATCCATTTGCATACTCTCCGTCATTCCAGAAATCCATTGCGAAAATTGGCTTCGTATTTCGTATCTCACGAATCCGCCGGTACATGTATGCTCTCTGTTCGGGAGTCGCTATCAGGTCAATGCGTGCATCCCTGCCAACCGGCATGTAGGTGAAGTTCCACGAGAACCTGCATCCGCGTGCGATCATATCATCCACAAATTCGTCAGATCCGACACTTTCTGTATTATAGCGGTGATAGCACGTGGAATATCCAAATATAAGCCTGTGTGACTTCATGCGGTCCATTGCCTCAATAACCTTGCGGTAAGTGCCTTTTCCCCGCCTCATGTCCGTAGCTTCCTCGTTGCCCTCAATGGAGAATGCCAGCGCAAAATTCCCTACACGCAGCATATCCTCGCACAATTCATCATCCACAAGCGTTCCGTTGGTGAAAGCAAAGAAGTAGCAGTCCTGGTGCGCTTCACATAGCCGTATGATATCCTTCCTGCGCACAAGCGGTTCACCGCCGGAGAAAATATAGAAGTATACGCCCAGTTCCTTGCCCTGGCGGCAAATGGAATCCAGCGTCTCATAGGAAAGGTTGTGCCTGCTTCCATACTGTGCGGCCCAGCATCCAATGCATGACAGGTTACATGCGCTTGTGGGGTCCATCAGGATTGCCCATGGCACATTGCATCCGTACTTTTTCGATGCCTCCTGCCTTTGAATGCGGCCTTCAAAGTGCGCATTGAAAATAAAGCATTCCACGAGCTTCTTTATAAGCTTTGTGTCCACTTCGCTGAACAGGTTTTCAACAAAGGTGTGCCAAACGTTATTCTTGTCGAGCAGCACATTGCGGACCGTATTTATCTGGGTGGCATGAAAATTGTCCCTGTCCAGCTTTTCCGCAAGTTCAATGACTTTAGGCAGTTTTTCCAGGGGGTCGTCCGAGATGTAATTAAGCAACATGTTGAGTGTGGTCTTCTGTAGCCTGTTCATTTTTATCCCTCCACAAATTGCTATTTTGTTAAATAAATTTATTTATTTAATTAGTGACCATGATTATTAATAATTAAATTTAATTAACCGGTTAGTTAAATTTCTTTACTTTTGTTCTTTCACGCTACCTGCCGAAACTTTTTCCAAACCCTCCCCGGGCTTATTCAAACCCTGCTGAGACTGTTCCGGACCTTGCCAAAGCTTTTTCAAGCTCTGCCAATACCTATCCAGACCGTGCAAAGTATAACTCGTAAAACTTTTTCATACCTTGCAAAGTATTTTTTCGAACCTGGCAGGCAATCGAAAAAATAAGTTTCAGAAAATCGATTTTTTGAGCGGTTTTAAAGACCAGGTCCAGGTAATTGGGAATTAAGTGTTAATATTTCGCAGGAACACATCCCTGCCGGAAATGAAAGAACTGGTGACAATGCGGTAAACCCGCAGGAAAGATTCGCGCAGCTCCTGATCATCAAGAGAACTCACCTCTTTATAATCGTCAAAGTATGCCGCGAAACAGACTATCGGAAGAAATGAAAAGAAAAACTTATACAGAACCATTTCATGAGAGAATACAAAATCCCGGTCTGCGTTGTGTATGGTTTTGAAAATCGGGTTTTCATTGTTTTCGTCCATGAATTTCAGAAAATGAAACAGCGAATTCTTGTGCTTGCCTTTTTTAAGCGATTCCAGCATCAGTATCCGTATAATCTCCCTGTTTTCGATAACATAATCCACCACCCTCTCATAGTATTTATACGCATTTTTCATAAAAGTTTCCATGGCTTCATCGCTTACAAAATGCAAACGGTCAGGTTTGATGTCGAGATATCCTTCTTTTATCATCTGGACTATATTTGCCTGGATGAAATCCATTGTAAATGACATGGCATTTTCAAGAAGGGAATAAATCATGAAGTCCAGGATGTCTTCCTTGCTTTTGAAATAATAATATATAAGTGCCTTGTTTACACTTGCGGCGCTTGCTATGTCGCTGACCCGTGTCGCGTCGTAACCGTTTTTCGAGAAAAGCTCCTTGGCCGCATTTATAATTCTCTCCCTGGCTTCCGTTTCTTTATCCAAGTTGCTTACCTCTTTTCCAAATAATTAATTAACCGGTTAGTTAAGTCATTGCAATTCAATTATATGTTTGCACGTGTTATTTGTCAAGAAACTAAAAGAGCGGATAAAGCGGCATGCCGCTCCTGCCAATTTGGTTGTTGAGTTTCCGGACGTAATTATCCGACAGGTTTCCGGGAAGTTGTAATTGGACTGGCCCAGTTGGGACACGGGGACGGTTCTCCTGTCCCACCCGGGACACGGGGACGGTTCTCCTGTCCCATCCGGGATTAATCTACTCTATATACCCCCTGGTATTCCGGCTTAAGCATTTCCGCTATTTTCCTCATTGCGGCATATACGCACTGTTCATCTCAATTATCATACTTGCGGTTTTTTCTTCGACCTGAAAAGGCTGTCCGATTTTTACCCTAACGGTAGCATGCCGCAGAGTTTCCCTGCCCATGTCATTTTTATTGATTGGCATTAAAAGCTCCGTGCCCTCAAGAGCAATAGGCACGATCTCGGCCTTGGAAAGCCTTGCTAACAGCAGAAAACCTTTTTTGCCTTTTATCATTGAACCGGACCTGCTCCTGGTTCCTTCGGGAAATATCAGGATCGACTCTCCCCTGTTCAATACATCCAGAGCCATTTTTATTGAATTTCTGTCAGCCGAATTTGGAGTTACGGGAATGTACCTGACTGTTTTCAGGAATAAAGCTGTAAAAGGATTTGCTTTCAGCTTTACGCCTGCCATGAAGGTGACATTATTTTTCCTGAGCACTTTATTGAGAACAATGCCATCAATATTACTCAAGTGATTTGCAATATATATTGTTGGCTTGCCAGTTCTCCCGGACAGAACTTCGTTTCCTGAAACCTCTATCTTTGCATATTTTTTAAGGAGAATTTCAGATACTTTGGTGCCAATGCAGCAAATGATACTTTCCGGGAGTATGTTTATAATCGGGGCCAGTGCACGAATAATTTTCATTATTACCTCATAAATTTTGCTTTAATATTCACGTTATATTATATCAGTTAAATTACAGGAAACAGAATAGCAATTTTTTTAATCTATACCATTCCTTTTGGCGTGATTACCGGGCAGCCATGGCAGCCATGAAATGCCCAAACCATAGCTTTTTCCCAAGTCAATCCATTAAAAGATTGTTGCTTAAATTATCTATATTTTACCGGTATCCTGTCAGGCTTCCCTCAGTTACGTTGCCATGCTGCACTTAGATTTTTAGCAAGTTTCTTTCCAGTCCTGCTTTCCTTGCAGTGCAAACAAGCATTTTGAAAAATAAAGCAACAGCAAGTTGCTACATGAATCCGAAGCTTTTTGATATATTGTTGTTAAAGGAAGGTGAAAAATATGTAAACCAAGGATGTTACCAAAAATATCAAAGCTGTTTGTAACTAGGCAGGCAGTTTCGAGATGGGAAAACGGCGAAACTGTGCCAAATACAGAAACTCTCAAAATTATTTCAAAAACATTCGAGATATCTATAAATACGCTGTTAGGACAGCCTCGCAACATGACCTGCCAGGTATGCGGCTCCCCCTGGATAACGAAGACAACCTCGGTCGTGATGCGGACGGCACGGTAAATGACAAATACTGCAAATGGTGCTATATTGACGGAGTATACAAATATACGGATCTCGAAGATGTCATTGCAGATGTGGTGCTGCGCTGGAACTGGGGAACGCCTGAAGCAATGGCAAATTGGCTGAGAAACAAGCTTAAGTCGCTTGAATTTTGGTAAAAACGATAATGGGACAAGAGAACCGTCCCCGTGTCCCACCAAAAACTGTTAATCTATTTTACCAACCAGGCACTTTGCAGCATCAACGATATACCTGGCCGTCAGCTCATATTTGTCCAGTAAAGCGCTGTAACTTCCGCTTTCCCCGAAGGAGTCCCTGATGCCGATTCTTTTAAGCGGAACAGGATAATTTTCAGAAAGGCATTCCGCCACGCATCCTCCAAGCCCACCGATGATCGTATGTTCCTCGATGGAAACTACGGCTCCTGTTTGCCTTGCATACCGGATTAGCGTGTCAGTGTCAATGGTTTTAAAGTCGGAAACTCCACTACGGCTGCGCTTATTCCCGCCCGCTCCAGTTCACCGGCGGCTTCAATTGCCTGGACAAGAAGGGTTCCGCTTACTGCGAGGGTTACGTCCTTTCCATCCCTCAGTACTTTTGCTTTTCCTATTTCAAAGGACTCATCCCCGCCATGGCATGAAGAGACGTTTTCACGGGAGAGTCTTATGTAAACCGGGCCGTTGTGTCTCAGCATGGCTCTGACGGCTCCTCTTGCAGTTTCGACGTCCGATGGAACAAGCACGGTCATATTGGGCATTGACCGCATGACTGCCAGGTCCATAACCGACTGATGACTTGCACCGTCGGCAAAATCAGAGAGTCCGGCATAGCCTCCAGCCAGTTTCACGTTCAGGTTATTGTACGCTACCAGGCTCCTGACCGGATCGCCTGCGCGCAGCGTTACCAGGAAAGCAAAGGTGGACGCTACGGGTATCAGACCACAGGTGGCCATTCCGGCCGCTGCGCTGATCATATTGGCTTCCGCGATTCCAAAATTAAAAAACCGGTCCGGGTATTTTTCCGCAAATAGTTTTGTCTGCGTACTGCTTGAAACATCGGCGTCCAGGACTACCAGTTCCGGGAATTCCTCAGCGAGCTCGCATAATGTCTCTCCGAACACTACTCTCATCGGCCTTTGAGTGATCATGAATTCTTCAGCTCCTTAATCGCTAATCTTCAACTCCTTAATCGCCTGCTCATACTCTTCCTTAGAAACAGGCTTGCCGTGCCATATGGATTTGCCCTCCATAAACGACACTCCCTTGCCTTTCACTGTTTCGGCTATGATTGCAACCGGACCGCAATGTTCAGCCGCTTCCCTGAACGCAGCGCAAAGCTCTGCCACATCATGCCCGTTACAGGTGATGACTTTCAATCCAAAGGCTCCGATCTTTTTTGCAAGGTCCCCCAAAGGCATTACCTGTTCTTCCGTACCGTCGAGCTGTACATGGTTCCTGTCAATGATAACCACCAAATTATCCAGGTTCCACTTGGACACAGACATCAGGGCTTCCCAGTTCTGTCCTTCCTGCATTTCCCCGTCCCCGCAGAGGACATAGACCTTGTATTTCCTTCGCTGCAATTTGGCCGCCAATGCCATTCCCACGCCTACCGAAATGCCCATTCCGAGGGAACCCGTTGACATTTCCACGCCGGGCAGCTTGAACATGCAGGGATGCCCCTGCAGGCGGCTCCCCAGTTGGCGCAAGGTTCCCAGTTCCTCGGGATCAATCAATCCTTTTCTTGCCAGGGTCGCATACAATGCCGGCGCGGCATGGCCCTTGCTCAGGATAAACCTGTCCCTGTCCGCCCAATTCGGGTCATCGGGCCTGTAATTCATGACCTCATCGTACAATACCGTCAGTATCTCTACACAGGAAAGGCTTCCGCCGCTGTGCCCGCTTCCGGCTTTATATATCATGCTGACTATTGTCGACCTCAGCTCCTGGGCGCTTCTTTTCATTTCCGATATATCCGTCACAAGTTCACCTCCGTTTTTCCCCAAGCACCTGTTCGAGCATATTTTTTGAGCACATTTTTTTAAGCATATTTTTTGAGCATACCTTTTAAGCATATTTTTTGAGCATGTCTTTAAGCTTATTTTTTAAGAATATCTTTCAGGTATTTCTCCAAAACCCTTATCCATTTTTTGCCGGATTTCCACTGATATATTTCTCTTAAAAACTCCCCAGAGTATATTAACTCCCAATCCCTGCTTTACAATTTTCCCCGCAGGCTTTTGTTGTATTGCTCAATCCTGGGCAGCATATACTCCGCCGCCTGTCTTGCAGCGGTGTCCGGGTCAGGCTTGGGCAGAATTTCAATGGAAGCCCACCCGTCAAATTTTATGATCTTCAGGGCGTCAAACACTTCATCGAAATTCATATGCCCCTGTCCCGGCGCCAGCCGGTTTGTATCGGCAAAGTGAATGTATTTGATAAATGGACCGTTTCGTACCAGGCTGTCTCCTATTTTGTCATCCTCTATGTTCATATGGAAGAGATCCGGCATCAGTCCCACGTTTTTGCTCTTCAGTTTTGAAATCAATGCGGAACCTTCGTCCAGATTGTTTATGAAATTGATTTCGTACCGGTTCACCGGTTCGATTATGATTGTGACATTCTTTTTAGCCGCAACGTCACAAATCCGTTCCATTGTCTCGACGAAAAGCCTTTCAGCCGCATCACGGGTCTGCCCTGGAGCAACAAAACCCCGGACCCGGCCAACATTGACCATTACGCCCAAATCCCCGGCCAGCTCTACAAGACCTTTAAAAACTTCCACCGCCTCATCCCTCACCTTTTTGTCCCCGTGGGTAAAATACAGCCCCAGGGCGGCAAAGACCTGTCCCGTGCTGATGCAGCTGACCTCCAGGTTGTACCTGGAAAGCCACCCGGATAACTCGGCGGGATTGATGTCCTGCGCCGTTTTCAGCGCCAGTTCCACTCCATGGTAACCGAGCCGGGAAGCTTTACGCATGGATTCTTCGAATCCCCTCCACACGACAAAGGCAGATGGAGGCGCATTGCTCCCGGCTATTGCTACTGAAAGCTTCATGTTCCCTTCCTCCATAAAATTACTTTCAGTGATATTCACCGATTAATAAAACCCACAATATCACCGTTGTTCGAGGGCGGCTGGAAGATCGTCGTCAACCGCGGGGGCCCCTCCCGGCTCAGGAGTACCCGTGGTTCAGTGTATATCCGTCCAAAACCACTATCCTCGTGCCAAAACTATAACCTCGCCCAGGCAAGGTTCAAAGTTCTTTTTGCGTTGGCGACTACCAAATCCGAATCCTCGTCTCCGAAAGGCTTCACTTCAAAGCTGACGATCGGCGGATTTTCCCTGTTCAAAAAGCCTATATCCTTCAGAACCCTCAGGAATTCCACCATTTCTTCCACGCCGTTTTCGCTTCCGGGGAATCCGAACCTTGGATGCAGATCGCCGTATCCCGGCATCGAAGGATCCTTAACAACGCAATTGCCGAGATGCGCATGGACGAGGTAATCCTTCACAGGCAGAATTGCCTCTTCCGCTGTTTCCCTGATCAGCGGCAGGTGGCTCAAATCTACCAGGAGTCCGAAGTTGTCAAACTCAGCGATGATTTCCTTCGCATATTTGGCAGCAAGGATTGCGGGTCCCACAAGGCTCTTTTTATCAATGTCATAGTCAAATACCTCATGGACAACCATCATGTTCCCTTTTGACTTTGCATAGCTGCAAAGTTCTTTTGTCGATTCTATCAATGCCCTGTAGGCTTCTTCCTTTGTCTCTTCGGTGTATTTGCCGCTGAGGAACGCAAAACCAACCGCATTCATTTCATAAGCCTCGTCAATCAATTGCTTGCAAAAGGCAACGGCCTTCTGCCTGCCCTCTTCGTTTACATCGTTGATATTGAGCCCGCTGCCAAGAAGCTGCGGCTGCGCTGAGAAAGCAACCGTCATGCCCGCGGTTTCGAGCATTTTTTTGACTTTCCTGCGAACGTTGGGATCCTTAATCGTTGTAATTTCAATTGCATTGAAATAATCATCCCGGGCTATTTTCCCGACTGTTTCCAGTATGGGGCCTTCTCCCTTCACTGTCTCGGGATAGGCCATGAAATGTATCAGCCCGACTTTCATGTAATTAAAAATGGATTCCTGCATTTAAAATCACTCCTGTATTAAAACTCTAAGTTAATTTTTACTAATGTCTATGATTCTATAATAGCATTTACTTTTTAATGTGTCATATGTTGTAATGGTTTTTCGAATTGTCCCCTGCCACGAGGGAACATTTGAACGGTGCAGTGATCACTCAAATTTACCGTTTCTGCAGATCAGCATCGGCAGCTTGTCAATATCGGTTATCATCGCTCCGCCCCCGTCAAAAGCAATATGCCTGCCTATACCCTGGTAGCCTTTCTTATCGTGCAGCGCCTTTGCAATCTTTTCAGGATCACCGGAATTAATTCTTGCCGCGGTATCCACGATAAGCCGCACCATATCGTAACCCTGCACGGCCCATACGTCCGCTTCCTTGCCGTATTCCTTCAAATATTTCGTTTTAAATGCCTTCAGCCTTTCATTGTCTTCCAGGACCAGCGTCGAGGGCACTGCCATTTTTTCGGCAATCTCTCCATACACTTCGAGGGCGTTGACGCTGTTGAAAACAGGTTCCCCGAGAACAGCGATGTCCTTGTCCCTGGCGCGGAGCATCCTCAATATTTCAAAAGCGCGGTCAACGCCATACTGGGAAATAACGACGCAGTCCACGTCCAGCGCCTGCCAGCGGGCGTAAATGCTGTCAAAATCGTTTTCCGAGGCGATGGAAGGCACATAGTCCACAACCTTTGTACCCGTGTTCATGAGCGCGAGCTCAAAGGCCGTAACTAGCTCTTCCTGGGATTCCAGTCCGTTATGGTAGACCGCTATGCGTTTATAACCCTGCTTAACAGCGTAAGCGGCCATTACCTTGCCCAGGTCTGAAAAGGAGGGGTAAGCGCAAAAGAGGTAGGGATTCCCCCTGCTGAACAGCATATCATATGCGCCGTAGGGAAATAACACAATCTTGCCGCTTTTGGAGATAATGTCGGCTGTCGTCTTGGAAACATCAAAGTCCTGCAAATTGAATACCGCTGTTACCCTGTCGTCCTTAGCTTTTTCGGCTACTTCCACCCCCTTTTCATAGAGACCTTTATCGTCGATGATCTCCGCCTCGGCAAAAAATCCTTTTTCGCGATATTCCCCGTTTACATCATTTACCGCCATCTGTACGCCGTTGATAAAAGTCTCGTCCGATATCAGCCATTCCGCATCGGCCAATATCGGGATATAAATATTCTTTCGGGAATTTTTACCGTTGCCGCCGCATCCGTTAAGCGCCAGGAGCGGTATAGCCAGTAAAAATATTAATTTATACACATGCTTTTTCATATCGCTGTCCAGGCCCTCCGATTTTCCCTTAAATAAACTTTGCCGGATAAAAACTGCTTTCATCTATAAAAACTCTCTTGAGCAATAAATAAAAACTTTCTCAAGCAATCAATAAAAACTCTCTCAAACACTCAATAAAACTCTCTTAAACACTCAATAAAACTCTCTTGAGCAATCAATAATCAATTCGCACTGCTTAATAAGCATATTTCAAGCTGCACGACTCATCTACCAGGCTACACAACCTGTTTTAGCGTCTCTGTCTCTTTACCTGTAACTAAACAACCTGCCTTTGCGCGAACTCATAAAACAACCCTTTCTTCTCCATGAGTTCCTCGTAGCTTCCCTCTTCCACGATCCTGCCTTCGTCCATGACGAGAATACGGTCACAATCCTTTACCGTTGACAGGCGGTGGGCAATGATAATCCTGGTGCACCCCAGCCGGGCCAGGCTTTCCGTGACATGCTTCTGGGTAATATTGTCCAGCGCGCTCGTAGCTTCGTCAAAAATCAATATTCTAGGTTCCGATACAAGCGCCCTGGCAATGAGCAGCCTCTGCTTCTGGCCGCCCGATATGCCTCCGCTGCCCTCGCTGATAAAAGTATGCATCCCCATTGGCATAGCCTTTATGTCTTCCTCGATGCCTGCAAGGCGCACGGCCTTCCAGGCGTCATCCATGGTACTACAGGGCGAAGTGACAATGATGTTTGAAAATATATCGCCTGCAAACAGCTTGCCGTCCTGCAGGACAATCCCTATACATTTCCTCAGCGTTCGCACGTTGAGGGTTTCCAGGTTATAACCGCTGTAATAGATCGCTCCCGCTTCAGGTTTCTCAAAACCAAGGAGCAGCCTCACAAGCGTGGACTTCCCGCATCCGCTCCTGCCGACAATGGCCACGTATTCCCCGGACCTCACCCTGAAACTAAGGTTGTCAAGTATCACGGGCCCGTCCTTTTCATAACGGAAGGTGATGTTTGAGACTTCCAGGTCCCCGGTAAGACTCGTTACTATTTTTTTGCCTTCTTCTGTTTCCGGCTCAGCGTCAAATATCGGTTTCACCATTTCATAAAGCGGTTTTATGTCCGCCATGGACGATGTGGCAACTCCCGCGAGAGACATAATGGCGCCGCTGACCAGGCCATAGGCCGTGTTAAACGCAATGTAGTCCGACTGTGAAATACCCTGGGTGCCTGCAAGGTAATATATAAGAATTGATCCTCCCAATGCGATTGCGCCGGATAAAGCGGTATTCAGCCGGATAAAAGCCGGTGGCGAATAGGTCAGCCTGCCGATTTCCTTATATTCCCCCGCCCATTTGGCAAAGGCGCGTTTCTCTGCCCCCGCAAGCTTTATCTTCTGGATTCCGCAGAACAATCCGAACACCAGGCCGTTTAACTTGGCAGACAGCCGCATTCGTTTTTTCGAAAGATTCTGCCGCAAAATACCGGTTAAAACGGTAAAGGCAAGCATGGAAACAAGCACGAAAATGCCCGGTGCCGCAAGGGATGGCGCAAAACCTGCCATCTGGAATATGTAAATAAATGAAAACAACGCCGAAAGCGCCGTAGTCAGCGCCGTATCTGAAAGCAGCATGCTTATCCTGTTGATGCACATGGCGCGCTCTCCCAGTTCGCCCGATGAGTAATCCTTGAAAAATGCCACGGGCAGCGAAAGTATCCTCGCAATTGTTGCCGCCTGCACCTGGTAATTTATTTTGAACCTGAGTCTCATCAGGATAAGGCTCCTCGCAATGCCAAACAGCGACGAACCTGCGGCTGCCCCGAAAAGAAGCGCCGCCATGGGAAGCACATCGCTTTTTACACCGCCCGGGATCACGCTGTCAAATATCTGCTTGTTGATAAAAGGCGTAAAAAGGCCTAGTAACGTCACCAGCAAGGTAGCTCCCAAAACATATGCAAAGTCTGTTTTAGTCAGGGAATCAAGTATGAATCGCGCAAGGTCGGAAAAACGCAGCTTTCTCCGAGGCAAGGCCCGGTAGAAGCAGAACGCTTCGTCCTCCAGTTTACGGCAGGTCCTGGCGTTTACTTTCACCGTCTTTTTCAGTTCGCTGTCATAATACATGTAACCTGACAGCAGCCCCGGAAGTATTGCCACCGTCTCTCCTGACTTAGTGGCGCCGAGAAACGGCCCTGTGGCATTTTTCCACCACTTTCCCGTCAATTTTACGCGCCGGCTCATTACACCCGTTGAATCCAGGATATATTCAAGCAGTAAGTTCACATCCTCTGTCCCTTCCGGGATATCAGGCGCCTTGACTCCCAGGCAGGACAAAACATCCTCTATTGCGCTCGAAACAGCTTTTCTGTCCTCCCCGGCATGCAGTCTGCTTCTTTTGCCGAATATGGAGGACAAATCCCGGTAAGCGTTACGCATTGCTTTCCTGTCATTTTCCTTCCGTTTCGAAAGCTGTTCACTGAATGACATCGTTTCACTCCGTCCCTTTTCTTTCCCATTGGCTGTTCTTCAGGCAATTAAAACAGCTGTATCATTTGCCCGGCTTCAGTTGCTGATAAGCGTGACATATTTTCCGCCCATTCGTATCAGCTCTTCATGCGTGCCCCGCTCGACAACCTTCCCGTTGTCCAGCACTATTATCTCATCGCAGTCCCTGATGGTGGACAGCCTGTGGGCTATAATAATCAATGAAATCCCCCTCTTCCTGATTGCCTCCATGACGTCATACTCAGTTTTTACGTCCAGCGCACTGGTGGCCTCGTCAAGTATGAGTATGGAAGGCTCCTGCGCGAGGGCCCTTGCAATCTCAAACCTTTGCCTCTGGCCACCCGAGAAGTTCCTGCCGCCTTCCCTTATCACGTGGTAATATCCGCCCTCGCGTCGCATAATATCTTCATGTATGCATGCATCCCTGCAGGCTGCCACAACAGTCGCCTCATCAATGGACCTGTCCCACATCGTAATATTATTAAAAATGGTATCTTCAAAAAGAATAATATCCTGGTCAACCACGGCAACGGAGGCTGTGAATATTTCACGGTCTATCTCGTCCTTCCGCAATCCATCAAAACGGATTTCTCCCGCCCAGGGGGCATACAGCCCGGCGATCAGCTTTGCCAGCGTTGACTTGCCGCTGCCTGAACCTCCCACAAAGGCCACGCTGCCGCCGGGTCTCAGGTACATTGAAAAATCTTCGATCAGGGGAGCTGCCAGCTTGTTGTATCCAAAGGTAATCCGGTCAATTTTCACTTCTCCCGAAAGCTTCCGGGCCTGTTTTATCTTTACTGCCACCTTGTACCGGTCAGCTGCGCCTTCATTATTGTCCGTCGCATTTCCCTCTAAATCCCCGTCGTCGGGAACATCGGTCCTGTAACTCATTACGTCTTCCACGCGCTCCATGCGCGAACGCATTTCAATAAAGGACTGTCCCAGCCCGACAAACTCATTGACCGGGGACAGGAAGGAATACAAAAATCCCTGGAATGCTATAAGCATGCCGATTGTAAATTTACCGTCAAGGATCAGGTAGACACCCGTGGAAAGGACGGCGATATTTGCCATCTGCTGCAGCAGCGGCGGAATCATGTTATAATACAGGTTCGCCCTGGAAAAGGCCTCGAGGGTGTTTCCATGCTTTGCGAAATAGCCGGCCCAGCGTCCAAAAAAGCCGCTTTCCGCTCCCGCCGCCTTAATTGTCTCTATCATTTCAAAGCCCGAAAAGGTTACTCCGGCGAGCCGGCCCGCGTCACGTTCCATGACCCTGCTCATATTGGCAAGCTTTTGGGCCACCAGTTTCAAAATAAGCATGTTTGCCACTGCCGCGCCTATGGCGATGAGCGAAAGCACGAGGCTGTACCGGAGCATTGCCGCAAAGGTCTCCATCTGCATAACCAGCGGAACTTTGGCTATTCCGCGCAAAAAGCATCACCAGCCTTGTCTGCCTCACATTACCTGAATAACAATTCATACGGCTTGTAGTTTTTTACAATTATTAAAACATTGCAATGTGTACCAATGGACAAAGGTATGCTTTCTCCTTTTTCATTCGACCACCTGATCTTGTTTTGCGAGTTGGGATCAATGGCAAGCGTGATGCGCACCTCAACACAGCTTTCCTGCGGCGGCAGCAGCCCCTCCGCGTATTGCCTTATTCCTACCGCGGACAGCACATCCGATTCTAAAACCGGGTAAAAGCCAACACTGGTAATATATCCATGCATATAACCGTATTCCTCTCGCGGGGCAAAATCGGGCGATACCTGGGCTTCCATGCCTTCCTTGAGCTTCTTGGCGACCGAAGAGGGTATGTAACATATGACCTGCCTGTTATCGGCATACTTTTCCTGTTTCACGATCCTTGCTATCGCTTCGTCAGGCGATATCGTCTCGTTGACGGACCTGGCTGAAATAACGATGCCGGATACCGGAGAAACAACCAGGGAAAGCCTGTCATATTCATTTCTCAGTTTTAAAATCTGCTGTTCATCGGTGCCGGGTTGGCTTTTCAGTTCATTAATCTGTCTTATTATGTCCTCCCGCGGAATAACGGCAATAATCTGCCCTGCTTCGACATAATCCCCCACTTTAACGCGCATGTCGCTTATTCGTCCCCCGGTTGAGGGAATGACCGAAACAACGCCATGCTGCGGGAACATAATACCCCTGGCCTTCACACTGTCGGGAATGTTTCCGTAAAATCCCCAGAAACCCACGGCAAACAGAAGGGCAAGGCATCCTAGAAGCACAGCCCATATCCCGGGTGTTGTGATTTTTATGTATTCATCGAGCTTTTCCGGCGAAGAGAACCGCTTAAGGGATGACCTCCTGAACAGGGTGGGTTCCATTGTATTCCTCCCGTCAAATTTTACCTTATGTCTTATCCCGGTCGTTACCTGTCAAATTTCATGTTTATAAATTCAACCATTGGCGTCCAATTTCCTTCACAATGTAAAAAAATCACCTGGATCACCAAAAAAATAATAAGGCGTGAGGGGACGCAGGTATAAGGCATCAACGGAAAACCCCTCATGCCTTTTTCTGAATGTCTTTCGTTTTGAGCCAAAACCGCACTTATTATGAGCCGGACTCGATCTTTGTAAAACCTGTTTTAGCTCAAATTAAGCTTTTTGTTTTATACTTATTTTTTTGATTTATCAGTTGGAAAAATGGCATCCTGAATAGGAGCAGGAATATCGCCTATATCGAACTTGGGAGCATAGTTGGGATCGTATTCGATTGTTAACTTCTCTATAAATTGTTCCCACAAATCTTCATACCTTTCATATCCTCCCGCAACTGCCCCGAGTTCTTCATCCGACAGTTTACAGCTTAAACCCTTTATTAAATCCAGCAGTTCGGCCGCCTGTCCTTCGCTGAGATCAATTCCGTACTCCTTTGCAAGAGTAAGCATTTCCTCGATACTCCTGCACTGCATCCCTTTCCTGATGAATTCTTCCCTGCTTTCTCCCAAATCCTCGATTATTTTCCTGAGGCCCATTTTATTACCCCCTTCAATTTATTAAAATATTAAAATATATTTTTGAAATATTTACCTTATGCATAAAATTCCCGGAGTATTCAGCTGCGGCATACCTGCCGCATGCATTTTGCGGTTGTTCAAACAGTTACGTTCTGAAATAACAGGAGAAAACTTTCATCCTGGAATTTACCGGATATTTTGAAGCGAAGAATGCTTGTTTACCTGTGCGGGACAAATATGAATTCTCATTTGGAACTGTATTCCGTGGACTGCCTGTTACTGGTGTTCAATCGAATATGAATATATAAACTTTCCTTTCATATTTTGTAATAAATATAAACCAGGAGGTTATATTTGTCAAGGTTAATGTATTCATATTGCCACGCTGCCAGTTATATGATAAATTGCAGGGGTCGGGTATTTTATAAAAGTATAGCTTTTTACTGATTATTCAATTAAAATAAATAAAGGTAAGATGAAAATTTCGCAGCCTAGTTTTTCTGACTTCCACTTTGAACAGCAAGCTGATAAAAAAATGCTTGAACGGGAGGAGTCAGATAGCTAATGATTATTACGCTTGTAAACGACACCTTTAATGTAAACAACAACGGGACCACCATTTCAGCCATGAGATTTGCCGAGGCACTGTCACAGCGCGGCCACCGGATTCGCATAATTACATGCGGAGATCCTTCAAAGAGCGGCATAGACCCAGAAACGGGTTTTGAAATGTTTTACCTGCCGGAGCTTAAGGTCCCGATAGCAAGCAGGCTGGCCCACAAGCAGAACACCCTGTTTGCCAAACCGGTACGCGAAACGCTGGAGAAAGCTATTTCAGGATCCGATATCGTACATATCTATCAGCCCTGGGCACTCGGAAGCGCGGCACAGAAAATTGCAAAGAAAATGAACATTCCTGCAATCGCGGCTTTTCACATACAACCTGAAAACATCACCTACAATATTGGGCTTAAATGGTTTCCGCTGCTTACGCACCTCGTATATTTCCTGTTCTACCTGTTCTTCTACAGGAAGTTTACCCATATCCATTGTCCGTCCAAATTTATTGCCGCGCAGCTAAGGAGCCGGGGGTACAAAGCCCGCTTGCACGTCATCTCAAACGGCGTCCATCCGGTGTTTTGCCCTCCTGAAAAACCCAGGAAGCATACCTTTGATCCGATCAGGATACTCATGATCGGCAGGCTGTCTCCCGAAAAAAGGCAGGACGTTTTGATTCGTGCGGTTTCCAGGTCACGTTATGCTGATAGGATCCAGCTTTATTTTGCCGGAAAAGGCCCCTGGGAGAAGAAACTGCGCCGCATGGGAAGCAGGCTTCCCAACTCTCCCGTATTCGGGTATTACAACCGCGATGATCTGATAAAGCTGATACATGAATGCGACCTGTATGTACACACTTCAGACGTGGAAATTGAAGGCATATCATGTATCGAGGCATTTACATGCGGGCTGGTCCCGGTAATCTCCGACAGCAGGAAGAGCGCCACAACGCAGTTTGCCCTCGGACCGCAGAATCTTTTCAAAGCAGGATCTCCCAAATCGCTGGCAGAGAAAATTGATTACTGGCTAGATAATCTGCAGGAGCTCAGAAAAACCGAGGAAGAATATATCAGGCTGGGAAAGCAATACTCGCTGGAACACAGTATCAGGAAAATGGAGAAAGTATATTCATCGATGTCGAGGAAATATAAAAACGAATATCATCGCAGCATTTTCTTCAGATTCTTTTCACGCGCGTTCCAGCTATGTATAGCCTATCCCCTGCTGCTCTTCTGGATACATTTTGTCTTGGGCGTAAAAGTATACGGAAGAAGAAATCTCTGCGGTATCAAAAGCGCCCTTACGGTATGCAATCATGTGCACATGCTGGACAGCGCCCTGATTGGGCTGGCATTTTTCCCGCGCAGGGTCGTCTTCCCAACGCTGCCCATGAACCTGAAGACGCTCTGGCCGGGCAAGCTCGTGCGCGTGCTTGGAGGGTTTGCCATACCTGAAAATATCATGGAGCTTAAAACTTTCTTTGAAGAAATGGAGTTTCTTTTGATGAAAAACTGCATTGTTCACTTCTTCCCCGAAGGAGAGTTAAAACCCTACGATACAAGCCTGCGCAGTTTTAAAAAAGGCGCCTTCTATCTTGCGGCCCAGGCACGGGTGCCCATCGTTCCCATGCTTATAACCTTTGAATCTCCGAAAGGCCTGATGAAAATCATACGCAAAAAGCCGGTCATGCGCTTTCATATAGGAAAGCCAATATACCCTGTAGCCACGGATTGCGAAATTGACTCCGAACTCAGGATGAAAACGGTGAGGGAACAAATGGAGGCTTTGGCTTATTGAATTTGCCCCGATCCCCACGCTGTTTTCCTACATGCCTTCAATTATTCCATCTTCCCTGCTCGCCGGAGATCCAATTTTTCCGCCCGCAACTTTTCCCAGCTCCTCATCAGGCAGCCTGGCCTGCAATGCTTTCAAAAATTCAAGGAGCTCGGCTGCCTGCTTCGTATCAAGGGTCTTTTCATATTCCCTTGCCAGCAAAAGCAGTTCATCCACACTGCTGCACTGCATACCCCTGCAGATAAACTCTTCCCTTTTTTCTCCCAAAGCTTCGAAGAATTTATCAATGCCCATTTTTCATTCCCTTCCTGGATAATTTTCATTTTTTCATGAGATAATTACCTGTACCAGTCTGCGATTCTCCCGGGGATTGGTGTTTTATTGATTTAAGATACTTTTATATGGTAGTTAAAATAGAATATCTTTTAATTCGATTTCTTTTATTTCGAACCGAAATATTAATCCGCCTGCAACCCCATCCAGTTCTTTATCAGGCAACTTGCACCGTAATTTTTTTAACAATTCAAAAAATTCTGCTGACTGTTTCTCATCGATAACGATCCCGTACTCCTTCGCCAGCGGAATCAGCTCCTCGGCGTTCCCGCACTGCATAGCCCTGCTGACAAACTCCTCCTTCTTTTCCCCCAAATTTTCAAAAATCTCTTCAAAACTCATATTACTTCCTGTCTTTCCGAAATACTTATTTTACTTTTTCCAATTTTCCGGTACCGTTTTTTCCGGTCTTCCGAACTCCATTTTAATAATACAACCTCCTGCCACAGCGTCCAGTTCTTCATCACGCAGCCTGCACTGAGAGTTTTTCACGAATTCCAGCAGCTCTTCCAATTGCTTCTCACCGGGAACAACCCCGTACTCCTTTACCAGCGAAAGCAGTTCCTCAGCACTACTGCACTGACTCGCCCTGCCGATAAACTCTTCCCTCTTTTCTCCTAAATCTTCAATAAATTTCTTAATGCCCATTTTTCTCCTTCTTTCAAGAAAATATTTATCTTCATGTACCGGGTTTAAATATTCGGCTTTCCGGGTCTACGCCTATTCTGCGTGAAGCTCCGCCCGCAACTTTGTCCAGTTCATCATCACACAGCCTGCACTGCGAGTTTTTCACAAATTCCAGCAGTTCTGCCGATTGTTTTTCATCGGGTACATTACCATACTCCTTTGCCAGCGAAAGCAGTTCCTCGGCGCTCCCGCACTGCATTCCCCTGCTGATAAACTCTTCCCCCTTTTCTCCCAAAGCCTCGAAGAATTTTTTCATGTCCATTTAGTATCCTCCTTACATCAAATAAATTTAAAATGGGATATTAAACTCAATCTGATGCTTAGTAAAAAATCAATGATTTGGAGCGATTTAATTCCAGCTCCATTCAGCACCTCCCCAGCAGGAGGCATATTCATCTGCAATAAAAAACGGTACATGGGAAAAACTTACCATGTACCTTCATTATATTATTTCTTTTATAAAATAAATCACCATCTATGAGTATTTTAATTTAACAAACTAATTATTGTTAATATTACCCTCTATACATGAACATCCGTGAATCAAAAATTGGTTTTTTAATCCACTGCATGATCTCTGAGCATGTCTTTCCCGGACCATATTTTTCTCGATGTCCAATCCTCGGGGGCATCTTTCCAGAAAGGATCTTCCGGAGGAAGTCCCAGGGGCAGAAATACGGTGGTACAGAGATAAAGGCTTCCAGTACATATATAACGTTCTGCCATATTTATCTGGCTTCCGCAAAAACCTACCTTCAGCCATCCGTTTTCATCGAAAGTTCCGGGCATCTCAATCATTCTCCTGATAACTGCTTCAAGGGCACAGCGAACCTGGGCCGGAGTAACCTTCTCCGGCAGGTCATGCCTGAGGGCCAGTTGGGCCAGCAGTTGGAATACCCCGAACCGGTAACACAGTGATCTTCCTATGGGAGGGAATGTGCCCTCGGGACTGATGAGCCTTTCCTGGATTTCCCCGTAGCGAATCGCCCTTCTGATAACATTGGGTTTCATTTCGCTCCACCAGGAATCCTCATGGGCGACGGTTTCCAATATATCCAGCAGCATGGGCTGAATGACAAAACTGTTGTAATAATCCCAGCGGAAATGCGGGCCGTCTCCGTATACCCCGTCCCCAAGAAACCACTGTTCATGTTCCCTTAATGCATAATCAATACGCATTGGGTCCCAGTCTTCTCCGACTTTATACAATAAAGCTTCAATCATCGCGGAAAAAAGCAGCCAGTTGCAATAAAAAGGTTTCCGGCTTCTTGTTGCTTTCAGCCCGTTTATCACATTCCGTCTGACCCGCGGTTCAAGCTTATCCCAAAGCTCCCGGGGTGCGCGCAGGATACCGTGAGCTAAAAATGCAGCATCGACGATTGGTTGATGTCCATAATCAAAATTAACATAGTCAGGCGAAGCCGGATCGGTTGCCGCATCTATTGCCTGCCGGGCAAGTTCGGCATATTCCTGTCTCAATTCCTCTTCTTCGCCCACTGTTTTAACTTCCAGCCATGGGGCCATACCGCATAAAGTTCTTCCCAGGATTTCAAGATGAGCAAAACTGGAACGGTTCTCCTCGTTACCGGGCAAACATTCGATCGGCATGGTTTCCTTCAGCCTTCTCTCTGCCAGGGCCCTTAAAGGAACATCCACTATTCTTAGCATGGTTTTTAGCCAATATTCTCTTGCGTTTGCTTCTGGATTCATTTTTCATACATTCCTTTATGAAATAATTTTAACAATTCATAAATATAACATTGTATAATAGTTAAAATCAACTGTTTTCCGGATACTCAATCCCCGGCTGATTTCAAATCAAGTTGGATAAACTGGGGGATTTTCTCACGACACGACGCCTAAGTCAACAGCCTTATGTAAAAAATAAAGGAATTACCCATGCTTGCCAACATGAGTAATTCCTTCGATAAAGGAGACTCTCCTCTTCTGTTGCATGTTCGCGACAGGGTTAAGCCCAGTTTATTTAGATATTTCTGCTTCCTGTTTTTATTATGCAAAACCGTAATTAACAAAAAGTCTTACAGGTTGCTTTTTTCAACGAAGCTTTTCATTTTCCTGTGTATTATTTCCATTCGAAGCCGCGCATCACTTTCAGGTTCAGCATCGGCAGGTTCAACGGGTTTCTCTACGTGAAGCGTCATTACAGGCTTTCTGTGTATCAGCCTGTATATGCCCCCGGGCGGATCAAAGGTAATAAACATTGGCACAATCGGTACGCGGGCATGAGCCGCCAGGTGGAAAGCGCCTTTCTTAAAATTCCTCAATCCGGTGTAATATGGTCTCACTATTCCTTCGGGGAAAAAATGGACCATGTGATTTTTCCTCAGGAGAAACTCCATTTCATCGAAAAAAGTTTCAACTTCGGTGATCTTTTCCGGCACGGGAACACCGCCGAGTATTTTCACCACTTTCCCCGGCCAGAGAGTTCTCACGTTTCTTGGAAAAGTCGGAAAAGTGGCTTTTCTCGGAAAAAGCGCGAGGCTCACCAAAACACTGTCAAGATAATGCACGTGATTGCAGACCGTTACTGCGCCGCGTAGTCCCCTGAGGTTCCTTTTCCCCCGGATCCTCGCTCCCAGGACAACACGCATCCAGAACTGCATCAGGGGTACGGCAAAACCTGAATGGAACAGCCGCGAAAACAATTTGAACAGCAATCCCCTGGCATATTCGTTCTTATCTTGTTTTCGGGATAAAGATTTATAGACGCTTTCCATTTTTCTTGCGATGTTTTCCTGGGAATCGTGCTCGATTGGAACGACATGGAGCCATGCCTTGTATCCGTGAGCACGAAGCTGCGCAGCGTCAGACTTGGACAGGCAATGAATATGCATAAAACTCCTGTAGAAATACCAGCGCAACAGGATATAAACAAAATGCATCATATTCTCGGGCCGGAAGTAGAATCCCGCGACAACAGGAATCCCTGAACGCCTGGCCGCTTTATTCACAGCCTTCCCAAGCATTGAAGGCCCGAATATATGTACTGCATCCGCCCCGGATAAAGCTTTGTCCAAAACTTCCGTAACATGAAACAAACTGGCAAAAGGACGCTTCAGCCCTGATGCATGGTATATTTCAAAAGTGCTGTCCTTATTCTTTTTATCGGGCTGTTCATCTCCACATGTCAATATTCTGATAACGTGCCCCCTGCGCGACAGCCCTTCTGCAAAATTCATGATTGAAAAGCCGGGTACATTGCCGGCATCCAAGTTATTTGCCACAAATACAATAACCATTTTTCAAGAACGGTCTCCCCGTTTTCGGCTTAAACCCGGAATCAGAAACTTCAGAGAATAAAATTTTCGATGTTTTCTCGCTGCCGACTCAGATTAGAAATTAATAGATATCCGGTTTTCCTATTCCATTTGCATCAGGCATTACTCCAATAATTTTATATCCCATCTTTAAGTAAAAACCGGATTGATGTGTACCGGGGGAAAAGTTTTTAATTTTTCCCGGCAAATCATCAAATAAATCAACATTTGCAAGAGATGTTTCGCCGTTCCCTCGTTCATCATCGGCTCCAGCGTAAATTGTCAATCCACCCTGCTTTCTTGCTTCATTTTCTAATGCTGTGATGATTGCTTTGCCAACACCCTGCCTTCGTCTGTCGCTTCGAACAACCAAAGGATGCAATTCGAATACATTGCCGTTATACATTGGAAGTATGCCTCCCCAGCCAATCACGATATCGTTCTCAACAGCTGCAAGCAAAGTATTTTCCGGTTTCAGAAGCTCATTAATTTCAGCCAAAGCATCCTGAAGCGTCGGCCAACCAATTGGTATGCTGTCAGTCAACATTTGTGCAGCTTGTAATATCTGGGTTTTATTAAGTTGAGCCATGTTTATAATTTTCATTCGACATCTCCCCTTTTTTCCTCAACAGCCTTTCGCTTTTTCCTGCGAATGCGGTTAATATGCCGCTCAAAATCGCCGTTGCGCAGCAGCTCCGCAAGGACAAGCTGTTCAAATACCGGCACCGTGCAGGAATAAAAGCCAAGCCGGTTCTGAAAATCCCCGAGCAGTCTTTCCGGCAGAATCATGTAACCAATGCGCATGGACGGAGCAATGGTTTTTGAAAACGTATTGACATAAACCACGTTGGAATCGGCAGTTATTGAGAAAAGGGAATCCTCAGCCTTTTTGGAGACCGTCAGCTCAGAGTCGTAATTGTCCTCTACAATAAAACCATCTCTTTCCTTTGCCCATCTCAGGTATTCATGCTTCTTTGAAATACTTGCCGTAACGCCGCTCGGAAAACTGTTAAACGGAGTCACATGCAATATGGTCGCATCCGTTCTTTTCAGTTCCGCCGAAGATATTCCATCCTGGGTTAAAGTAAGCATATCGCACTGAATGCCCATTGCTTCATAAACTTTCCTGATCTTGTCGTATGATGGCTGCTCCAGCGCAAATTTCTTCCTGTCCCTGAAAAGCTGCGCAATCAGGCCGTAAAGATACTCCGCGCCGGAACCCACTATAACCTGGGACGGCTTAACGAAAATACCACGGCTTCTTGCCAGGTATGAACAAATTTCCGCTCTAAGTTCATCACATCCGCTGTTGGGGGATTTTACAAAAATCCGGTTTCCGTAATAAGCCAATACCCTTCTCATTGTTTTGGCAAATAACGAGAATGGAAAATCGCCCACACTGCTGGGCTGCAGGCGAATGTCAGGAAGCGCGCCGTTTTGCAGAACCGGTGTCCCATGAAAATCCGACTTCTTATAAATCACGTAACATCCACTTCGCTGCCTCGTCTCAATATAACCTTCTTCACTCAGCAGTGCGATCGCATGCTCAACAGTTACAACACTGACACCGGTATCTTCGGCAATGGTCCGCTTTGAAGGAAGACGGCTCCCGTAAGGATAGACTTCAGAAATGATATCCTTCACGATCAGTTTATAAAGCTGCATGTAGGCAGGTATCGGCGAATCAAAATCAATATGGTAATTCATCTGGTTATATAAAATTCTCCTGTTCTGGTTATTTGTATAATATCAGATTTATTGTATCCTTACATCATGAATTTGTAAAGGATATTTGCTTAATGAACATGTAAAAATAAACATGTAAAGGGGATGCATAAACATGAGTAAAACCTATATCACAACGGTCAGGCTCACAATAACCGCACTTTTCATGGCAATGAACATTGCGCTCAGTTCCTTTGGCATGCCCGTTCCCGGTGGTCATTTATATTTGAACGATATTGTTATCTGCCTGGCCGCAATCCTGCTGAATCCCGTGGAAGCGTTTGTAGTAGGAGGTATTGGAGCGTTTATCGGTGATGCTCTTTTTTATCCTGCCCCGATGTTTGTTTCCCTCGTAACTCATGGCCTTCAGGCTGTTGTTATTTCCCTGTTTTCACACAAGGTTCTGAAAGATCACCCGCGCCTTGCTTCGGGTATAGGGGTTTCAGTCGGCGCTGTAATTATGATTGTCGGTTATTCCCTGGGAAGGGCCTTTATTTACAGCACGCCGGAATATGCCCTGTTAAAACTGCCTTTCCAGATACTCCAGGCCGTGGTCGGAGCCGTTGTCGGAATGCTGCTGTGCTGGAAATTCGGTATTCGTGATTTATACGCCAGAATAACAAGGAGTAAAGTATAATGACTTTCTCTTAACACTCCTAAAAGCAAGGCAAAGCTAAAAACAGGTTTTGAAGTCAATAAGGTTTTCAGAAATCGGCACTTCACCCGAAAGTCTGAAAACCTTATTTATTTTCAGCTAATACCTCCCTGCAAAATCCGGAGTGCAAAATCTGGAGTTTAGCAACATCTTTATTTCATGATATCAGCAACTGCATCTTTTGGAATGGTAAACTCAACATTTCCTGACATTATTTTCATTCCGGAAGCATTAAGAATGATGCAGATCACGTTATCTTTCCAAAGCGTAATGTTGCTATATTAGGTTAAGCTCTTACATGAACCAGTTGTTTTTTGACACTGTCAGAATACTGGATTTACATGTTAACCGGACTAAATATATATCTCCAATTATTAAATTCTTCAATTATTAAATGCTCTTCCTTGAAAGAAATAAAGGAGCTGAACCAGAGGAACGACAGTTTATCCCGCATCGCCTTATCAGTCACAAAAATCAATATCGGTGACTGTTTCTCCATACCGCTTGCTGTATAAAGGCCCGCTTCGACCACCGCCTTTATATAGCTTCATTTCTCACTTTCTCCAAAGTATCCAGATCAAGCTTCTTCATCTGGAGGACAGCTTAGTTCACTCTCCGGACCTGTTCCTCTGTTCCGCTGAAAAAGAGTTCTTCCATGTTTTCGGGCACAACCTGCCAGGATACGCCGAACTGATCCTTGCACCATCCGCAATTTTCGGCATCGGGCACAGCCGAAAGCTTCTCCCAGAAATAATCTATCTCTTTTTGGTCCCTGCAATTCACAATGAACGAAAATGCTTCATTGAAAGTGTAGTCCTCATCACAGCCGTTGTCCATTGCGCAGAAATCCATACCGTCCAGCCGGAAAACCGCATAGTCTTGACTGTCCAAAAAGGCTGGTGTAGAACTCGGCCGCTTCCCTGGCTTCCCTGTCATACCATAAATGCGGAACAATTTTTTGCATGCGGGTTTTTCCCCTTTCTTTATATAGTTAAAAAATAATTTCCAAATCTACTCGCCGTCATAGTATTCAACCTTTCCTTGCGCCCTGTCATGCTGTCAGTAACATCGCAGACCTGATCAGTTCCTTTGTATATTCATGCTGGGGCCTGCAAAGCAATTCCCCGGCTTCCTTTACCTCTGCAATTTCACCGCGGTATATGACGCAAATCCTGTCGCAAAACCGGAAAGTGACGCTTAAATCGTGGGAAATAAATATATAAGTCAGGTTATACTTTTTCTGCAATTCTTTAAGTAAACAAAGTATTTGCGCCTGGATGGTGACATCCAGCGACGATACCGGCTCATCCAGAATAACGAGCCCGGGGTTTACAATGAGAGCTGCTGCGATGGCTGCCCTCTGCCTCTGCCCCCCGCTCAGTTGATGGGGATACCGCTCCAGGTGCTCCGGGGAAAGCCCCACCTGCCGTATCATTTCATTGACCCTTTGCATCCGTTCCTTTTTCCCCAGGTTCGTCTGAAGCTTCAGGGGTTCTTCCAGGATCCACGCGATTTTTTTCATCGGGTTAAGGCTTCCGTACGGGTCCTGGAATACCATTTGCGGCCTGGAAACGGACATTTCACTGCCTGCGGCTGCTATACCGTTAATTTTGATAACTCCCTCAACTTCCGTGTCCAGTCCCACAATTGCCTTTGCCAGCGTAGACTTTCCGCTTCCGCTTTCCCCGATAATGCCGAGGGTTTCTCCCTGCCTCACTGAAATGGTTACATTCCTTATAACCTGTTTCCTGCTTCTTTTTCCTGGTAAAACGATGCCTTTTTCCGGATAAAACACGTTGAGGTTTTTAATTATCAGTATTTCTTCTTGATCTTTGTCTTGATTTTTGTTTTTACCTTTGTTTTGAACCCTGGTTTGATCCCTCGTTTGGTTTTTAGCCTGATCTTCGCCATGGTCTTTACCCGGTCCCGTGTTAAGGTCAGTGCCGGTCCGATCCTCTTTGAGGTTTGACCCGTTCCATTCACTGCAAACTGCTGTTTCATTGCGATCCTTATTAATATTTGTTCCATTCGGGTCCATGTCAAGTTCTGTTCCATCCTGAACTACGTTGCCGTTTATCTCACCTTCATCTTTGTTACAATCGAAAAAGGTTTCTCCGTCCAAACCTTTCAGCAATGCGCCGGTTTCAGAAAACAGCACGGGCGCGGATTCCACCAGCTGCCTTGTATATTCATTTTCAGGATGTGCAAACAATACTTTTGCCGCCCCGGACTCGACAATCCTGCCGTCCTTCATTATAACGGCCCTGTCGCAAACACTTTGAATTACGCGCAAATCATGGGAAATCAGGATAATGCCCGTTCCGTGCTTAACATTCATCTCTTTCAGCAGCTCAAGAATTTTGCCCTGCGTTGTGACGTCCAGCGCCGTTGTGGGTTCGTCCGCAATGACAAGTTTTGGCCCTGCAATCATTGCCATGGCTATCATTGCTCTCTGGCGCATACCGCCGGACAACTGGTGGGGATACATATGATAAACTTCAGGCGCCAGCCCCACTTCCTCCAACGCTTTCAACGTCAGTATCCGGTACTCTTCTTTCGCAAGGCTTGAATGAAGCCGCAGCATTTCTTCCACCTGGGCCCCGATGGTGAGAAGCGGATTGAAGGATGTCATGGAATCCTGGAATACCATTGATATTTCGGCGCCTCTCAGCCGGCGGAGCTCCTTTTCCTCCATGGTCAGAAGGTTTTTTCCAAGAAAATGTATACCCCCGCTTAATATTTTTGCCGATACGGGAAGCAGCCCCATTACGGCCAGCACAGTCATGGTTTTCCCGGATCCCGACTCTCCTGCAATTCCGAGGATTTCGCCTTTGTTGACCTCCAGCGTTACATGATCTACCACTGTATTTATCTTTCTGCGCCTTGCAAACCCAATAGTGAGATTTTCTATATTTAAGAGTATTTCATTACTTTTCATTGGCCAAACCTCCGCTTATGAGGCTGAAACCCAGGACCGTCAGTATGATCATCACGCCGGGCGCTATCGCGTACCATGGCGAATCCAGGAGGTAACCCTGGGCTTCAGAAAGCATGCGTCCAAGGCTTGCCTGGGGCGGCTGAACGCCCAGTCCCAGGAAACTGAGTCCTGCTTCGGCAAGCACCGCGTTGTTGAATCCGATCAGCAGCGACGGTATCAAAACCCTCCCCGTGTTTGGCAATATATGGACAAACATGATGCGAAAATTCCCGGCACCCATTAATTTTGCATTTTTGACAAAATCCCTTTCCTTCAGGACAATAAACTCGCTTCTTACAACACGGGCATAGCTCGGAACGAATATAATTCCCAGGGCAAGGATTATGTTGTAGCTTCCGGGCCCAAATACGCTTACAAAAACCAATGCCAGCAATATACTGGGAAAAGAGGTCAAAACGTCATTCAACCTCATTATTGCCTCATCAAACCATCCTCCGAAATAGCCTGTCAATGCGCCGACTATTGTTCCCAGCGACGCGCCGACAAAAACGATTGAAACCGCTATGATATACGTAGTTCCGGCCCCTTTCATAACACGGCTCAGGATGTCCCTTCCGAAATTATCGGTGCCGAACAGGTGCAAAAGGCTCGGTGGACTGTTTCTTAAAGCGGCGTCCATCTTGTTCGGATCATACGGGGTATAAAAAAATCCGGTCAAAACGACCAAAAGTACGAGGGATGTAATTGACAGGCCTAATATATAATTAAAATCATGTTTATTTTTGCCGGGTTGCATTCTCTCCACCCCTTGCTTTCCATGTCTCATTGCTGTTCCTCAACCTGTCCTGACCCTCGGATCAATCCATTGGTAAATAAGATCGACGAAGAAATTAATAATGATCACTACCGACGCACTATACAGGATGATTGCCTGCACCACGGCATAATCCCTGTTTGCAATGGATGACACCAGCAATCTGCCAAGGCCGGGGAGATTAAACACCTGTTCCACAAGAATGGCTCCTGCGAGGATATCGGCCAGTATCATTGCCAAAAAAGTTATTACGGGAATCAACGCATTTTTCAGTACATGTCGAAAAAGGACCCTTATATTGGACATCCCCTTGCTTTTCGCCGTTCTTGCATAGTCAAGCTCCATTTCCCGCAGCAGTGAGCTTCGCAAAAATTTAACCACCATGGCGATCCTGGGAATCGCCACCGCGGCGGCAGGGAATATCATGAACCTCAGGAACAGCCTGAAATTCTCCCAGGGATTAACATAACTGCCCGGCGTGAACCATTTTAAAATAATGCCGAAGACCAGGGTAATCATCATGCCCAAAAAAAAGGACGGTACCGACATAAATACCTGGTTAACCAGTGTAATCAATGAATCCAGGATATAATTCTTTTTAAGGGCCGACAGGATTCCCAGGGGTATTGAAACAGCTACAATCAACAGGAACGACAATACGGCCAGCCAGGCAGTGACGATTAATCGATCCCCTATTAATGCGCTGACCTTAATTTGCATCCGGTATTGGGACGAATAGCCAAAGTCGCCCCTTAAAGCATTTTTTAGCCAGTTTAGGTAACGAACCGGGAGGCTTTTATTCAGCCCCATTTCCTCCCGGTATTCCTCGAGCTGTTCCTCCGTGGCATCTATTCCAAGAGCGCTCAAAGCGCTGTCCCCGGGGATTACCTGGAAAGCTGCGAAGGTCAGAATGGAAGTAAAAAGCAATGATACTACAAGAGAAATGAATTTTTTAACGGTATACTTCATTCAAACCTTCACCCCCCCATGGTAAACTCGAACTGTCTTTTGGCTTGCGCCGTTCATGGGCTGTTAATGCGCTATTGAGCGTTATTTTATGCGCTGTTAATTAATCGGGTAGCATTCCTTTTTTGTAATAAACTAGCGACATGTCCTGGACATAAATCGGGTAATGGGTATACCCGCCCAGTTTGTCACTCACTGCGGTCAACTGGTACGGATCCTGGATAAATACCGCAACCGCATCATTGGTGAGCATGGCCTGCATTTGCCTGTACAGCTCTGTCTTTTTCTCTTCTTTCGTTTCTGTTTCACCTTGGCTGTACAGGGCGTCAAATTCCGGGTTGCTGTAATTCACGAAGTTATTTTGCGCAGACGAACGGAATCTCGACAGGGCCCTCCCTGGCGACAGTTCAGCGGCAAGCCCCACAAGCGTTGTTTCATATTTTCGGCCCCTGTATACATCGGACAGCCAGCTCGACCATTCAATCAGCCGGATTTTGGCCGTGATGCCAACCTGTTTTAACTGTTCCACAATTACCTGGGCCGCATCAATATGGGGCTGGTAATTTGATGGAACCGTAATCGTAAACTCAAAACCCTTTTCATATCCCGCTTCCTTCAACAGTTCCCTGGCCTTTTCGGGATTGTACGGATAAACATTCACAAGGCTTTCATCATAATATTTTTTAAATCCGGGGTACATATTGGTGCCAATTACCTTGCCGCGCCCCCCGGAAACCATATCGATCACAGCCTGCCGGTCAACCGCATGGCACAGGGCCTGCCTGACGAGCTTGTTGTCAAAAGGCGGAACCTTGTTGTTGATAAACAGTGCCTGGATCAGGTTCATCGGTCCCGCTTCCAGGTGATAACCCTTCGGAAGGTGGGAAGCCTGCGCGTCAGTAATGTAAGGAAGAATATCTATGCTTCCTGCCTGGAGTTCCATAAACGCGGCGTCGGTACCCGATGATATTTTGAAAGTAACGCGGTCGAGGTATGGCACTCCTTCAATATAATACGCCTCGTTCTTTTCCAGTACAATGCTCTGCAACGGCGTATAGGACACAAACTTAAACGGGCCCGTACCAATGGGCTTTGTATCCAGCTCAGCATAATCCTTCGGCACTATCGCGAGCGTCAGGTACGGAAGCAGTTCGGTATCCGCCTGCTTCAGGCGAATTTCAACAGTCCTTTCACCGGTCGCAACCACATCGGATATGATCAAAAGCGCCGATTCCGTAACAATCGCCGGATCTTTTGGCTCAAGCATGCCTGCGCTTCTTTTTATGGAATAAACAACATCCTCCACCGTGACGGGGCTGCCGTCATGGAATCTGACGCCCTCGCGCAGCGTGAAGGTATAAGTCATGCCATCATCTGAAATATCATAGCTTTCTGCCGCAGCGGGATTTAAGTCCCCGTCGGCATCAAACTTCACCAGTCCCTCAAAAATGTTGAACAAAACTTCCTTGGTTCCTGCCGATATTGCTTTATGGGGGTCAAGGCCGTCCAGGTCCTGGGTTATTCCTACAGTGACTGAACCTCCGTAAACAGGCTCCGATTTTTCCGCTTCCGCAGGTCCGGCCGGGGACGAGTCTTTATTTTTTCCGCTGCATCCACTGAGTGCAATAGTAAGTACTGTGACTAGCAGTAAAATTTTTGCCGGTTTATTTGCAGACATAATTCACACCCCACTAATAGCTCACTCTTACAATAAGTTGTAATTATTATAATAAAGATTTTTACCACAATTGCAAGGAAATTTTTATCCCCCGGGTCATTTTAAGGATAACAACACCCCGAACTTCACCCGTTGACGGTTTTCTCACAATCCCTTTTTTCTCCGGCAGGGCTTGCAGTATTGCATCTGTAACGACAGCGGGGCTTGCAGTCCCTTAAAAAATGTCTGCAACACTGATATGCTCCTTGGGCAATACATAAAGCCCGGAATTGTACTGCAATGTCCCGCCGCTCTTTGCCAGCGCAGTTACTCCCTGTTTCATGAACTGGTGCACCTGCACGAAGTCCCATCCCAGCCCCGCTTTGAACAGGGGCTCTCCATCCGGCAAAGTTTCGGGACCCTGTTGAGTCTTGGAAAATTCTCCAATCATGGCCGCATTCAAAACTGCTCCGTATTTCCAGTCGTCTGCTCAATAATCCTTCCCTTCACATTCCTATTGCTTCTGGTAAAGCGGAATTTCACCGCCAATTGCATCATAGTAACTGATATCGTAAGACGGTTTTACTGTAAAGCTGTGATCATCCTCTTTCTCAATCCTGATTCGCTTGCTTGCAATAACATCGCCATTCTTATTCAAAACAGATATTGTAACTATATTTTCCTTCACATTTTCATCCATATCTCCCGGTGACCAGTATACCGGCTCTGCTGACTCCAGTTTGAAATTCAATGATTTGCCATGGTCTGTGATTCGACCGGTATTTACATTCCTTGTAAGCAGAAAACCGTTCTCTGTCTCATAACTGATAATACTTTGGGCAATATCATAATATTTAGTGTTCAATGCAGTCAAAATCTGCATACCCGGCACGGATGACACAGCAGGGCTGTATTTCTCAGGATATATAAAAATTTCAAAATGGATATCCAGCAGGAATTTTTCAAAATCCTCCTTACTGGCCGAATACTCCCACAAATCCCTGTCAAAATATTGCTGCAGCTGTGTCCTCTCAAACTGCACCACTGCATTTGACGGAAGGATGTTAAACTTGACTGTGTCGACATTTTCAATAAGTGAAAACAGGATGAGGGCATTATCACGCAGTACAAACTTTGCATGTTTTAATTCATCCGAATCTTCATTTGATGAATCAATATCATCGATCCTGTAATTTACAGTGATCCCATATGGCTCGCTGTCCGTATCAAGCTCAATGCCTTCTTTATTACTGCCGTACGCCAGCTTGTTCAGCAGGTTGCCTACATTGCTTGCATCGCCGATATATCTGCTTCTGTGCTGTAACAGTCGGTCTACAATTTTGTGATCTGGTACGGAGGACCTTGTCTTAATAATATTATCATTTTTCCCGTTTGTTAAAAGGACAAAAGCAAAAATGACAAGTAATAAAGCTGCAAAAACCCCCGGCCAGACTTTGTTCTTATTGAACTTCATTATTCCCTTTATCCTCCCCTTCAGGTTGCTTTCTCCGAATGCAAGGACCGGCCCGTACAACAGCGTATTTTGCTTTACCGCAATGTTCAAAAGCGAATTTGCATATTCACTTCGTACATCACTTTCATATGCCGCCAGGACCCTGGCATCACAGGCCATCTCCATATCCTTCTGATACAATACAAAGCAGAGCCAGATTAACGGATTGAACCAATGAATGCATAGTGACAGAACAGCCAGCAGCTTGGTAATATTGTCATAACGCTTTATATGAACCAGTTCATGGGTAATTACATATTCCAGCTCCTTGCTGTAATAATCATCAGCAAGGAAAGCAGGGATTATTATCCGGACATTTGCAATGCCCGTCACAACAGGAGTATCTGTCCTGTCAGAAACATAAATATTCACTTTCCGCTTCAAATTGAGTTTATTTGCAGATTTCGCAAGCAGTCCGCTATCACTGAAAAGCACGGCTGTCCTGAAACTCCCTGATATTTTTAAATACGTGTAAATGCAAAAAAACAGTAAAACCAGGAAAACAAATATCCATATGCAGGCCATAACATAAACAGGATCTGTTTTCCCGGGCAAACCGGCTTCATCTGTAAATGCCTTTGCCTGAAGATCGCCCTTTGCTTCAGTATCTTTTATATATGTATTTTCACTTGCGCCGGGCCCTGGTTCTTTAAAAATGCCTGTGTTATCCTGAGGAATGCTTTCATCCCGGATTTCAGATGGCTTCATCGTTCTCTCTGTCACTGCAACAGGAGATTCAATAATATTGAAGAGGCTTAAGTCGGATTGTATTGAAAAAGGAACTAAAAGCCTTATTAATACTATGGCCCATGCAGCATAGCTCAAAGCTCCCGGCAGCTTTTTCCCTGCCAGTTGCCGAAGTAATATTACCATTATGGCGGCTATTGAAGCCGTAATACTCATATTGATTACTGTCACGAATATTCTATCCAGCATGCTATTCCCCGGCCTCACATTCTTCTATTATTTTTTTCAGTTCATTTATCTCATCATCAGTGAGTTTCTCTCTCTTCAGGAATGTACTGAAAAAAAGCTTCAATGAACCGCCGTAAAACTTGTTGATATGTTCCTCGCTCTCCGCCCTCAACACCTGTTCGCGGTCAACCAGTGCATAAACCATGGTATCTTTATTTTCAATTATTCCCCTTTCACAGAGCCGTCTTATGACTGTATATGTTGTGGATTTCTTCCACCCAAGCTTTTCATGTGCAAGCTCAACCAGCCTGGTGCTCTTCACCGGTGAATGCTCCCACACAATATCCATGAACTTGTATTCAGCATCATACACTTTAATTTTTTCCATTATTACCTCACCCCTTAAGTCTAACGCATTAAACCATCTCAATTTTAGTTTAACGCATTAAACCACCATTGTCAAGCAGGACAGGAGAAGGCTACAAAGACAAGCGCCCCCTGCTTCGTCAGAAAAATGATGCCCGGCCAAATCGCCCAGCCGGGCACATATATTTTTTAATTGAATAATTTAATATTGTGAATTTTTAATATTGTGATTTCTTAAGAAAGAGCCTGTATGCCGCAAAAAGCAACGCCAAGTTGTACACTGCGCCAATAAGCAGATATGCCAGGTAGCCCAAATTTGCGCTGTTTTCAGCCGGTACAAGCTTTGAAAGCAAGCCCCTGACCGCCCAGAAATTCGGGAAAATGCCCAGCAAATACTGCAGTTTCCCCTGGAAAGATTCAAGTATCATGAGGCAGGGGACTAAAGCTAAAATGCCAGTACCCTTTATATAGGCAAAACCTTCCACCTTGTTTTGGGCAAGGGCGCCCTGCAGCAGTCCCAGCGCCGGGGTGAAAATACCGTTGGCTATCGCGAAGCAAACGATGTGGAAAATATTGATATTATCAAACACAGGCATGCCTTCCAGCACGTATTTGTCGCCTGCAAGCAGCTTTGTGCCTGAAAGCACTATAATGGTGCCCGCAACAGACATCACGTAGATATATGCCATTTTAAATTTCAGATAGCCGGAGGTGCCGAAAGGAGTAACCGCAATTGTGTGCAATGTGTTTTCGTCTTTCTGTTCCAGCAAAAGAAAGGTAGCCATGGCTGCAAGAAAGAAAGTTCCAAATGCAAGCAGGAGCGTCAGCAGCAAAAGCATTGTAAACCTGAGCAGCGCGCCTTTCATTGGATCAACGGACTCCAATATCATCGGGAACACAAAGGACGACATTGCCAGTACAATAACGGGAAACAGGCACATGTACAGGTTTATCGGATCCCGGACAATTGTTTTTGCCTCATATTTCAAAAGCGCCAGGTATTTGTTCATTAAATTTACCCCCTTATTGCATTGTCTTTAAAACCCGGATAAACTGCAAATTTAAAAAGGGCCGCAGTAAGAATCGCCAGGTAAAGGGAACCTGTCACCGTCAAAACAGCGTCGAAGTTTCCCGTTACTGCCGAAATAATAAGGCGGCTTGCGGAATGAGAGGGAGAAAGCATCAGCAGCCACTCGTATTTTTCATCTATCAAACCTATGTTAAAAAGAAAAGAAGGTATGGTAAACAAAAACATGTAACCAACAAGCAGGACCAGCATGCCGGTAAAATCCCGGCTTTTGAGAGAAAGTGCAAACCCTATTGCCGCATGAGCAGCTGCTGCAATGAGGACAAACAGAAAAAGAACGGCATAGTTGAAGCTTATCTTATGAATAAAGAACAGGGCTGCGGATGTAACGGCAGCTGATTCCAGTGCAAGTATCATGGAAGAAGCGGTTTTGGCAGCCAGTATCTGACCAAGTGTAACCGGCATTACCATCATTGTCTTTATTGTGCCTTCCTGTTTTTCGAGGTGATGGGAAGCGCCCAGCAACAGTACCGACATTACGGTTACATCAACTATTATGAGCAGCGGGGCTACTTCCAGGGCCTCATTTTCAGGAAGGTACAGAAAAAGCACAATCCAGATAACCGAGGTAACAAGACTGACAGGAAGTATTTTGTACCTTACCAGCCTTGCAAGTTCGCCCGCGGTAAGCTTTAACAGGTTCTTCATTTCAAATCAACTCCCGTCACGAGGATGAATATTTCCTCCATGGATGTCTCGCAGCTGTGGATGGTCTCAACTTTTCCGGATCTGAGCAGGTCTTGGAATTCATTGTTAAACCCTATGCCGTCAAGGGGGAAAATGGCGCTTTCAATATTTCCGTTCTTCCTGTATTCAACCTTTACTTCACGTTTGCCATATTTTAGCTTCAAGTCCCGCGGGGTCGATGTTTCCACGAGCCTGCCGTCGACACAGAATACTATCCTGTCACACAGCTGCTCCACATCGTTCATCAAGTGGGTGGTCAAAAAAACTGTGCCGCCTCCTGCCCTGTATTCAGCTATCATGTCCTTGATGATCCTGGCATTTTTGGGGTCCAGACCGTTTGTTACTTCGTCCAGGAACAAAACCCTGGGGTGGTTCAGCATGGCTCGTACGAAATTGAGCCGAACCTTCATTCCCTTGGAAAACTCGGCCACCTTGACATTCCGGTATTCCCAGAGTCCGACTCTTTCCATAAGTTCCTGGATATTCGCCCTCTTTTTGTAAAAGCCGGAGAAGAATTTCATGTTCTCAAGGGCTGTCAGCTTGGAAAAATGAACAGGAACCTCGAACCCGACGCCTATTTCTTCATAATAGGAGTTGCTCAGGGAGTTGAGATCTTTGCCGAAATATTTGATTGTTCCCCTGTAATTTCCAAGAAGCTTTATCAATATCTTCTGTATGGTTGATTTGCCTGCCCCGGAGGGCCCCAGGAGCCCGAATATTTCACCTTCGTAAACTTCAAAACTTATGCGCCTGATCGTGTCTTCCTTCGATGACGGATACCTGAAACTTAAGTCTTCCACGCTGAAAGCAGCTTTCATGCTTTTTCCTCCTTTTGCTGCGGATAATTACGGGTTTTCACCCAAATTTATTTTCCTGAAATGCCGTACCGGATGATGTCTACTACCTGGCTGGCTGTGATGAGCAGCTCGTCCGGTTTTTTTCCGGAAACCAGCTTATACAGGTTTGTAAACATTATTTCCACGACACTGGCAACCAGTTCGGGGGGATAAGGGCTTTCAATCCGGCCGGATTTTACTGCTTCGATGATATAATCCTCGAAACTCCGGGAATAATCAAATGGAAAAAAGCTGTACAGCCTTTCGCGAAATTCTACGCTTTCCTCCATTATCCTGTTAAAAATATGATGCAGGCGCTCATCAGCCAGCATGAAATCCATGGTGCTCTTCATGATTTCCTTCAGAGAAGCAAAAAAATCACTTTCGCCGGCTTTTTGGCCCATCAGAGGATAAAAATAGGAAAGTTTCTTTTTTACGATGATATCCATCATGGCCAGGTAAAGTCCGAACTTGTCGCCAAAATGATGATAAAAGCTTCCTTTGCTCATTCCGGCGTTTTTCAGAATATCGTTGAGGGATGCGTCTTCGAATTTTTTCATGGAGAATTCATTGATCGCGGCTTCATACAGGCGGGGATAATTCAACAGCGGGTTACCTTCGCCCAATAGCGCACTATAATCAGGATTCCTCTTCAATTCAAACACCTTTCCTTATAATATCCGCTGCGCGCCATAATACCTGCCGCTCGCCTTTGTCTTTTCAGCGGCAAGCACAGGTTTCTCACTATTCATGCTTTTAAAACAATTTTTCAATATTTATGCTTTATTTATGCTTTGGAACAGTTTCTCAATATTTGCGCTGTCAGAGCAATTACTATTAGTTTCGCTGCAAACCAATTTCACATAGTATGCGCTGCAATTTAATTTCTCATTTCATTTTGGACCAACCGGTCTAAACCATCTGGTCCAATAGTAGCACACGAAGAGCTGCCTGTCAATAATCAGGGTAATTATTGCGGACAACTCTAACAAAATCCAGATCGAATTCATGTATCAACTCAGTATATAAAAATAATCAAGAAATTCTTTTTAAAAAAACTAACGTCTTTTGATTTTATTACACTTTATTACCGCTTGCTGAAACCGATGTATTCAAAAAATACCTGGCGAGAATATATCTTTTTTATTCCTTCTTCCTTAAGGCGCATTGCCGCACGTTCGGCCTGAATATGCCCAAGCTCTGTCAGGCAATCCTTTTCATAATCGGGATGACCATGGCGCACAAAAAACAGTCTCATTCAATAACTCCTCTCATATAGTCTTGTCATAGCCTGCTGATTACGGATTACCCTATGGCTCACTACTGTAAGGCCCTGAGAAATTCATGGATTATACTGTTCACCAGCTCTGGCTTGTCGGTGTTGGAATTGTGTCCGGCCCCGGGAATCCATCGGATTGGCAGGCCGGCCTGTTTTGCCCATGCAGCATTGCAGCGTTTTGTATATCCGGCTTTATCTTTTTCACCGCATATCAGCAATGCAGGGCAGGAGATTTCATATGCAAGATCTTCCTCAATCGCTTCTGCCAGGATTTTGTATCCGTGAGACACCAGCCTGCAGTACTCTTTTTTCGTATAGCTGTCCATCATGGTATACATAAGCTGACGTCCATACTGGGTTTCCGCACATCCTTTAGCACCGTATTTCTTTAAAAGAAACCACGGAAATACGTTATATATGAATTTTGTATGTTTGAGCACAAATATTTCCCACTTTTTCAAATACTCCTTTTTAAGCGGTGCCGAATCAACGGAAATAAAACCCGCAAGACAGTCCAGATGTCTCTCCATCAACGCCTGAGCAATATATCCGCCCATAGACTGTCCTATAATCACAGGCCTGAATATTCCCTCCTGCATCATGATACCATGAAGCCATTCCGCTTTATCCGCAAGCGAGAAACTTAGTTCAAACGGTCTTGAAGAACCGTGTCCCGGCGCGTCCCATACAAACAAATTGTAATCATCTTTGAATTCTTCTATCTGTTTTTCAAATAATCGATGATCTGCTGTCAGCCCAGGAAGAAACAGAAGCCATGTCTTTTCTCCGGAAACAGTACTAATCCTGTAGTGAATCAGCCCTTTTTTGGTATTGAACACTTTCTCTGTCATTCATGATCCTCTCTGCTTATGAAATTTTGCTTTTCCTGCATTGAGGCAAAACTTATAAACTTTGTCTTTATTATATATAATTCTTGACACCAAAATGGCACATCCTGCATCGCAAATTAATTTTCATTAATGGTTTTCCCCGTCCATACCGGTCTTGATAACTATATTCTTTTTCCATTTCCCGGTAGCACAATAAATCAGCAGAATCAAACCTGAAGCCAGGCTGGCCACGGGTGCTGCAAGGCCCAATCCCCACAGTCCTTTTTGCATGACCAATCCAAAAAGTATGGCTATCGGGACACGGAAACCAACGGAGGACAAAATTCCGCATATTGATGATACAATTGTATGTCCTGAACCGGTTACAAGGCCATTCAAACAGAATGTCGCAGGTACGATCAGGTAATCTAAAGAAAAAGTCCTGATATACTCTACCCCGGCAGAGATAGTATTCGGATCATCATCAAAAACAGCCAGGATCTGTTCAGGGAAAATTTGTGTAATGATAAAAACAACAAAAGTAATTGAAAAAGCAAGTGTAAATCCGGTATAGAATGTCTTTTTGGCGCGATCAATCCGTCCTGCGCCCATATTCTGAGCAACCATTGCCGAAACTGAAGAGCCAACCGCAATCGCCGGCAATATAGCAAAACCGTTATATTTGCCCACAATACCGACAGCTGCAGATGCGTTTACACCCATGGTATTTGCAATGGTTGTAAGCACGAGAAATGAAAAGTTCACAATTACGTTCTGGATTGAGATCGGTATACCTATCCGAATAATTGTAATGAAATGTTTTTTTATGAATTTAAATGAACGAAGTTTAAAATCAAATATAAAATCACTCCTGATTAAGGTAATGACACATAAAATCATGCTTATAGCCTGCGAAATAACAGTTGCAATCGCTGCACCCCTTGCTGCCATACCACATGCGCCGACAAGCAATAGATCCAATATGACATTAATTCCACATGCAATAGATACGAAAATCAAAGGTCTCCTGCTGTCGCCAAAACCTCTCAGAATAGCTGAAAATGCATTATACCCGAAAATAAAAACCGTGCCCAGCAATGTAATATCAAGGTAGTCCCTTGCCTGCTGATAGGACTCTTTTGGCGTTTGCAATAACCAGAGTATTTCATCGGAAACCATCAGCATGATTATAGTAATGGCAATACCGACAACAAGAAGAAAGGTGAGCAGTGTGCCAATTGTTTCCTTCACGCTCTTTCTGTCTCCGGAACCCAGGTACTGGCCAATAATAACGGTTCCGCCAACCGTCAGGCCAATGATAATATTCGTCAGGATAAATGTAACCTGTCCGCCTATATTAACCCCGGAAATGGCTGCAGTACCCGAATAATAACCGACTATCAACATGTCAGCCACGTTATAAAGACTTTGAATCAGATTTGATAACATAAAAGGCAATGCAAACAGTATAAGAAGCTTGACAACATTACCTTCAGTGAGATCCCTTTCAATCGATCCTTTCCTCATATAGCTCAAACCAGTCCTCTCTCTAATGCATCAATAAGACAAAAATAATGCAATCATTTTGCCTGGATTGCATTAAAAAATTAGTTAACTTTTTAATTATAAATGAATGGCTTTTCTTAAAGCAACTGATAATTGCAACTATTAATTATAAATTATTACAGGCAGAGACAGACCGATTTCAAAAATACAGATTAACATATCCGGCAGGTTTATCGGAGTGAGCAGGCATAATTTTAAAAAGAAGGAAGTGATCATAATTCTGTATAATATATTTGGGTAATATTAGCATTTCAATAACAACTTGTCAGGCGGGTCGTATTTTGACTTTCTCTTGCACCAGCTTAAAAACTGACGCCTTTGGCACAAGCTTGTGAAATGCTTTATCCCTGGCAAATTTAAGCGCTGTTCTCACTTTTCAACAATCCTCCGGAAGAATTCTATTGCTCCTTTCACATCCCTTTCATTCGGGTGCCCTTTTGCAATCCCGCCAATCAACTTAAAAGGCCCAAATGTGTCAAAACCTCTGCACCCGTAAATCCCAATCAACCGGCAGGATTTCTCCCTAATGACCTGCTCTATTTCTTTTGTGTAATTCCCTTTTACACCATAAGTATTTATAAGAAATACCTGCTTGTTGCCTGGCAGATTGTTTTTGGCAAATTCCACAACCTGCTTGCTGAATTTAGCAAAATATATCCCTGATGCAAAACCTATCACATCGTAATCAGATAAGTCTTTCTTTTTACATTCAACCACGTTAATTAGCTCTGCATCATACAATTCTTTAATGGCATCCAGAAGTTTTTTAGTATTTCCATGATGCTGGGAATAGTATACAATAGCTGCCTTCATAAGAATCCTCCCGTTTTTCATTGATCTTTCACCTGAGAAAGTGTCTTTCCATACATCCAAACAAACCACTCAAATTATCCTATTACCTGGTTTACATAATTAATTACATTATCTGAGCAAAAATACTCTTCATGAGAAATATTATCGAATATTTTAACTTTCGCATTTCTGAAACTGCGTGAAAGTTTTTGTTGTAAAGAAAAACCTAAAACTTTGTCATCAACTGATCCAATAATATAAACCGGACATTCTACATTTTCAGCATATTTTGCAGTGCGTATGTTATTTGAAATAAATACCTTTAAGGGTCCCCAGAATATAGGGATAATTTTGTTATATAAATCTGAAAGGTCCCTGTATCCTGCGGCTATAACCAGGGAATGACATTTCCTGACGCTTGCCAGATATGTTGCGATTCCTGCTCCGTAACTATGTCCCATTATTATAATCTCGCTGTCGGGGTAGTGATTCCTTGTCCATTCATATAAATCTTCAGCGGATTGCTTCATCGTTTTCAAATTCATTCTACCGCTGCTATCCTGGGTTCCATAATAATCTACTGAAATAAAAGGGTAATCAAATCCGGGGGAATACTTACCAACAGAATTGTATGCAATATAATTAGAACCGCCAAAAAACAATATAACCTTGTTGCTGTTTTTCGAATCAAGATTATTGCCATAACCGGTCAATGTATCTTTGAAGCGAATAAATTGAGGAGTGCAATAGATATCCGTCATCTTTTTTGCGTTTTTATAAAATGAATAGCTTATTGTTTGCAAAATAAAACTGCATCCAAATTCCGCTAACAAGAACCACATTATGATCTTTAATAAAATCCTGATAATACCCATATTTTTCTCCATTTTTCATTCCTTTACCGGATTACCCAGATTCCGAATAAATTCAGAATGGAACTGCTTTCAGTTTATCATTCGACCATGCGTCAAAGTCAAGAGACAATTTGCAACCGGTGCAGTTCATTGTCTCATGTTAAAATCAACAGCATCGGTGTTCGGAAACTCAAAGGCGGGTATCCTGTCAGGCAGCATCCCGGAAATACCAGCAAGCTTACTTCCTGATTGCCGGCTTCATATATAGCTTTTTTAATAATACAATAATTTTTTAGAATATCACCCGAAACCGCAAATTGATATGCAGCAATTTTCATATTGTTATCCTTTAATCTGCCTTTAGTTATTCATTTTACCATAGCCAATATTTTAACAGGAAAATTACAACTATCAAAACCATTTGAATTAATGTTATTTAAAACTTTACCATTCTGGCTTTGAACAATAATTAACCGGCACAGGATTCACATCTTTCCTGTCAATTCTCGATGCACAGCCTTGTAATCAGGACGCCCTTTCTTGACTAACTTTTTCGTTTTTTTGCTCATCCTTGCTTTCCCCGGAAGTCGTATTATCCATTTTTATGGCACCGGAGCGAAGCAGGGCAATCTTTGCACTTACAGGACCGATTAACTCATACAGGACCGAAGATGATAAGATAATTGTCAGAAGCATATTGCCCATTGAATTGGCCAAAATTCTTTTGCCCAAAAAAGCGAGTCCAATGGCTACTCCTGCTTGAGGAATTAAAGCCAACCCTAAATAATTCCTTACTTCCCTTGTGGTTTTCGCTATAAGGCATCCCAGGTAAGCACCCAGATATTTACCCACAATACGAATAATAAAATAGGATATGCCTATTATTCCCAGGGTATTGAACGCGCTGATGTCCAAATTCATTCCTGAAACGACGAAGAATATTGACAAAACAGGTGGAGTAAATCTTTCAACCTGCTTATATAATTCCTTATCTTTGGTCATATTGATATAGGTGGTGCCAAACACCATGCAGGAAAGTAAGGGAGAAATATCCACAGCAGCGCATAGCCCCGCAATCCCAAGAAGAAGAGATATAGTCAATATCAGCCGATTATCCTCACTCCGTTTTGGGGTCATCAACTTGCTCAGAATTACTCCGCTTACAATCCCGATTGCCAAAGCAGCAATATTATAAACTACGGGCATGATGATCTCAGAAGAAGAAATACTTTCTCCGACATCAGCGTTGACAAAAGCGGAAGCTATACTGAAAGCGATGAGACAGACAGCATCATCAATTGCGACTACCTGAAGCAAGGTATTTACAAAATTCCCACGTGCATGATATTGCCTGATAGTAACCATTGTGCTTGCCGGTGCTGTGGCTGTTGCGATTGCCCCTAAAAGCAGGCAGAAGTCCCAATTCAAATGGAATATATAATGGATAGAGATTGTGACAATTATTCCTGCTAATAAAGATTCAAATAAAGTAATCACAATAACACCAAATCCGGTTTCATGAATATTCTCTTTCTTGAAGAATCGACCAACGCCAAACGCAATAAAGGCTAAAGCAATGTCGCTGATAAACCCCATGTTTTCAACCATTTCACGTGGAATCAAATTCAAAACATACGGCCCTATCAAAATACCGGAAATAATATAACCAGTTACATTAGGCAGCTTTGCCAGCTTCGTGATACGAGTAAGTAAAAATCCGGCAAGCAAAATCATTGATAGAGAAATGAGAACAATAGTTGTGTTATTCAAATTATTGAAAAAGTTACCCATGATGAACGCCCCTTTACAACATGAAATGCTGTTCCGTTCCAAATTTAACGATTTTCTTTTAGTGCGAATCATGAACGAACAAGTTTTTGTTTGGAACTGAAAATAATAACTAAAGTGATCTGTAGTGTCAGGCAGTGGCTTAATAATATTTAAAAATTAGAACATGCCATGCAAATATAAGGTGTTGCTTCATTATCATTGCCTCCGTACCTGATTTATGCTATCATTATACTCATAAATTCAATAAATAAAATTTATAATTTTTTTGGATATAATAATACTTCATTATAATTGGAGATGAACAAAATGATTGACATAAGACTTTATACCTTGTTAGAGGTGGTTAAGTTTAACAGTTATACACGTGCGGCGGAGCATCTTTCCTTGACACAACCGGCCGTAACTCAGCATATAAAACAATTGGAGAAGGAACTGAATATTAAAATTTTTAACCGCGTCGGAAAAGAGATTAAACCCACAAATGAAGGAAATATCGTTATACAATATGCCCGCAGAAATATTGCCCTGTACGAGAGGATGAAGCAGAGTCTTCAAGATATAAAACGCCACGTAAGGCGGCTTACGGTTGGGATTACTCATACTGCTGAAAGTAATGCCGTAGCGGAAGTATTGGGAAGGTATAGTTCCAAAAACCCGGGTACGACCATAACAATAATTTCTGATTCTATAAATAATCTTTATAATATGCTTAAAAATTATGAGATAGATTTAGCTGTTGTCGAAGGTAAAATTCAAGATACCAGCATAAATTCACTTCTGCTTGACACAGATTCATTAATGTTAGTAGTATCCAACAATAACCCCCTGGCCAAAAAAAGTATGGTTACCATAAACGAATTAAAAAAACAGCCTCTAATTCTCCGCAGGCCATCGTCAGGAACAAGAAATCTGTTTGCGGCGCATTTAGAAAGTCAGAACATGTCACTTGATGATTTTAATGTTATTTTGGAAGTTGATAATATTGCCACAATTAAAGACCTTATAAGGCGTGATATAGGGGTGTCTATCCTTGCCCGCAGCGCATGTCTTGACGAACTGAAAAAAGGTAAGATTACTGTTTTGCCCATAGAAAACCTCAGCATGATTCGGGAAATCAATATTCTGTATCACAATGATTTTAAGCATGTAGATATTTTGGAAAGTATTATGAAGGAATACAATAAGGTGGTGAAGTTTTACACATCCTAAAATAAAGATCATCGTCTCATAGCCCCTTGGCCAGAAATGATCTTGCTTCCTCAATATCCTTAAAATTACTGGAGGTTGGTTAATCATAATTCTGTAGCTATTTTTAAGCATAAGTCCTATCGTTTCCGAAGGGCTTATCCCAATTTGCTCCAATTCACCGGATTCCAATTTTTATTGATTACTTCCTTGAAAAAAGTAATAACACATACTTTGGCAATCTTATTGCATATTAACTGGGTACAAAAGCTTATTAATAATACTTCAATACTTCTTATTAATTCACTTTTATGTCATATCCAACATTATAAAGTATTATTATGCCATAGAAGAAAACATCGCAAAAAACGCTAGCTTCATTTCTCCAGCTTGTTTTTGGTACAATGAAAACCGAGCGTTCCGGAACTTAAAAAACCCTGCATAAAATGGGAAAAACTCCATTGCAAGCACCCCTAAAAAATAATACCCTTTAAGTTGTCCACAC
>JAMNXU010000028.1 GCA_023623175.1 Bacillota bacterium
CGGTGTCAGCTTGGAATCTGCAAGATACAACACCATGTATTTGGCCGGATCCAGAGAGTCCTTAAGCATACGGATCGTTGTTGTCTTACCCGTTCCGCAATCGCCGGTGACCACAGCAAACAACTGCCGTTGAGCGGCATAGTTCAGTCGTCCCAGTATCTCCTCCAACATTACTGGCTGATAAATACGGGTGCTCGGAATATCCCTTGAAAAAGGTATGTTGGAAAGGCCATAGAATTCTTCAAACATCACTGCGTCCCTCCTTGTACACTGTTCTGTAGGAGATCGCAGGAGCTATCCGCTGCTCACGTTCAAGGTTCTTCTGCATCGCTGCATCCAGCAGTCTTGAAGATTCAGCCGGCAACGGCTGCATAGAGGCGGGCAGTTTCGGGCGACGGCCGACCCTGTCCCCGATCACAAGCTGTTTCACTTTCCAGGGAGCATATCCATCATATTCGATAGTCAGTTCCTCTATATCAGCAGGATCATAAACTACATCAACAGTACAGCCAATAAGGTTGAGTCCTACTTCGTACTTCCTGCCCTCAAAGCTGATACAGCCTGACTTGTCTACCTTCCGTTCTTCACAGTGCAGGAATGCATTCGCGACAGTTTCCTGATCAAGGAACTTCAATGCCTTTCGATCCCTCTGGTAGGCAGCAGTCGGACTCAGCTTGTTCTCCAGAGCGGAGTGGGGCTTGTTCTGATAGCATTCCTCCAGCCATACATTGAACAGCTGATTGAAGTGATCCAGCGTCTGCGGCTTGCTCAATGCCGCCTCCCTTAGGAAAGAGTCAACTGTCTGGTTGAACTTTTCAACCTTCCCGGTTGCTTCAGGCGAGTATGGCTTCGCGTAAAGCAGCCTGATGCCAAGCTTGGAGCAGGTCCTCGCCATCCATTTGGTCCGGTATTGTTTCCCATTGTCAAAGTACACCGAATCTGGAACACCATACTTCAGAATCGCTTTCCGAAAGCAATCCTCCACTATCACCTGATCCAAAGCGGGGTAGAACTCGCCGTGCAGTACAAAGCGTGTCGCGTCATCGATAAAAGTAACAAGATATACCTGCTTTTTTGCTCCGTCCGGACCAATCGGCAGATATGGACCATACTTGATATCACTATGCCACAGCATATTGCGGCTCTTTTGCTGAAACCGTCTGGCTGCGACGCCCGATTGAGAATACATCCTCATATGCCGTGCGCTGTAGCCACGCTCAGATAGCTTCTCCTGAAGCGTGCTGCGCTTTATCTGTCCGGGGGCGACTTTCCCTTCCCACTCGAGAATCTGGATAATTTGGGCGACACTCCTGCCTGGTATCTCACGGCGAAGCAGAATGGCCTGATCAAGTATATTCTGCGGTATTGCATCCTCAGTTCTTCGTTGTCCTCTGCCCCTGGGCTTCAATCCGGCAAACCCGTCCTTCGAATACTTTGCCAGATACCTTCTCAATGTACGTTCTGACAAACCCATCTGCTCACAAATCCCAGCCCGCAGTTCTCTGGCCTTTGCCGGATCCAACCCCTCCGCCAGTAATGGTGACAGCAGTTGAAACCTTTGTGCCGCCACTTCTTCCGCTTTCTTTTGATCCCTCATGTTGATCTCCTCCTTTTTTTAGGTTTTCAACATGAGTCTACGCTCTGCTATTCAGGACAAAAATGCATAACGGGTATGTATCCAATTATTTGTATTAGCTACCGGGCGGACAATCCTTGCCAGCCAACCTGGCGCATCTCCCACAAAATCTATGACCCTCTGGAGTCTGGACTTGGAAGAATGGGTCATCTTCTTCGCAGTTCTCCTGCCAAGCCTTATGGCGATCGATTCAAGACAGCCTAAGAAGTGATCCATACATCCTCTGAACCAACTCCGCCACCGTCGAATCGTTGAATCATCTGCCGCCACACAAAGTGCCTCTCTGGGGTTGAGCACGGATTCGATGCTTTCACTGCAATGCCGCTTGTAGGGTACCAGAATGTCGGGCAGTTCATGATGAATGCTCCTGCACATCTTGCAGCGGAGCCGCCGTATTCTGAGAACAATTTTGTTTCCTTCACTGTCTATGTATTTTCTCTCCCGGCTGCCAATCACGTTAAACTGTCCGCCACAACACGGGCATGATACCTGCTCCAGATTCCCAACAAAAAACTCCGGACTTACTCTTTTCAATCAGTTCATAATTTGATACAATGACCATACCGTGGTTGGCGCTTCTGGTACCCTTGCTCGAACATTGGTACATTAAAACAGAAGCGCTTTCCTTTCTCTATGATGATATGGACATTATATCCATCAATAACTGGACAGGCAATACCGTCAGCTTACTGACATTTTGCGGCGGCGTAAACAGAAATTGAATGAATATTATGGTTAAAAGAGGGGATATATTTTATGCGGATTTAGGAAGCGGAGAAGGTGTAGTAGCAAAAGGTAAAAGACCAGTTATCATTATTCAGAATGATATTGGAAACCAATACGCACCAACAGTAGTAGTGGCAGCCATTACATCAAATTTGACTAGGGCAAAATTACCTACTCATATTGCCATATTATCCGGAGAAAGCGGTTTACCTGTAGATTCGGTAATTTTACTTGACCAGATTTTTACCTTAGATAAAAATAAGTTAATAAAAAGAATAGGAACAGTTAATGATGCTGTTTTAGAGCAAATAGATAATGCTTTAGGTATTTCTTTAGGTTTAAATATAGTAACAGTATTTCCAAAGATTCAAGAACTTGAATACTATAAATCGCAATTAACGAAACCTTTAGTTATTACAGAAGGGAAAACAGATGTAATAATAATTGAAACTGCTTGGCAAAAACTTTATCCTAAAGAACAAATGTTTTTTGAATGCCAATCTTCGGGAATAGAATATGAAGAAGATGAAAGGGAAGGAAATGCTGACTATGTAAGAAAAAAACTTGAAAATTTATCAAACATTATACAAAGACCGATAATTGGATTGTTTGATAATGATTGTGAAGGGAATAGGAAATTTAAATCGTTAAGTGAAAAAATATTTGAAAAATATGACATAAAAAAATCAATAAGAAAACACCTACATAGCAATGTTTGGGGTATGTTATTGCCAGTACCTGACGAAAGAAAACATTTTGTTTCATACGATGATATAACACAAAGATATTTTGTCATTGAACACTATTTTTCTGATGAAGTATTAAATAGTTATTCAATGTATGCAAGAAACACACAAGGAACACTACCCTATATAGTCAATGATAGAAAAAGTAAATTTGCAAAGCAAGTAAAGGAGTTAGAACCCAAAGAGTTTGAAAAATTTAGATTACTTTTAGAAAAGATTAAGGAAATATTTAGTAGTATTACTTAAAATGATGAAAGACCTCTGAACTTGTTATGGAGAGTTGATGAAGGCTTTATTTCCATAGGAAATTTTAATATCATGTAACAAATAAAAAATACTTTTTCCTTATCCCAAGTCTTCTTGACCCTAACTATGTATAATTCAAATAAACTCCACTCCATGATAATAAAGTTGACTCTATGATAATAAAGTTCGTTCCAAAATCCCGTAGTAGATGCAGGAGAAATCTTCATTTGCTGCGGGAT
>JAMNXU010000017.1 GCA_023623175.1 Bacillota bacterium
TTCACTGTATAATGAAGATAAGGGCAGAAACCGTGAAAAACGGCGCCTGCCCTTAAGTAAATATCAGAATCTTATCTCAGATTTTTGAGTTTACACAAAACTTGAAACAGTCTCTCGGTCCGCTCCGTCAGATGAAAAAATCTGTCGGAGCGGTTTTGTGTTCCCTGTTTGTTAGGGACAGGAGACAGTTGCCATGTTCCACGGTCATCGCATCCTGGGACAAGAGAACCGTCCCCGTGTCCCACGGTCGTCGCATCCTGGGACAAGAGAACCGTCCCCGTGTCCCATTTATCCTTTATAATTTAATCCCTGGTACATTCCGTTTTCGGTCATGTAACGCAGCAATCCGGTCAGCACACGACGCTTGTTTGCGCTCCATTTTGGAGCGACAAGGGTTTTGCGATTGCCGTCTCCTGTTACCCTGTGAATAACCATTTGTTCAGGTAATCTTGTTATTGCTTCAGCCACCCACTTTATATAAGTTTCTTCGTCCAGCAGGGGAAACGGTTTTTCAATGTACTCATTATATAAAAGGCTGTCTTTCAATATATGCAGCATTGACAGTTTAACACCGCTGATTGGCTGTTTTGCCACATAATCAATTGTGGCCATGAAATCATCATATGTTTCACCCATGAGCCCGACAATCAGGTGGACTATTATGGGAATTCCAGCCCGGTTCAGGCGAGCAGCAGCGTCTTCATAAACAGGAAGTTCGTACCCCCTGTGAAAAATATCCGCTGTTTTCTGATGTATTGTTTGCAGTCCCAGTTCTATCCACAGGGGTTTGATTCCGGCCAGGCGCCCAAGTTCTGCAATCATGGCATCCGGCAGGCAGTCCGGCCTTGTTCCGATTGAAAGCCCGACGACCCTTTCATCGGCGAGAATTTCTTCGTAAATGGGAACCAGTTGATCCACAGGACCGTAGGTGTTTGAGAAGGACTGCAAGTATGCAATGAATTTATTTGTACTGCTTTTTGAAGCTACCATTTTTATAGCCGAGTCAATTTTTTCACGAACATCCATGGGTCCTGCTATTGCAAAATCTCCTGAACCTCTTGATGAACAGAAGGTGCAGCCACCGATTCCTTTGCTGCCGTCCCTGGTCGGGCAGGTGCAGCCTATATCCAAGGATATTTTATATACCTTATCCCCAAAGATTTCGCGATAGTATTGGTTGGCAGAATAGTAGGGTTTCTGGTCAGGCCAGATTTTCATATTATCTCTCCGTATCTGAATATGAAATTTGCATAAATGAAGCGATTTAGCAGTTTACCAGTTATTATAACCTAATTATAGCAGACAATGAAAAGGGGTATTAATTTTAACGGGAATTGAGTTCAATCATGATGATGTTACCTTGTTGACCTTATTGGGTCTAAAATACAGACTGGAAGATTTACTTGGCGTTACTGTTGATATAATTGAGATGCCGGTCTCTGATGTCTCAATTCTTCAAATCGAGAGGATTGCTGATTTATATGAGCAATAGAAACATTATTATATTATCAAACATTGAAAATGGAAAGAGTATGGAATACTGTTAAAAAGGACATACCGGAATTGAAAAGAACATGCATAAAATAATTGATGAAATGAATTGAAAAATTATCTAAAAATTCTAAATGCTTATCAGGATATTTCTCCCAATAGGGTGTTTTTTTAATTTTTCTTTTATTGCTGTAAAAAATAAAAAGGAATTAAAAAAATAAGTTAAGTCGGATGAGGTTAAGGATAATGACTGCTAATGGGGGAAAGAGAAAAGTGCTTATATGGGAAGGAGTCGGAATTCCGTTCCTGGTTGTAGCGGGATTTCTGTTACATTTTTTGTATGAGTGGACCGGCTCATCGGTAATCGTTGCCTGGTTTTGTCCTGTGAATGAGAGCGTATGGGAGCATCTCAAGCTGGGTTTCTGGGGAGTCGTGTTCTTTTCATTAATTGAATACTGGTTTGTCAGGAAAGAGATCAACAATTTCCTTATAGCAAAGGCAGCAGGAATTTTATTGCTTCAGTTGTTCATACTGATTGTCTGCTATGCCTGTAAAAGCATATTTCATTCGCAATCAGTAATAATAGACATCATATCTTTTATTATAGGGGTTATAATTTGCCAAATTTTAAGTTACAGGATACTAACGGCTGGAAAATATCCTGCCACAGTGACCGCCATTTCCGCGGTGTTCCTGTTGGTCCACGGGATTTTATTAATAGTATTCACTTTTGCTCCGCCGAAAGCTGAAATGTGGTTCTGACATTGGCTTAAGCCGACGACTATAAAGATATAAGCAAAAAACTTCCTTCCATGGATAAGAAGTCTTCACGGCCTGTCAGCGTAGCCCTGGGAATCAACCTTGACGACAATCTCAGGCCAATGGAAGCGACAATTATTTCGATAAATGATCGAAAATACACCAGTGCATCATTTTTCAACAGGTTGTTTATAAACAGCGGAGAAAATGAAAGTTTCAAGGGCATAACGGAACTTCGGTCAGAGTACGCAAAAAGTAAAAAGCTCAAGTTCAACGAATTTCTCGAGAAGGAAAACCTGCCCATGCCCCAGATTGACAGCACATCCCTTCAGATGATCCTGATTAGCGATCTGCACCGACTGATAGATACAACCACTGAACCGGTTGTCTCTGTGGTTGAGAGGTACAACAACCTTAGGTCAAATTTTCTTATAAGGTTAAAGGCAGAAATATCATTCTACCTGGGAGCCGTAAGGCTTATCAATATCCTCAGGAAAAGCGGCCTTCCCATTTGCAGGCCCGAGGCGGCGTCCATGGAAGAACGCATTTTCAACGTGGAAGGGCTGTACAATCTGCAGTTGGCTTTGAGGATGCACCGGAAAAATCCTAACCGCGATTTGTCATCCGATATAGTTGTAAATGACCTCGAAATGGGCGAGAACGGGAGGATTTTCATTCTTACCGGTCCTAACAGCGGAGGGAAAATCACCTACATCCAGGCCGTGGCCTTTGTACAGCTGCTGTTCCAGGTGGGTCTCTATGTACCTGCGGTCAAAGCCCGGATCAGCCCTGTGGACAACATATACACCCATTTTCCCGTGGAAGAGAAGACGGGCGTGGATATGGGCCGCCTGGACGAAGAATCCAAGAGACTCAACGATATTTTCAAAAGAGCGTCGAGATACAGCATGATCATATTGAATGAAAGCTTTTCAAGAACGAGCCCGGGAGAAAGCCTGTACCTGTCAAAAGATATTATCTGTGCTCTCCGTTACCTGGGCGCGAGGGGAGTTTTTGCAACCCACCTCCATGAACTGGGTATGGATGTCGAGAACATTAACAGATCCGTGGAAGGCGACAGCCTGGTTGGCAGCCTTGTGGCCGGTGTTGCCTCATCGGGAACAGGGTCCACGGAGCCTGCGAAACGGACTTACAAAGTTGTTCCGGGGAAACCCCAGGGTTTAAGCTACGCTAAAGATATTGCGAGACAATTCGGAATCAGTTATGAGCAGCTTGAAGAAATAATAAAGAGAAACAGGGAACTACATGGTGAAGCGGAAAATTAAAATGACAGGGTGACACTTTTATCGGCTTATCAGAAAAAAGAGAGGAATAATAGTTAAGAAAAAGTTTAAAAATATAAGAACAGGGATGACAATTTACGAATTATTTATATTTCTTTGAAAACATTTATTCATTGGATTAACACAATCAAATAGATTATTTCAATAGACCCCCCTTTTAACATATTTTTTTTTGATGAGCCTCGGTTAGTTCCGAGGCTTCTATTAAGTTAACAAATCCGGTTTTTGTTCACGGCGATCTGAATCCTGTTAATGTTTTTATTGATACCAAAGGTAAACTCTACATAATAGACTTTGCAGATGCGGTATTGGCCCCTGTCGAATACGAGCTCGCTGCAATTATATGTGAGCTGTTTTAGTTTGAAAAGCCTTATTTTAAAGGATATTTTGGTGAGTACGACATAATGGAGCTTGCGGAGAAATTATTTGACGGTTTGCTCATGCACGATTTCGGCCCTAATATTATTAGCTGCAATTTTGGGCGTATTGATAAAATAACAAGCCTTGCCGTGTTAAAGGAAAGGAAATGCGCTGCATTTAAAAAATGAAGGCCGGCTTCTTGAGACCTGATTAATTTTCTGACGTTGTCGATATTAACGTATAAACGTATAATATAAAAAACACCTGCTGGATAAAGGAAGTGTTCTTTGCCATGAGAAATATGGATTGGAAAGACCAGAGAAACCTTACGATGTTGTGCGATTTTTATGAGTTGACCATGGCGAACGGCTATTTTGAAAACGGGATGGGCGAAAAGGAAGTGGTTTTTGACCTGTTTTTCAGGCGCATCCCTGACAACGGCGGATTTGCGATCATGGCCGGCGTGGAGGGCATGATTGAATATGTCAGGAATCTCAAATTTACAAGAGAAGATATTGAATACCTGAGAAGCCAAAAACTGTTTTCAGACAAATTCCTGGAATATCTTGCAAACTTCAGATTTACATGTTCTGTATGGGCTATCCCGGAAGGCACTCCGATCTTCCCCAATGAACCCATTGTAACCGTGAAGGGAAATGTTATTCAGGCACAGTTCATAGAAACAATGCTCCTTTTAACTATTAATCATCAAAGCCTGATAGCAACAAAAGCCAACCGGATTGTCCGTGCCGCCAAAGGCAGGCCTGTTTTGGAATTTGGCAGCAGACGGGCCCATGGCGCCGATGGGGCCATACTTGGTGCAAGAAGTGCCATAATTGGCGGATGTGCAGGTACTGCCTGTACTATTGCAGCAAGGGATTACGGCGTTAATGCCGTTGGTACTATGGCACATTCATGGATACAGCTGTTCGAAGATGAGTATGAGGCTTTCAAGGCATACGCGAAATTGTATCCAAACAGTTGCACCCTGTTGGTTGACACGTACAATGTTTTGAAATCCGGCGTTCCCAATGCCATCCGCGTGTCGAAGGAAGTTCTCGAACCAAACGGATATCGCCTCAAGGGAATAAGGCTGGATTCCGGCGACCTGGCGTACCTATCGAAGCAAGCGAGAAAAATGCTCGATGAGGCGGGATTAACCGATTGTAAAATAGTTGCGTCGAATGCCCTGGATGAATACCTTATCCGGGATTTGCTGGACCAGGGAGCCCAAATAGATATATTCGGTGTCGGTGAGAACCTGGTTACATCCAGGAGCGAACCTGTATTTGGCGGAGTGTACAAGCTGAGTGCAGTGAAAAATGACGCAGGCGTTTTTGAGCCGAGGATCAAAGTCAGCGAGAATGTCGAGAAAGTGACAAATCCCGGTTTCAAGCAGGTTTGGAGATTGTTTGACAAAAAGACGGGACATGCCATTGCGGACGTAATTACCTTAAGGGAAGAAGAGATAGATGATACAAAGCCCTATGAGATTTTTGACCCGGTACACACATGGAAAAGAAAAGTGGTGGATAATTTCACGGCAAAGAAACTCCAGGTTGAAATTTTCAGGGACGGGGAATGTGTCTACGAAAGTCCTTCCCTTGAGGAAATAGCAAGGTATTGCAAAGACCAGGTGGACAATACCCTGTGGGAGGAAGTTAAAAGATTTGAAAATCCCCACAAGTATTATGTTGACCTTTCTCATAAACTTTGGACAATGAAGACTGAATTGCTCAACAGCTATAAAAAATAAATGAAAGTGACGGCTGGTGGGACACGGGGACGGTTCTCTTGTCCCGGATTTCTACTTGCATTTTAAGAATATTTTTGCAGATGCAAAGCGCAGTTTATTTAATGGTGATTTTTTATTTTTCAAAAATCAAAGAACAGGAGGTATTATCTATTGGTTTTAAAAAACCGTAAGGAGATTTTAATGGTGTATACGAGAACTCCCTGTTAAGCCTTTACCCAAAGTAGTTGACGAGCGGAATTTGCCGGCAGATGTTGATGTAGATTATTACCGGTATTTTCAGGGTTAAATGTCCTCTAATCCAGGTGGGTTAGAGGTTCTTTCAAGTGATAATTCTTCTATCTAATATTCTTTTAAAAAATCTCGCTTAACAAATTTTATTCTTATAATTATAATGATTTTTTGCTTTTGGATATAATGCTTACCCCATTGACGATTCACATGACATTGACATGCATAATCTTAATTGTATACAATTATACAATCATACAATAATGTGTTATTGTTATCGAAATGGTAATTAAGTATTAATTTAAAAAACAAAAAATGCTTGATCCCAGCTGAATGGAAGGTGATTCAAAATGCGTAATGTAACATTAATACCCGGGGACGGGATAGGGCCGGAGGTAGCATACGCAACAAGAAGACTTATAGATGCTTCCGGGGTTGAAATAAACTGGGATGTGCAGGAAGCAGGCGGGTATTTGATTGAAAAATATGGTACGCCACTTCCGCAGAGTGTTCTAGAATCTATAAAAAGAAACGGAGTGGCTTTGAAAGGGCCAATTACCACCCCGGTAGGAGAGGGATTCCGGAGTGTAAATGTTGCTCTCAGGAAAGAGTTCGACTTATTTGCCAATATCAGGCCGTTGAAAAGCTATAAAGGCATTGAGACCAGGTATGACAATATTGACCTGGTTATCATACGGGAAAACACCGAAGACCTTTACGCCGGGATTGAGTACATGGCAGGGGACGATGTAGCTCAAAGCATAAAAATATTCACTCGAAAAGGCTGTGAAAGGATTATCCGCTTTGCATTCGAATACGCAAGAAAAGAAAAACGCAGGAAAGTAACCGCGGTGCACAAGGCAAATATAATGAAATGTACCGACGGCATGTTTCTCAATATTGCAAGAAGTATTTCCACGGAGTACCCCGATATTGAGTTTGAGGACATGATAATAGATGCGATGTGCATGCGGCTGGTCCAAACGCCGGAGAACTATGATGTTTTGGTTTTACCGAACCTCTATGGCGATATCGTGTCAGACTTGTGCGCAGGGCTTGTCGGAGGCTTAGGTGTGGCACCGGGTGCAAATATCGGCAAGGATTTAGCGGTATTTGAGCCGGTCCATGGAAGCGCCCCGGACATTGCGGGTAAAAACACGGCCAATCCTACCGCCATGATGCTTTCCGGTGTACATATGCTCAAGTACCTTGGAGAAACTTCTGCTGCAAACAGGATTGAAAAAGCAATTATGAAAGTGCTTTCAGAGGGCAATGCAAAAACACGCGATCTCGGGGGGAATGCCGGGACGACAGAGTTTACTGACAGGATAATTTCTTTTCTTTAAAGCGACAAAGCATGTATTGAGGAAAAGCCGTCAGATACGTATCAGTATTTCTGGCGGGTAGGCCCTTTGGTGCCCTGCAAGGTGATTAACTTTGTCATAGAGTAGATAAAATAAGGTTTGGCTTTGCTTTGAGTTTATAGAACTTGTAAAAAGTGATATCATTAATGAATGAAGATAGTGCTTTATATCACAAGAATAAGCAGAAATGGGGTTGTGTTAAATGGGACAAAAGGAGAAAGTTATAAAAGTGATTCAAACTGCTAAAGACAGCAGTGACAGGTTGACGGTCAAGGAGCCGGTAAGCTTTGTGCAGGATGATGAGATTGAAAACAAATTAATCAATATTTACGAGGACAGGCTCTACCAGGAGATTGAAGGTTTCGGGGGTGCTTTTACCGAGGCGGGAGCAGTGACGCTGGACAAAATGAGCCCCCAAAAGAGAAAAGAGGTTATCGAGGCTTATTTTGACCAGGAGAAAGGACTAGGCTATACACTTTGCAGAACACACATCAACAGCTGTGATTTTTCTACCGGCAACTATGCATACAGTGAAACCGAAGATATCGAGTTAAAGAACTTCAGCATTGAAAGAGATAAAAAGAGCCTTATACCTTTTATCAAGGATGCCATGAAAACAGCACAGAGGGAAATCAAGCTGTTTGCTTCTCCATGGAGTCCTCCCGGCTGGATGAAGACCACGGGGATAATGAACCGGGGCGGTAAGCTGAAAGAAGAAATGCGGGAGGTATGGGCAAAATATTATGTAAAATACATAGGCGAATATGCGAAAGAAGGAATAAAGATTTGGGGATTGACTGTACAAAACGAGCCTAAGGCGACTCAGACCTGGGATTCGTGCGTATATACTGCTGAGGAGGAAAGGGATTTTGTGAAGTATTTCCTTGGCCCCGAGCTGCACAGGTCGGGACTTGGAGATGTTAAGCTCATGATATGGGATCACAACAGGGAACGTGTTTACGAGCGCTCAAAGTTGATTTATTCAGACCCTGAAGCCGCAAAATATGTCTGGGGTACAGCTTTCCACTGGTATTCGGGAGAGCATTTTGAGGGGCTGAGCATAACCCATGAGGCTTTTCCCGATAAAAAGCTTTTATTCTCTGAAGGCTGCTGCGCGTGGGCAGATCATGGTTCCTGGAGTGTCGGGGAAGCATATGGCCATGATATCATAGGTAACCTTAACAACTGGGCTGTAGGCTTTGTCGACTGGAACATGGTGCTGGATGAGAATGGTGGCCCCAACCATGTGGGTAATTACTGTAATGCGCCTATCATCGCCGATACAAGATCCGATACACTGACTTATGAAAGTTCCTATTATTACATAGGCCATTTCAGTAAGTATATCCGTCCCGGTGCCAGGCGTGTAGGCTTTAGCAGGTATACCGACAAGCTGGAGGTTACCGCTTTCAAAAACACTAACGGTGAAATGGCTGTAGTTGTTATGAACCGGAACAATGAGGAAATAGAGTTCTACTTAAGGTGTGAACATGGAGTGGCAAGATTCGTGAGCCGGCCTCACTCTATTATGACGCTGATATATTGATTTTTTACGATTAAATATTTGCGGTTAAAATGAAAGCCGGCATTGCAACATGTAATATTGCAACATGTAGCGATGCCCCAAAGTAGTGAGCGTATTTGATGCTGCCCCGCCGAATCACTTGATATGTGATCCGGCGGGGTTTTGCATGTACGTCCGGTATTTTGCATGAGCGCCCGCATTGCACTTTGCATGAGCATCCGGCAGTTTGCATGAATGTGGGTGCATTGCATGAGTCCATGCACTTTTGATAATTGCCCGGTATTTTCCATGGGTGTCCATCATTTTGCATAAGCGACCTGCATTCTGCATGAGTGCATGGGTGTATGTGCGCGCGTATGGTATTATCTGACGGGAACAATGTCACATTTCCTCTACCGGCTCAATTCCAAGATTGTTTCATATTTTATTAAGTATTATTAAACAAGTCAAAATGTTAGAGGTAAATTTGAATGGTATGGTGCAAATTTGTAATCTCATTCAGGATTACAAATAATGGTCAAGAATATAATTGTTTACATTAATTCGCTTAATTGTTTACAATATTTTATTTAATATGTACAATAAATATGAATAAATTGGCAAATCAGTTTCAAAGCCTGCCTGAATCAAAACGCGAAAACAGCAGATGCTCTGCAGACGCGATATTTCCAGTGTTATTACCGGGAATTTATCTACCGGTTATGTATAAACAAGACTGCAGGTGAAGAAGCTAAGCTAATCACCTGCTTTTTTTGTTACCGGTATTTTTTCTTATGTAAAGGAGGCCCAATTAATTGATTATCAGGACAAGCATCAATGGTATTGAAATTCAGCTGAAGACCTGTGAAGGGCTGTTTTCTCCGAAAAACGTTGACCGTGGAACCCTCGCGATGCTTTCTGTATTGAACCTGAAAGACGATGATAAAGTGCTGGATTTGGGTTGCGGCTACGGCGTTGTCGGCATTTATGCCGCCAGGCTGATCGGAGACAAAAATGTCGTTATGGCGGATATCGACAGCGTGGCAACGGAACTGGCCAGGGAGAATGCGGTATTGAATGGAGTGAGCGGGATCAGGATTGTGCAGGGTGATGCATATGATGCTTTGGACGACAATGACTTTACGGTTATACTGACAAATCCTCCTTACCACGCTGATTTTTCCGTTCCGAAGAAATTTATTGAAAAAGGCTTTAACAGGCTTCGCATCGGGGGAAAAATGTATGTGGTGACGAAGCGGAAACAGTGGTATAAGAACAAGTTCATTTCAATTTTCGGCGGTGTCAGGATAAATGAAATCGACGGATATTTTGTGTTTGAAGCTGAAAAAAGGCAGAGTTCCTATTACAGGAAAGGATTAGCCCGTAAAATAGACTGAAGCTAAAAAAGGATGGCTTATATTTCAGAAGTTCCGTGTTACGGCTGAGTAGTAAGGAGTCGATGAACGTGATTATTCGTGAAGCGGATGTTAATGATGCCGGTGCTCTGTCTGAAATTTATAAATATTATGTAGACAATTTCGCTTATTCTTTTGAATATGTAGCTCCGTCAGCGGCGGAGTTTGCGGAGAGAATGACCGAAATCTCGGGGAAATACCCTTTTTTTGTTTGCGAGGATGATGGTGAAATAATCGGTTTCGCTTATGCCCACAGGTTCAAGGAACGCAAAGCCTATCAGTGGGTATGTGAAACTTCAATTTATGTAAAAAATGGCTGTACGCAAAAAGGAGCAGGCAGATTATTATATGAACATCTTCTTTCTGTCTTGAAAAAGCAGGGGTTTGTGAAGGCGTTTGCGATTCTTGGCTGCCCGAATGAGGGAAGTGAGATTTTCCATCAAAAAATGGGCTTTAAACATGTAGCGACACTGCCGAACATAGGGTATAAGCTCGGTTCGTGGCATGATATAAAATATTACGTTTATGAACTCAATCCAATTCGTGATGATATGCCGGAACCGTTGGAATATCACCAAATAAATCAAAAGCAGGGAGAATGATGTCATGGTTATAGTTTATGCATCTAAAACGGGTTTTACCAAAAAATATGCGGATATACTTGCTGCAAAGACAGGGCTCCAAGCTTATCCTGTAAAAGAAATCTCGGTGTAAAATAGTTGTAGGATAAAAGTAAAAGAGACCAATCTTCTTTGGTATAATTAAATTAACCAAACAAAAACCACCAAGGAAGGAGAGGTCTCTTTGAATAACATT
>JAMNXU010000015.1 GCA_023623175.1 Bacillota bacterium
CTAAATCAGTTTTTAACACAGTTATTATACCTCCTTCTTTTTATAGCGCATCCGCCCCAAACAGCACAACTTTCAGCTTATTTATCAAACGGTTTTTATGCCGGTAGAAAGTCCGCTCATCACAGTTCAATCTTTCCGCAATCTCCGCCGGCGGCAACTGGTCCCAATATTTCAGTGGTATGATGTCGTAGTATTCATCATCCTGAATCGTCTCCAACGCTCGCTCTATCCGCTGAATCTCTTTCTTTGTTCTTTCCATGCTCTCCTTACGCTGTTCTATATATCTTTCTTCCATTTCGTCCGGGTCATATTGCCTGTATCCGCTGGTTGAGGGTTTCACCACATCCCGGGATTTCTCCTTGAGCTTTACCAGGCCATTTTTCAGGTCCTCCTCGTCTTGGGCCACCTTGAGACGGAGCGCGGGAAGTGAGTACAGCAACCGCTCGGTCTCTTTGAAGTAGTTCCTTTGCCCAGCCTCGAATTCTTTGTTAGCCCGGATAATTGCGTCCACCGATTTTTTGACCGCTTCATCTACTGACTTCCGGATGATATTCAAAACTTCTTTTGATATTGTTGATGACATTTTGCTCCGCCCTCCTCTTGTGTAATTGTCCATTATTTGGTATAATGGAACTGGTGTTTACTGGGGCGAGAGCCCTTTTTTATTACTTATTTTCTTTTTGAGCATACGCTCCACTGCAGCGCACTATATTGCCTATCGTGCTCTCGCAGCAAAAATACTTAATCGCAAGTTGCTTCAAGGTCTTTCCTCTTTTGTATTCCTTTCTGATTTTTTTGACCTGTTCTTCGTCAAAAATTCTTGATGCCATTTTGTATCCCTCCAAAAACATATTTTTCTACCCCTCAACCTTCAATTCCAACCTCGGAAACTTCGCCCGAAACAGTTTCTTTGTCCGTTTAAACTCCTGTGTCTCAAAACCTTTAGTGTCAACGATTTCTGCCGTTCCGTCATTGTGAAAAACTATGAAGTCCGGCCTGTATGTAATTGGTCTTATATCACCTAAACCCTCTTGTAATACGAACTCCGGCTGGCGGCAAAACCCCCTAATTGTCCCCATTTTCAGTTGCAGTTTTAAATCGCTGTAGTAGTCTGCTTCAAGCTGGCTGTCAAACAGGATGCCGTCAACCCGAACCCTGTTGGCGTTGTATTTTGACTTCTTGACAGGCGTTAAGATAAGCCCCTGCCCCGGCATCTTGTTGTTTTTCCTCAGATATTCCGTGTATTGTTCTTCCGTCCAGCGCATACTCACGATTCACACCCCACCCTCAGGCAAACTGTATTTTTGAGCCAGTCCGGCTACAAGCTGCTTTGTGCTGCTTGGTAGCATGGCATATTCTTTTTCCTGTGCCACTTTCGCTTTGTAACTTCTCATAAAATTGCTTTGTATTACGCTATCTACAGTTTCAGAGTCCATCATTGCCCATTCTCTCAGCCTATTCGGGCTGCCAACTATCTTACGTAGCATTGGTGGCAGGTTAGCAAAAGCTTCATTGGCATGATAGTAACTTATAGCTCTCCGCACCATATCCCAGGCTTCCATCTCAGTCATCATAAGTGGCTGTGTTATCATGGCAATTTTCTCTTTTACGTCCGCAATTGTTGGAGGATATTTCAGGGTACACATTAGGACTTTTATTGCTTCAGTAACTACCTGGATTGGCTCTTCCGAAAACATAGTAGCCCATAGGTTTACCGCTGCGTTTAATTCTTCTTTGCTAAAATCCTTATAAAATGACGGATAAGCTGTTTTTAACATTGCCATGATTGCAAGCGCTTCTTGCCTTGTCATAACAACCCTTCCTCCTTTGCAAGCTCCAGGAACGGATTATTCGTTTTGGGCTTGTCCCGCTGTTTTCGGCGTTTTTCTTCTTCGTACCGTTCCACCACCCAGTTCAGAATAGCCCTGTAGTCTGACTTGTACTTTTTGCCCTTTGCCCCTTTGTAATTGTCGAGTATCTCGATACAGCGTTTTGTTGCCTCCTCACCGAGTTTCGCCACGAGTGCCTCATATTCGGCATTGGTCAGGCTGACAAAGTCGGCATATTTAATTTTTTCTGGTTTGGTTGTGGGTGTGTGTGCGGATTCGGTGCCTTTACTTTCTGTTCCTGTTCCTGTTCCTGTTCCTGTTACTGTTACTGTTCCTGGTTTGCTAAATCGTTCCTGTAACCGTTCGATTAACGGTTGCATAAACGGTTTATCGAATTGCTTTACAATGGCTAAAAAATCCTCAATCAAGGGCGTTTGCGGTATTTCTTCAAGTCTCTCAATAGCACTTTTTACTTGATTTGGATTCTCCAAAGGATTATGTTTTAGGTAATTATGTATCAATACCACATGGGTATTAATATCATATTTAACTGTGCCTATATCCAATAGTTCACGTAACGCTTTCATAAACCGTTTCTCATCCCAACCCAAGTCGAAACAGGCGTAAGGTGAGGGCAAAAAGTAAAACCCAACAATGTTTCTGTGTGGAGACGTGAGTAGGTATAACATCAAATACCTTGCATCATCTGAAATGCTGCGCATTTTTTCATCTTGCCAAAATCGACTTTCAACCCTTGTATACATTTCAACCCCACCTTATCATAATTCCGGCATCTCATCCCACGTCCGGCCATCCAAGAGCCGACCGGCTCTCTTTTTGCCGACTTTGTAGACCTCAATGCTGTTCGGGTGATCAAGTCCATACCCGAAAGGCCAACCTTCACTCCACCAGCCGTCAAAAGCAACTACGCCTCTTTTATCATGCTCAGTGTAATCGGCACTCCACTCTCCCCAGCTTTTGAAAAAGAAAGGTACTCCCGCATCCTGGCACTGGTCTCTAAGTGACCTCACCCAGTCCGGATGCATCGGCCTTGCGCCGGGACCTGTTTCGCCGCCACAGATGACCCAGTCAAGCGAATTTATTAAGTATGATTTCCCTGGTTTTAGTCCAGTTCCAACAGACATGCTTAAGTCAACACCATCGCTGAGGCTTAAATCAACCGGCCCCAACATCGGCTCCACACTCACAAATCGGACCGTTGCCGGTATTTGTAGCAGTATCGGTATGCGTTCATCGGCACGGGCCTGGTTTTCTGCTGTTACGCCTAGCCAGACGTTGGGCAGAGGCCACAGTCTTTGGTGATCTATACGTTCTGATAAATATCCAGCATCAACACGGTTCATCGCCCATTTAAAAGCCGATTTAGCAACCTTTCTGCGGAAATGATACGATGTCAATAAAGTGCGCATCCGATCTGGACGCTTTGTAAGAACCAGGAATGTATGTGGTCCACTATAATAATTAGGTGTATAAACCGGATATTCCTTACCCCATGATGTTTTGTATGTGCCAATTTGTTTCTTCCCGTCATTCGTGCCACAGAAATTTTCACATGCAACAGCCATGACACCAAAGACATCGGCAATAAACTCATCTGGCACGTTTTCATGGAATAAATCTGACATTGAGCACACGAACACCTTTCGAGGCTTGCGCAATTTGAAAGGCTCTTCCAACCTTTCTGAATGTAATGTTACTCTAAACGGTTCTTCTGCCGGATACCCACACCGCCCACGGAGCCTGTTTGCCATGCGCCGAGCATAGCAGTTTTGACACCCTTCGCTTATAGGCGTGCAGCCGGTTACAGGGTTCCATGAATACTCGGTCCACTCGATTTTTGTTTTAGGCATCCTACTTACCCCTCACTTTCTCCGGTTCCATCTCCAGCATTTTCTCCAGTTCCCCCTGGTGTCCGCAGAAGATGCATCCTTTCGCTGTGTCCTTGGCTGTATACTGCTCCCCGCCGCAAGCGGGGCATTTAAAACGGTTCATGGTGTAGCCTCCTTCAAATCAAACAAGCATGTTTGCAGTCCCATTCTTTTCTGCTCTTCTTTCATTAGTTTGATAATTCTTACGCATATTGCCCGATGTTTGCATATGCGCATTTTAGGGTCTTTCATTTCATATACATATCGTGCCTTCGGAATGTAATAGTCACAATCCGTGCAGTATTCCATGCTAAAACCACCTTATTCAGCCTCCCCAGCGGCCCCGGCTGACGCAAACCACTGGGAAAGCCGTTTTCTTCATAGAAAACATCTATAGAACATCGGGCCCTGCCAACCGGTACTCAATCATTGGCCCGGGGCCAATGGGTTCAGGTTTTCTCTTTTTCTAAACACTTCCTGCAGCGGTTATAGTCCGAAAAGTACGGCCAGAAATGATCTTTTTGGTCCCCGGGCTGTAACCGGACGTTGCATATATCGCAGCGCAATTCGATGCCGTATTCCTTCTCCCAGAAATCAATACTCTCTTGTGTCAGTATGTCAGGTGAGCTGATATGCATTACAACCTTGCCGGTTTCATCGGTAACGAATCTTCCCATGTTAAAACCTCGCTTTCTTTGGTTAGGGCGGGCCGGATTTGAACCGGCTTCCTGCAACTGCGCTTCTCGGGTATTTGCCCGATCGGGTGATTGTGGTTGCAGGCGGAACCTCACAGCCTTTGGGCCCCCACGTGGGCGCTTGTTCCCGCCCTTCCCGCGTGTCCCACCACGCCGCCGCCCATGTTTATGCTATAAAAACCATCTTACCAGTGAGTTCCTGGATCTCTCTCTTGAACCTGGCTTCATCCGAGTTTCCATCGCTTAAATGCAACAGCCAGATTTCTTGTACTTTGCTCAGGTCGTTCGCTTTCAAAAACTCTTTAACATTCTCAAGCCGGTTCAACCAGGCCGGCTTTTACGTTGGTTTTGAGGATGTCTGCTGCGTAATTACATTCAACCATGATGTGAGTCAGTCCATAAAACTTATATCTTATGTAGTAGGTGTCTGTAGCATATAGCAGTTTGTCTCCGGCCTGGTTTGCCAGCAGGAAACCTAGCGGCTCTGCTGCGTCATGCTGAGTATCAAAGGGTAGCACCGTCCATGTACCAATCCGGAACTGCTGCTTGGCCTTGATGATGTTGATTCGATGTCTCCAAGGTCCCAAGCCCGATATTTCGTCTGCCGTGCCTTGCGACAGGTATATGTCCACACCAAATTTCATCAGGTCTTTGACGGCCCTAGAGTGGTCAGAATGGCCATGCGACAGTATGCATCCTGCCAAGCTCGACACTCCAAATTTCAAATTCCGCAATATATCGTTGATGCTAATTCCGCACTCCAGGAGGAGCGGGGTCCTGCCATCAGTTATTCTGTAGCAGTTCCCATGGCTCCCGGAGGCAAAGGGGGTTATCTCAATCATCAGAATCCCGGCCCTTCAAATAAAGTCTGTTGCTTACTCTGCTGTACCTCTTGTTGCGTCGGATTATCTTTGACAGTTTTTTCTTTTTCCTTTTGCTGTTCTTTGGCGGGCTTTGCCCGGCTTGTTGTATCTTCATTAACTTGCTCAGGCTCAATATCTATCATTTCTTTGTTTGCATTTTCCTTGATTTCTTGCTCAACCTTGACCTCATAGTCTTCCGGCTCAAGGTCTACGATGTCGCCCAACTCTTCAACTGTGTGCATTCCCATAGCTAGCTCCGGCGCATAGGCCCGGATAAACCAGCTTGCGGCACGATACATGAGCATTTGTTCGGGCATCGTTTGCCATTTTGAGCCGTTTTTGTTATACCAACCTTCCTTCTTCGCCAGGCCGATGGTCACTGTAGCGCCGACCAGTTTTTGGCCAGTAGCTTTTTCTATCGCCCAGGCCCGGCAGCCCCAACTGTCTTTTCCTTCTTCTCCTACCCATTCATAACGCAAGGCCGAAAACTTTCCACTGGTATTGAAAGTGCTTATAAGGAATTGACTGGACCATCCCGGACGACCATTGACGATGTAAAGGTTCTGCATTACCATGAGTGGATCCGCATTCATTCGTGTCGCCATGTTCAATGCAATCACGCAGTTGGGCAGGTTTCCCTGGTATTCTTTTGGTACTAGGCTTGATTGTGCCAAGAGCTTCGCTGCCCTTTGCGCCAGTTCAAACCCTTGCAAACTTGAAAAACCAGGTACTATATCAGTAACTTGTTGATTATCTTGCTTTTCCATTGGTAAAGCGTTTTTGGTTTCGGTCATGTTATACAGCCTCCTTAATGCTTTCTTTGTTCTCCGCAAGCTCAACGCGAAGTTTCTTGTCTTTCTCGCTCACAACCAACCGGATCTGCTGTCCTTTGGTTGGGAGAATATTAACCACGCTCTCTGCGTTATCAAGCCATACCGGTGGTGCAAAACCGAAATGCTCGGCCAGCGTGTTGATGATGTCCAGGCCGATATTGAGCCTTGCCCCGTTATTCAGGTTACCATATGGCACGCCATTGAATGTGGTCTCGCAACATTCAGCAAGCGCTCCATTGACCTGAACCTCAAACAGCTTGAACCGTGCCATCTTAAACTTGCTGTTGATTTTGTCCTCCAGGAGCCGAACCTTCGCCCGGATGAATTCCTCGGTGAGGTATAGCTGCTGCTCCAGTTCCTCAAACTCTGTCGCCAGTTTCCGCTCTTCTGCTTTGAGTTCCTCGATGCGATTCAGGCCGCTTTCCCAAGCTTCAAGCCTTGCGGCTGCTTGCTCAAGCGCTGTGATAGCGTCTGTGAGCGTGTCAATTTCTTTCTGAATTGCCATTATGGCTGTATTACTATCAGCCTGCATGTTGGCGATTTCTTTACGTATTCTCGCAATCCGTTCCTGCATCGGAGCGTACTCAGCAAAAATTTCTGTCGGTTCTCCTGCGTTCTGCATGATGTAGTCAATTTCGGCTTTCAGGGCAGCCTCATTCTGCTCGAGTTCGGCCAGATTCACTTTGGCTTTTTCGAGTGCCTCGGATGCAGCCGCAAGGTTCTGCTCCATCGTCTGTTTTACTCCGGCAAGCCGCTTACCCTCGGCATTGATGCTTTCAAGTTTTTCAGCCTTTGTCCTGTTGAAATCAGCAAGGGCTTTCTCCCTGGCAATTTCGATCTGCTCCGCCGGTAAGGGCTGACCGCACGTCGGGCAGTTGGTGTCCTGGTTAAACTCGAATTGCTCTGCATTGACTTCCCGCCATTTATTCCTGAGGTTTTCCATCTTTGCTTCCAGGGATTTGATTTCTGCTTCATACGATTTGATTACATCATTCTTGGCGTTTATGTCAGCGCGAAGTTTATACATCCCACTCTGAATCAGTGAAAGCTCTCTGCTTTTCTCCCCGACCTTTTCATCCAGCGCCTGGCGGTGCTTGTTTCGCAGGTCAAGTATCTGCCCCTCAATCAGTCGCAGTTCCTTCGTTTTCTCCGCAACCTGCCCGCCGGCCCGGACCTGAGCAAGTTCTTCCTGCTTCGCCCGGAGTTCTTCGCGGAGTTTAGTGATATCATTTGACAGTTCATCAGGATTGGTGATGTCGGATATATCCGGCAGTCCCAGCTTGACTTCATCTATCCTGACCGGGATTTTTTCCAACTCCTTGTTTATCTCGGTCCGGCGGGCCTGGATAACCTTCCTGTGCTGCTCGATGGTCCGGTTTCCAAGGATGTCTGCTAGCTTGGAGAGTTCCTTCTTGCTTGCGATTACCTCGGCATCACTGACATCGCCGCACACTTCCAGCAGCAGCTCCCGGCGTTTTTGCCAGTGAAGAACCTCATTGAAATACCGGGGATCCGTGAGCAGCCGGAATATGTTTTCGTCGGCTATCTCGGCAATGCGGGCATCATACTCTTTTTTCTGGACTGGTACTCCGTCGATATAGTGATCAGTTGTGTGCCCGGTGAATTCGGCCGTAGCAGATCCGCGCTTTTTGGTCCATTTCTCCTGGTAGACTTTTTTCAGGGCTATTTGCTGGCCGTCATCAAGTTCCAGAATGGCTTCAACGGTGTGTTCAAGACCGTGTTCGGGTTCGCCGTCTGGCTTCAAAGTTTTGATTTGAAAGTCTTTACGGTTATTGCTGTCTTTGTCAAACAGCAACCACATGAACGCATCGGCAAGCGTTGTCTTGCCTGTTGCGTTATCGCCCATAATCGAAACGTCTTTGCCATCCGTGTTTAGCTCAAAATTGCGAATTCCCTTAAAATTTCGAAGTATAAGACTTTTAATTTTCATACCATCATCCTTTCTTGACACCCCACTCCACAAATGGTAGAATGGAGTTGGTGTTATTGCGGCTTTTTAAGCCGTTTTTTCTTTCTCTACAATTTCTACTTCCCATGGGCCATATACGCCCCAGGTTCCCCGGATAGCCAACAGACCATACCTGCCAATTGCATCAACTTTGCCGATGTGTCCATTTGCCTTGATACGTACCATTGTACCAACCTTGATGTCTCCTATGCTGTCACGCATACCGAAAATTTCGTTCAACGTTTTTGTCACGTTTCTTCCCCTCCTTTACTATGTCCACAACCCTGCCATCATGGATTACAATTGCATATCCCATCTGCCAAAGCAACACGCAGTCGTTCAAGGTCACGGGCGTCGGGATTTGCTTTTTCTTCATAATTCACACCCCTTTCCTCGAATTCTCCGCAATTATCATCTTGTTTTGATTGCATTTTCCAATTGTCATAGCCCAAAACACAATGTCCGTCCCAGTCGTATTTGCAGATATGACATCTTGACATGCCTTTACGCTCCTTTCAGGCAATTTTGCCTTTGTAATAGTTAACCTGGTAACCGCGTTCAATAAGTTTGTGAGCTAACCAATCCAGGCCACGTGTTGTCATGAATAGCTGACTGCGCTCAATGATAACATCACCCTTCTTTATAGGATTTTGCTTTACAACGAAATGGCTTTTGTACTCCTGGTATGGCAGATAACTATCGCCTTTCTTGTAGATAATTTTTTCGAGTACAAGCAATTTAAAGAGGTTGTTCTGCCCAACGCCCTTTATATCAAGGATTTTAGCAACCTCATTCATAGTGAGGCATCCGGAAGCATCCATAAGGATGTCATATGATTGGGCTTTGGGTTCAAGGGCGAGTCTCCTTTGGCGTTCCTGCTTAAGTTCCATGGCAAGCCGAATAATGGTATCGGGATCAGTTAATACCTCCTCGATCTTTTGAGGGGTAAGATATCCTCCGTGCTTGCGGATCGAGGGGATGACTTCATGTGTTATCCAACGCTTGAATGCTTTGGCTTCGGGTTTGCGGCTTTTTAATACCAAAGCATACAAGCCAGCCTCTGAAACAATTATTACTTGTTGTTTTCCTCCAGGGGTGTCGACAATGTCTATACCCTTTTCATCGTCGTCCAACCCTTCTGTATCACTTCTGCCTTTGCCGTGTACCGCTTCTGATGTATTAAGGCCTAAAATGTTGCATACATCAGCAGCCACAAACCAAGGCTCTCCGTCCTTTTCTATTACACGGACCTGCTTTTGGTTATAGTGGAATGGGATTATGTTAGACACGGTTTCCTCCTTTCTTGTCTTATTTTCCTTTACGCTGTAAAATTTTCTTGTAAAGGGGCTAATTATAGGAGAGTGATATCATGTCTGAAAGTGCTCGCTATGATCAAACCCCTGAAGTTATAGCTAAAGAAATTCTCATTGCATACTTGTCAAAACAAGGAGTTGCTGGCCCTGATTGGCAAAGTATTGCTGATACTATTTGCTTTCTATATGACAAAATTCATAAACAAGTAATAAAGTCTTTGAGAGAAAACTATAAATAAATTAATCAATTAGCCCCTTTACTTTCTCACAAATTGCTAAAATCTGAGCAGATAGTTTTATAGCATTATTAATTCTGTCGTAAATCGGAAGCCTTGACGCCATATTTTCGTCTTGCAGTTTTTGTAATTCACGTATTTGCTCTTGTAATACTGATTTAATATCCAACACATTTCACCTCACTTTCTTTTCATTTAACCGTTATCTCTGTCCTGCTTTCTCGTTCTTCGGGCTCGCCTTCCGGGTCGTCGCCGCCTGTTCAACGGTACTTGCAGGCTCTGTATTCGGTTTTCAAGGTACAGTGCTTTTTATAAACTTCCTTTATGCCTCTATCCTTCTGAGTTTCCCGTATTGAAGTACTTTTTCATTGTCGTCTGACCGAATATTTTCAAGGGCTTTCTTTTTTAGAAATTCATCAACCTGCTCAACATCAAAGATGTACCTGTTGCCGGATTTGAAATGTGGAATTCGCCCCGCCCGGGCTTCGGTATAGAGAAAGTGTTTTGATACTCCAAGGTACTCGGCAGCTTCTTTGATTAGCATTCTTTTTGGCATAATTGACCCCCTTTCTTGTTTTGTCCTCCCTTGGATGGTAAAATTTTGTTGAAGGGAGGTAAAAATATGACTGATTATCAAAAGCAAATATTAACTGATCTTTACAATCGATATAAGGAAGGCAAAGATGGAGCCTCAATCTGGTTTTCAGGAATGTCGTACGAGGAAAAACAATGCTTTATCCATATTTATGCTCGTGGTTCAGGCTTTGTTGGATTACGCATAACTGCTGATGGTATTGATTTAGTAGAAAATGACTTTTCCGTTCCTTCTGTAGCTCCGGTAATACAAGGGAATAACAGTATTTTTGTACACGGCTCTAATAACGTAATTGCTAATAACTACAGTAAGATATCTCTTGAAGTTGAGAATTCAAAATTACCCGATGAAATTAAATCGCTTATTGAAACGCTTCTCCAGGAACTGCAAAATCCTAATTTAAATAAAGCTGAAAAAGATAATAAAATTAAGCAATTTTTACTCGATATATCATCGGGTACTTTATCAGGATTGGCGGTTGAAGGCTTAGTTTTTCTCATTTCTTCTCTTTTTGCTCACCTTTAATCGCAACATAGAGAACCAGTACTCTATAAGTTCTTTCAGAGTGCTGGTTCCAACTTTTTCTATTGGAATCACATCATTTAATAGTTGCCCGCTTACTTTATGAAGCCCAACGTGCTTTAATCTGAACATTTTTTTAACGATAACCAATCGATATTTCTCATTGTTAATTGTGAAATCAACATATATTTCCACGCTATCACCTCTTGTTTTTCTTTCCCCTGCTTCTCGTTCTTCGGGCTCGCCTTCCGGGTCGTCGCCTGTTCAACGGTACTTGCAGTTTCTCTATGCAGTTGTCAAGGTTCAATGCCGATTAAGGTTTTCATCACGCCAATTTGTTATGTGGGATAAACTTTTCCGGGGATACGTCTAATGCAGAACAAATTTTGGCCAAATCCTCAGCATATATCTTTCTTTTGCCGTTCATCATAGCACTAAATTTTTTAGGGTCGTATCCGGCTTTTTCAGCAACTTTTCCTTGCTTCAAACCCAAATCATTGATATATGATTTGATGCGTTTGTAAACTTCCATGACCTCACTCCTTTCTCAGAATTTCTGAGGACACTTTAATGATATCTCAATATTTCTGAGATGTCAAGAAAAAATTTCAGTATTTCTGAGAAAATATATTTACAAATCTCAGCATTTCTTGTAAAATACATTTACTGGGAGGTGATAAAATGACGAAAAATATGAATGAATCAAAGGAATTCAGGGTTAAATTGGGTGAAAATATCAGAAAAGCAAGGTTAAAAATGGGATTAACTCAAGCTCAGTTAGCAGAAATGTTAGGTAAAAGCGATAATGTGATAACCAATTGGGAAAAAGGCACCAATCGTCCAGACGCTGACATGATTGAAAAGTTATGTAATATATTAAACATATCACCGAATGAACTATTAAATTGGGAAAAGCCTACCTATACTCCTACCACCATAGCAGCACATATCCCAGAAGGCGTTGAACTCACCGAAGAAGACATGAAGCAAATCAATGACTTCATTCAGTTCATCATATCAAAGAAAAAAGAACAAAAGTGAGGCGATACGCTTTGCTTCATGAAGAAATCTTGGCTGAGGCCGAAAAGGAAGGAATAAGCGTATACAAAAGAGATATTGGAGCGTTGAAAGGCTTATGCGTAGACGAAAATATAGTCCTAAGTTCCTCAATCGAAACATTTTCTGAAATGGCGTGCGTACTGGCCGAAGAACTCGGACACTATTACACCACAGTTGGAAACATCTTGGATCAGAGCAAAGCAGAAAACAGAAAGCAAGAGCGCAGGCATCTAAACAAGGCATCAGAAACAGATATGAGCTGGCTGAATACCTTGGCGTATCTGAAAGATTTGTGGAGGAAGCAATAGAATACTACCAAGGAAAATACGGTATTTATCATAAAGTCGATAATTACATAATTTATTTTGAACCCTTAGGTATATTTGAGGATTTAATGGAGTGTGATGCATATGGCCTCGATAAGAAAGAGAGGTAAAAATTCGTATCAGATAATTGTTTCATGTGGGTATGATATAAATAATAAAAAATTGACCAAAACAAAAACGGTAAAACGCCCACCAGGTATGACGGACAAGCAGTGGGAGAAGGAACTTCAAAAGATTGCCCTTGAGTTTGAAAGGCGAGTTGAAACAGGGCAATATATGGATGGCTGCAAAATGACCTTTGCAGAATTGGCTGAATATTGGATTACAAAATACGCAGAGTCTGAGCTTGAACCAAAAACTGTACAAAGGTATAAAGAACTGCTTAACACAAGAATTTTGCCGGCAATTGGACATATCAGGGCTGACAAAGTTCAACCCACGCATTTGCTTGATTTTTATGATAATTTAAGGGAAGAAGGCATTCGCTTAGATGAGAAATATATTGCAACACCCGCATTTCTAAAGATATATAGGGAAGAAATAATGACCCAAAGAAAGCTTATGGAACTTGTGGGAATTTCGGAAAGCACAGCTTCCCGTATTGTAAATGGAAAAACTATAATGCGTAAAACAGCGCAAAAAATAAGCGAGGCGTTAGGGATTGAATTTAAGTTGCTCTTTAAACCTGACGGTGAACCTGGTAAACTATCAGATAACACGATTTCCCATCATCATAAATTAATTAGTTCAATCTTTCAGGACGCCGTTGAATGGCAATTGCTTTCGAGCAATCCTGCCCAAAAAATTAAAGCTCCTTCATTTAAAAGAAAACCAATAAAATACTACGATGACGAACAGATAAAAGAATTGTTGAAAGCTATTGATAAAGAAGAGCTCAAATATAAAGTAATGGTAATATTGCTTATTTTCGTAGGAATGCGCATAGGTGAACTAATGGGCTTGGATTGGCCCGATATCGATTTTGAAAAGAATACAATCCATATTAACAAAGCAAGTCAGTATCTACCCGGTATGGGAACATTTGAAAAAGAAACAAAGACAGAATCATCTATAAGAGATGTCATTGTGCCGGATTTTGTAATGACGCTTTTAAAAGAATATCGTAAATGGTGGCTTGAGCAGCGTATGGCATGTGGCGATATGTGGAAGGGTTCAAACAGACTTTTTGTAACTTGGGACGGAAGACCAATGTATCCATATACGCTTACCAAGTGGTTTCCTAAATTCTTAAAAAAACATAATTTGCCTCATATAACACCCCATGGATTGCGTCACTCCATGGCATCACTACTTGGAGCAAAAGGAATGGATGTTGCAGCAGTGAGTAAAAGGCTTGGTCATGCAAAAATATCAACAACTCTTGACATATATACGCATGTCTTCAAGAAAGCTGATAAAGTAGCAAGCGAAGTACTTGAAAAAACTTTGCTTAATGATTTCGATGAAAGTAACTCTTTACATCTATAGAATTTTTCATATTTCTTTATATCTTATTGTGTCTCTTTTTACCAATAGTAGCCAAATAGTTGCCATAATGGTATTATGTAAACATATGGAAGAATATAGTAAAACCCTACAAGCTTACTGCCTGTAGGGTTTTATTTGGCGTGCCCGGAGGGATTCGAACCCCCGGCCAACGGATTAGAAGTCCGTTGCTCTATCCAGCTGAGCTACAGGCACATTTACCTGGAGCGGGTGATGGGAATCGAACCCACGCAATCAGCTTGGAAGGCTGATGTTCTACCATTGAACTACACCCGCAACACTGTCAGCTTCATACCGCTGACTTTAACTATTATACAGGCGGCAAATTCTTTTGTCAACAAAATGTTCGCACATGTTCCTTTAAATCTTATTACGCTCTATATTTCATAACTTTCCATTATATTTGTGAGGAAAGTCGTTTCAAAACTGCGTTTCGCTTCCCCAAGCAGACCGTCGCGGTCAAACCCCGGCCGGAAATGGGTCAGCAAAAGTTTTCCGACCTGTGCCCCGGCTGCAACCACGCCGCACTCTTCCGCAGTAAGATGGGGCACGTTTTCGCCGGTTTTGTCCGCTGCCCTGAGACCCGCGTCGATCAGCAAAACATCGCAGCCTTTTGCGAAGTCAATCAGTCCTTCATGCCATGAAGTGTCGCCGGAATAAACAAAGTTTTTTCCGCTGCATGAAGCCTTTACTGCAAAGGATTGGACCGGATGCCTCATCTCGCCGAAGCTTATCCTGATATTTTCAAAATCAAGCACAAGATTATCGTTTATCGGCGCAATATCAAATACGCCGGGCAAATCCAGCATGCCGTAGATGTTGTCTGGCTTCGCCGGAGCATACACCTTCAGCGGCTTTTTCTCCACTGCATTTTTCTGCGCCAGTTCAACCGCATACCGCAATACAAGCATATCTGCCATGTGGTCAAAGTGAAGGTGCGACAATATGACAGCGGTCAGTTTATCAAAACCGGTTATTTTCTGCAAGTTAGACAGCACGCCGCTGCCGCAGTCAATCAGGATCCGTGTTTCTCCTTCCTGCAGGAGATATCCGGAGCATGCTTCCCCGGCTCCGGGAAAAGGCCCGTTGTTGCCCAAAATCGTTAGCTTCATTCTTTCACATCCTTTATACCTGCAGATTAATTTTAATCATCTGCATATATATTTTAAATTATCCGTTCATCAATGTCATGTATGCATATTTTTCGTCGTTTATCATGATTTTTGTTATTCCGCAGTTGTCAATGCTGAATCTCCATATGTCTTCGATTTTCATTCCGAGCAGGTAGGTTATGATTGTTCTTATGCATCCCAGGTGAGTGACAATGAGGAAGGTCCCCGACGCATTGCCCTGCACCAGCGCGTCAACAAACCTGATATTGCGCCTGAAGGCGTCGGCTGCGCTTTCTCCTCCCGGTATGCAATAATTCAGCCAATCCTTCGTCCAGGCTGCGCATTCATCGGGATAACGCTCCTGTATTTCCCTGTACATCAGGTTCTCCCAAATGCCGAAGTTTCTCTCTTTTAATTCATCAACTTTTTCAATTGGCAGGTTGAAGTTCCCGTTTACAATCATCGCTGTTTCAAAGGCCCTTTTCAGCGGGCTGGAAAATATTCTGTCAATTCTGTGTCCTGCGAGCCTCTCAGCCGCGGCTTCAGCCTGGAGAACTCCCTTTTTATTCAGGCTTATATCGGTCCAGCCCACGTAGGTGCCTTGCAAATTGCTGTCGGTCTCGCCGTGGCGCAGGAGAATCAATTCAAGCATGTCTTATTCCGTCCCTCGATATTCATTATTCTGCATTGCTGCTCAGAATTTTACATAACCGCGCAGGCAAAAAGCAAAAAAAGCATTTGGTTAAGCTCGCAAACAGCGCCGAGCACATCGCCCGTCGCTCCTCCGATTTTTCTTCCGAACCATGCGGTAAACATAAGCGCTGTAAGTATGGGAATTATTACATATATCAATCCCATTGCTCCCGTTACGGCAAAGAAAATCAGCGCCGAGAGAATCAGGCCGGCTGCAAGCTCCGTTTTCCCACAGTAATCAATGAAGCTTTTTCCAAGGCCTCCGCCGCTTCTGGCATACCTGGACACGGCAGCGCATGTGACGGAACCGATTCTTCCGGCTACAGGGAACAATAACAATACGCTGGCATAATTTGAAGGATCCGTCTCAGAAATAGCAAGCCAGTCAAGCATAAGCACTGCGAATATGGCAATCACCGCATTTGTACCGACCCTGCTGTCTTTCATGATTTCCAGTATTTTTTCCCTGGACCTGTGGGACATGACGCCGTCAAACGTGTCTCCAAGACCGTCTATATGAAGTCCCCCTGTCAGGACGAGATATACGGCCACAATAAGGGCAGCAGCGAGGCGGACAGAAAAGACCGCATTCAAAAGGAAAAAAGCCCCGGCAAGCAGGCAGCCCAGCAACAATCCGACTACGGGCGCAAATACCAGTCCCTTGCCGTAATCCTCTTCCTTCGCTCCGAGGTCAAGAGGCAGCGGTATCGTTGTCAGGAACTGGACCATAAGCACGAGTCGTTTTGCTTGTTTTACGAGAAAGCCTGAAAAGCTTTTCAATCTTTTTCCTTCCTTTCAAACCAGTCCGGTACAAGGTTATTTTGAGTCTTTACTGAGTAATTTTGTGTTTTTGCTGAGTAATATTGAGTAGTCTCTACTGATTAATTTTGAGCAGTCATTACCGAGTAATATTGAGTAGTCTCCACTAAATAATTTTGAACAGTCTCTACTGGGTAATTTCGAGTCTGTACCGGTTTTATCGAGCCTTTACCTGGTTATTTCAAGCCCTTTACATGGGTTATTTCGTGTCCTTTATTTTAACGGGTATGCCCGATACGCACAAATAAACCTCGTCAGCTTCCTTCGCAACCAGCTGGTTCATTCGTCCGGCTATATCCCTGATCGCCCTTCCCAGGACCGTGGGAGGTACCACGCCCATGCCGAGCTCGTTGGTGACGATTATAAAAAGCTGATCGTTTTTTCTTACCACGTCCAGCAGTTTTTCAATTTCTGATCTGACGTTTGCTTCCACTTCCCGGACAGTATCAACGGATATGCTTTCCCAATCCATACCCGCCTCGAGCATAATGTTCGATATCATGACTGTCATGCAATCAAGCAGAACCGCGGATTTCCCCGCGAGCGCAGGCGTCAGCGTCTCGTCCAGGTTTTTGTAAGCTTCAACGGTCTGCCAGTGGGACGGCCTTTGATCCCTGTGTTTTCGGATCCTTTCCTTCATTTCATCGTCAAAGGCTATTGCCGTTGCGACGTACAGCACATTGTTTCCCGCTTCCGCGGCAAGGCGCTCGGCAAATGTGCTTTTACCGCTTCTCGCGCCTCCCGTGACCATGATCAGCCTGCCCAAGTTTATCAAGTCCTTTCCCATTTACAAGCATTTTTCGTCACGCACAATAATTTTGTTTCACGCACAATAATATTGTAGCCCTGGGCATAAAGCTTGTCCATATCATGCCAACAAAGGTTTAATCAATCTTTTTCATAGGGTATATTAATTATATACATAACTTAACGTTCATGGCCATAAGTCAGCCTGGCATTTTTGTGCCGGCATGGCAGTCCATGATATTCCATTCAGTACAAAAGGAGGGTTTTAAATGGCTTACCTGCCCGATGAAAAACGCTATGCCACGATGAAATACAACCGTTGCGGAAGAAGCGGCCTTAAGCTGCCGGCAATTTCCCTGGGCTTCTGGTACAATTTCGGTGGCGTGGACCCGTTTGAGAACTGTCGTTCAATTGTTAGAAAGGCCTTTGATCTCGGGATCACCCATTTTGACCTCGCCAACAATTACGGACCTCCCCCGGGATCCGCTGAAGAGACTTTTTCAAAAATTTTCAAAAAGGACCTTGCGCCCTACCGCGACGAACTCGTCATTTCTACAAAGGCTGGATTCTACATGTGGCCCGGCCCGTACGGAGAATGGGGTTCAAGAAAACATCTGCTTTCAAGCCTTGATCAAAGCCTGAAGAGACTTGGCCTTGATTATGTGGATATTTTCTACCACCACAGGCCCGACCCTGATACTCCCCTCGAGGAAACCATGTCGGCACTTGCCCAGGCCGTACGCCAGGGCAAAGCTTTGTATGTCGGCATATCCAACTACAGGCCGGAACAGGCAAAGCAGGCAATAGAAATATTAAGGCAATTGGGAACGCCATGCCTGATACACCAGGCCCGCTACAACATATTTGACCGCTGGATTGAGGACGGCCTGCTGGATTTACTCAGTAATGAAGGTGTGGGATGTATTGTTTTCAGCCCGCTGGCCCAGGGCCTGCTGACATCGAAATACCTCGGCGGAATACCAGAGGGATCGCGTGCGGCCAAGGGTATAGCTTCCATTAAACCCGAAACCATTACGCCCGAAAAACTCGAAAAAATTGAGAAACTCAACAAACTGGCATCGGAAAGAGGACAGACGCTTGCCCAGATGGCAATTGCGTGGGTCCTGAGAAAAAGCAGTGTCACGTCGGCCCTTATAGGAGCGAGCAGCGCAAAACAGGTTGAGGACAATGTAGCGGCTTTGAATCGCCTTGATTTCACCGATGAAGAATTAAGGTTTATAGACGAGGTAATTAAATAAACTTCTTACTGATACCCAATTTTCTAATACGTTTGATTTAGCATGACTGGATAATAGTCAATACCATTAAGGTTAATTGCCATATCATTTTTTACCTGTATCATTCAGTACCTTTTGGGCATAGCCGGGATAAAATAAAAACCTTCCGCTTTCGGAAGGTTTTTATTTTTCCTCAAATATGCGCAAAACCGACGTTATATCGGAAATTGCTTCCGAATTCCTGACATCCGACAAAATTCTTTTGAACCTGCCTTCTTTCATATTTTCGGTGGTAAAAGCGATTTCATTTTCATCGTTTATTTTGCCAGTCCGGACGAATTCAACTCCCCCGAAGGCATTCTGCGCCATTTCCTTCGCCCTCGAAGGATCTTTGGCCTTCATTCTGACAAACATGCGCGTCTCGGTGTCATCTATATCAACAAGGTTGTTGTTCCCGTTTCTGACCCAGTTGTTCCTTCCGATATCTCCGGGATGCCTGACTATGTCGATTATATCAGCCACTACGGCGCTCGCAGTGGGGAGTTTCCCGGCTCCGCGGCCGTAGAACATCGCGTCGCCGACGGCGTCGCCTTTTACAACAATAGCATTGAATTCGTCCTCAACATTGGCAAGCGGGCTTGATTTGGGCAGAACAACCGGGCTTACGCGCGCAAAAATCCTGTCGTTTTCACGCCTGCTCAATGCAACGAGCTTTATGACCGCTCCCATTTCATCGGCATAAACCATGTCTTCTATAGTAATGTTCTTTATGCCTTCGGTGTATATGCCCCTGTAATCAACAAATTCATTGTAGGCAATGCTCGACAGGATGGCTATTTTCCTGCATGCGTCAAAACCGTCAATGTCGGCGGCAGGGTTCGCTTCCGCGTACCCGTTCTTCTGGGCTTCCCTGAGGGCGTTTGTATAATCCTCGCCTTTCTTTTTCATCTGCGTGAGGATATAATTGGTGGTACCGTTGAGTATTCCCGTTATGGATGATATTTCATTGGCGGCAAGGCACTGGTTCAGCGGCCTTATAATAGGTATCCCGCCTCCCACGCTGGCCTCGAACAGGTAATTCACGCCGTTTTCCCTTGCCGTCTGAAGCAGCTCCGGCCCGTATGCCGCAACGAGTTCCTTGTTGGAAGTCACAACATGCTTGCGGGACTTCAGCGCCCTCATTGTAAACTCATAGGCAGCGCCGGTTCCGCCGATCGTTTCAACGACGATTGAAACTTCCGGGTCATTGAATATTACATCGGGATCGAACACTATAAGATCCCTGTCGGGACTGTCCGGAAAATCACGGATGTCAAGGATGTATTTCACCGATATCTCATCACCGGCTTTTATCCTGATATTTTCCCTGTTTCTTCTTATAACCTCTGATACGCCTGAACCTACAACTCCATATCCCAATATTGCTACATTTGTCATTTGAATGCCTCCCTACTCCCTGGCCAGAATTTCCTGTCGTCTAACGCCTTCAATTTTACCCGTTTCCTGTAAAAGATCCTTTATGTCAACGGTCATGTCGGCTGTTTCGATCGAAATTGTCACATCGGCCAGTCCGTTCAGTGGTATGTTTTGATTAATTGTAAGTATATTGGCCTTGGTTTCCGCTATTTTATTCAAAATACTTGACAATATTCCCGTTATGTTTTCAAGGACAAAGAACAGTGTCACGACCTTGCCCCTTGAAGTCTCATAAAAAGGAAATACCGAATCCTTGTATTTGTAAAAAGCGCTGCGGCTTATTCCCACTCTTTTTGCCGCGTCGTTAATGGTTTTTACCTTGCCCTGGCTCAGGAGCTTCTTTGCCTCGAGAACCTTTGTAAATACCCTGGGTACTACGGATGCGTCAACGAGTATATACGTTGAGTCCCTGTTCATTTTATTTACCACCTCTTATGTCTTTGTAACACAGACATATGTACTCGCTCTGTGTATATTACCATATGCGGGACATTTTTTCAAGTTTATTTTTTATGAAAACAAAAAAGGAGACATTTTCCGCCTTGTTTGCGGATTAACGTCTCCCTCTGTTTACCGTTTGGTTCGAGCCCGTTTAAAAATTCATGCCAGCCCTAAAATGTCCTCTACGGCATTTTTCATCTCGTAGCTTTCACATACCCTTTCATGAAGCACCTTTCTTTTGTCCAGGTCCTTAAGCCCCGGAGGCACGGGACCGGTTACGGAAGCAAGCATTTCGAGCAATTCAAACTCGCTCTTGTCATTTATCGCTTCCTCGCCGAAAACGGCCTTTGCAACGCTCCTGTTGAATTTGAAAGGACTTGCCGTAGACGCGATCAGGGTTTTTGTAAAATCAACCGTGGATATCACGTACTTGTCATAAACGTCTATTCCAACAGCGGTATGCGTGTCGATAACATACCTGTATTCATTGTATATATACTCTATGGTTTTCAGCGTTTCGGAATCATTCGTAAAGTCGCTCCAGAAGTCATGGGAAATCTTCCTGAAGGTATCCTCGTCCACCTTGTAGGTGCCCTTCAGTCTCAATTCTTCCATCCACCGGACGACCTGCTCGCCGTTGCGGTCCGTGGCCTCATACAACAGCCTTTCGAGATTGCTCGAAATCAATATATCCATCGAAGGCGATATGGTCCTTTTAAAATCACGCCTCCTGTCATAAACGCCGGTTCTTATGAAATCAGTGAGCACATTGTTTTCATTGGACGCACAAATCAGTTTCCTGACCGGAAGACCCATGACCTTTGCGTAATAAGCCGCAAGTATATTCCCGAAATTGCCCGTGGGCACAACTATGTTGATATTTTCTCCCGGTTTTATTTCCCCGCATTTAACCATGTCGGCATAGGCGGAAAAATAATATATAATCTGGGGCACAAGTCTTCCCCAATTGATGGAATTGGCAGATGAAAGCCGGAATCCGCTGTTCCTCAGAACTTCAGCGAACTGTCCGTCGCCGAAAATTGATTTAACGCCGTTCTGGGCGTCGTCGAAATTGCCCCTGACAGCGACCGAGGCCACGTTTTCACCTTCCTGGGTCACCATCTGCAGCTTCTGGATCTCGCTGACACCGTTTTCCGGATAGAACACAATTACACGAGTGCCTCTTACATTTTTGAATCCTTCCAGCGCCGCCTTGCCCGTATCCCCGGAAGTGGCAACCAGTATGACCGTTTCGGCCGTTTCTCCCGTCTTGTGTACAGCCCTGACAAGCAAGCGCGGCAACAATTGCAGCGCCATATCCTTGAACGCGCATGTGGGACCGTGCCACAACTCAAGCATGTATATCGTATCGTTCAGCTTGTAAACCGGAGCTATGGCATTGCTGCCGAACTTCTCCGCCGTATAGGCATTGTTTACGCAATCCTCCAGTTCTTCGCGGGTATAGTCACCAAGAAACATTTGCAGTATTCTAACGGCTCTTTGCTGGTAGGACATGTTAATGAGACTTTCCATATCTTCAGGAGACATCCTGGGTATGCTTTCGGGTACAAACAGCCCGCCGTCGGGAGCTATTCCCGTCTTGATGGCCTCGGCTGAACTTACGCCCTTTTTGCCTCCCCTGGTACTCTCATACAACATCCTGAATCCCCCTACACCTGAAATTCTTCTGTAATGCGGTTTCACCGGGCCGACCTGCGGCCTGAATGAAATTTTCGTATGTTTATCATAATATTAAATCTTTTATTCTTGTCTTTACATAATAATATAAACAAGCAAAAAAATAAAGGTGTTTATATCAACACTTTTTTCTGTTTTCGGTTTATTTTGTTCAGCAGTTCCAGAGTTGCCTTCCTGCCGGCCGCGACGAGGTAACGCTTTTCTTTTTCCGATATGTTAAAATCCATGAAGGAAACCCTGCTTGTATCAATGACGGCCACATTTTTCAGCACAAGTTTCGTTTTGGGAATACCCAGATCCTGGATTGACGAAATGAGTTTCTTATATGCGGCGACGGGAGTATTCCAGCTCAAAAATTTCTTTTTTTTGCCTCCCCCGAGCCTGAATCCGAAAGTCCTGGGATACTGTGAACCGTCAATCAGCCAATGGGGAAAATTATCAAATATTCCTCCGTCAACAATGTTGTATGTCTTTTTCCTTTTCCCCTCGTAACATGTTATCGTAACAGGTTTGAACGCGAAGGGAATGGACGTGCTCATCCTCACGGCTTTTGCCACGGAAAATTCATCAGGCTTCAATCCGTAAAAAACGACATCGTCGGGAAGGACCAAAATCTTGTTTCTCGTGGCATCAACGGCTGTCATCCTGACCCTGTATCCGTTGGGGTTTTGTCCGTCAACCACCCCTCCCCTCAGATCCCCGAATTTTTCAATGCCCTTTTCCAGGAGGGTATTATAAACCCATTCTTCAAGATAATCGCCGTCGAGAAGCGAACCCTCCTTGCTGAACACAACCAGGCTTTTTAATATGTTTCCCCTGATATCGGACATTTCGGGATCTGAGTCGTCTTCGCACCGCAAATCCGCATTTTGGCACAGAAAATAGCGGACTCCGCCGGATCCCGCATAGCGGCTCTGATTAAGAAAATTCATATATTCCCGTACAATGGGTACAGCCTGGTCAATTCTTGTGAGGTCAATTTCGCCAAAATCAAAGGTTTCCATTATCCGGGCCAGCTCCGCCGCCGTATAGCCGGCCCCAAGGTAGGCTCCGGCCAGCGCGCCCGCTGAAACTCCGGCTATATTGTTAACGGAAAAGCCGTGCTCTTCCAGCACGCTAAAAGTGCCTACATACGCTAATCCCTTGATTCCTCCACCACCCAGGACCAGGTTGATCCTTTTATCGGGCAAAATCAAAGCTAACGCCTCTTGGCATTTAATCCTACTGTATATATATGGTACTTTTTTTAAAATATTAGTACGGGAACAGATCTTCAATCACTGTGCTGACACGATCACTGTCTTGACATAATTTCGTTTATTTTGTTCCGGGACCATATGGCATAATCAGAGCCTGGAAATTTGTCTATTACCAGTTGGAAAGTTTCTATCGCGGATTTGGAGTCGTTCAGACTGTCATAGCATTTTCCGAGACAATAAAGAGCATAATTGAGATATGCGTAGTCGTAATTATAATTTTTCAGCTTGGCAAGCTTTTCTGACGCTTCCTTGTATTTTCCGGCGTTAAAAAGCTGTATGCCGCTGTTGTAAACCGCCTGGCACGCCTGCACAATGCATTTGTCCAGAAGGCCCTGGCATTTGTTTCGATCTTCCTCGGCCAAATCTTCGTTTTTCAAAGCAATCAGCAGATCGGCCGCCTGTTCGTATTTTCTTTCCAAAATGAGATTTTCGGCTTCCGTAAACGAAGACTTTAACTTTAATTTTCTTATTTCATTATTTGCACTTTCAAGCTGCTTTTTGAGCTCATTGTAATCGCTGCTTAACCTGTTGTACTGCTCTTCCAGTTGCCTGTAACTTTCGGCGGTGACTTTCTGCCCTTCATCGCCGTCGCCCGTTCCAAAGCTCAAGCCTGCGACAAGCACAACAACCGACACGACCGCCGTTAAAAGGGCTCCTGCCGCAAAGGATTTTATCGGCCTTTTAACTCCCGATTTGTCAGCTTTATAACGGAAGGGTTCAACAAATTTCTGACTTTCACGTTTAAAATGGCTTTCCTGCTTAATAACTTCTATATTCTGCGTTTTGAAATCCTGCGTTTTGGCATCCTGTGTTCTGGCATCCTGCTTTTTGGATTTTCGTTCTGCAGGGGATTTTTTTGATTTCGTTTTTTTAGCTCCATCGGCAAGTTTATCCGTTTTTTGTTTCACAGCCTGCAGTCTTATGCCGGCCTCGGCGGAACCGCCGCTGCCCGTTTCCGCCGCAATGCTTTTAAGGTATCCTTGGGCCAGCCCGCCCTTTTCTTCATCCTTCGCCGCTTTTTTGAACATTTCGGCCGCAAGCCTGTAATCATTGACATACAAATAGCACAGTCCAAGAAGGGTTCTCGCTTCAATGAAATCCGGATAAAGCGACAGGGCTTTTTTAAGACCTATTATCGCTATGTCCTCGCTGTTCGTTCGAAGGCTTTCAAGAGCCTTGTTGTAAAGCTCAACGGCATTCCTGATATTTACGTTTGCTTCCTTACTGTCGCCGGCCAGCCTCTCAGGATTAATTTGCGGAAAATTGACGAGTTCAGATTTTAAATCCAGCACAGCAATCCTCCCCCGTGGAATGAACTGCAGCCCCCGGACCGTTATTAGCGACCTTTATTTTTTCCTGTTCAACAATAGTTGCCTTACAACCCCGATATAGTAAAGCGAACCGAAGGAGCATACCAGATCGTCGGGTTCTGCCAATTTGAAGCTCTTTTCTATTGCATCTTCAATTGTATCACTTACAAGAACATTTTTACAATACCTGCCTGCAATAACGGCCAGATCCCGGGCCTTCATCGCGCGCGGGCTTTCAGGAGTCACCGTTATAATTGCCGATGCCAGCGGCGCCACCTTTTCAAGCATCAAATCATATTCCTTATCTTTTAATACACCAAAAATGAATATTTTCCTGTGATTCGGGAAATATTCCCTCAAAGTCCGTGACAAAACTTCAGCTCCTTCGCGGTTATGGGCACCGTCAATCAAAAAAACGGGTTTTTTTAACAGCACTTCAAGGCGCCCGGGCCAACGGGTCTTTTCCAGTCCCCTTCTTAGCTGCTCTTCCGTGACGGGCAGTCCTTTTTTCGCAAGCAATTCCACGGTTCTTATCGCCATTGCCGCGTTTTTGGCCTGGTGTTCTCCCAGCAAATGAATTGAAAGCCCTTTACGTTCACCATAGTCAAAAACCTGCCCGTCCTCCGAAAATTCCCTTATTTTAATGCAACCGGTATCAACCTTGTGCAAAACCGCTTTTCTTTCGGCACATACCCGTTCAAACACCTTTTCCGCTTCGTCGGACTGGGGATAGAGCAGCACATCTCCTCCTTCCTTTATTATGCCTGCTTTTTCAAAAGCAATTTCAGGCAAAGTCTTCCCAAGAATATCAGTGTGATCATAGCCGATGGTCATGATCACCGCGGCCAGCGGAACATCGATCACATTGGTTGCGTCAAAACGTCCTCCAAGCCCGACTTCAAGAACAACTACATCGCATTTCTTTTCAAAAAAATACTGCATACCGATGGCGGTTACAATTTCAAATTCCGTGGGATGGTTTTCCCCGGCCTGCGTCATCATGTCAACCCTGCTTTTCACAAAACCGGTTATGCGGGCCAGGTCGTCCTCGTCTATATCGCAATTGTCAAGCTTTATCCTCTCGGTAAACCTTTCGATGTATGGGGATGTAAAAGTTCCCACCCTGTAACCGGCTTCGATAAGAATCTGGGTAAGAAACGCGCAAACAGAACCTTTTCCGTTTGTCCCCGCCACATGTATGAATTTCAGTTTTTTATGAGGATTACCCATCAGGTCGAGAAGGCGCGTGATATTGTTAAGTCCCAGCTTCCATCCAAATTTCGACGCTCCGTGTATATATTGCAGTGCTTCGTTATAATCCATGTTTACCTCCGCAAATCATACTTCGTAAATCAGGTCACACTTTTGTATATTTTGCATAATACCCGTAATCACGATTCTAATAATACGCCAAAAAGCGGAGGCTATCAACAGATTTCGCTGACAACCCCCGCTTTAACCAGTTGCAATACGTTAACTTTATTATCAATCCGACAAATCAACCGGCATTTCTTCCGCAGCAGACCTTGTACTTCTTTCCGCTGCCGCACGGGCAGGGATCGTTGCGCCCTACGCGCACGTCCCGCTTCACGGGTGAGCGAGGTCTTTCACCGTGCGTTGCCTCCACGGGTTCCGCCACCTTTTCCCTCTTGACCGTCTTGTCCTTGCTTATCCTCGTATTCAGGAGAATCCTGAGCGCGTCTTCCTTTATGCTCTGGTTCATTTCCTCGAACATTTCAAAGCCTTCATGGGTGTACTCAACGAGCGGATCCTTCTGGGCGTATGCCCTTAGCCCGATGCCGTGTTTGAGCTGATCCATGGCATCAATATGATCCATCCATTTCTCGTCGACAACCCTGAGCAATATCACCCGCTCAAGCTCACGCATCATCTCGGAGCCAAGCTCCTGTTCCTTCGCTTCGTACCTCGCCCTGCCGATTTCCGTAAGCCTTCTTCTGAGCCATTCCCTGTCGATGTTGTCATAGTCTTCCTTTGTAATATTCAGTACGCCCGTAGGCAGGAATATGCTCTCAGCATAGCTTATAATGCCGTTCCAGTCCCAGTATTCGGGGTTTGAACTTTCACTGCAGTAGAGATTGATTATCCTGTCAATGATATCATCCATCATCTTGAGGAATGAATCCTTGAGGTTCTCGCCGTCAAGAACCCTTCTTCTCTCCCTGTAGATGACTTCCCTCTGCTTGTTCATGACATCATCGTACTGCAGCACATGCTTTCTTATGTCAAAGTTCTTTCCTTCAACCCTCTTCTGCGCATTTTCTATGGCGTTGGAAAGCATGTTGTGCTCAATGGGCTGGTCCTCATCCATTCCCAGGGCTTCTACGATTTTTGTCAGCCTGTCGGAACCGAATAGCCTCATGAGGTCATCTTCAAGAGAAATGAAAAACCTCGAGGAACCCGGGTCGCCCTGTCTTCCCGCGCGTCCCCGGAGCTGGTTGTCTATGCGCCTTGCTTCATGTCTTTCGGTACCGATTATGTGGAGACCACCGAGCTTTCGCACTTCTTCGCGTTCTTTTTCGACGATTACATCGAACTTTGCCTTGAGCTCGCGGAACACCTTTCTGGCTTCAAGCACGGTTTCATCATTTGTTTCGTTGAAGCCCGTCGCTTCCATTATTACTTTCTCCTGGTAACCCATCTTGCGCATTTCCTGGATGGCCATAAATTCCGAGTTGCCTCCGAGCATTATGTCGGTGCCTCGACCGGCCATGTTGGTGGCGATGGTAACGGCGCCGAGTTTGCCGGCCTGGGCTATGATTTCCGCTTCTCTCTCATGATGCTTGGCGTTGAGCACCTGGTGAGGAATTCCCCTTTTCTTGAGCATCTGGCTCAGCATTTCCGATTTTTCTATCGATATGGTGCCTATGAGCACCGGTTGCCCTCTTTTATGGTACTCCTCGATTTCCCTTACAACAGCATTGAATTTGCCGCGCTCGTTTTTATACACGCAGTCGGGATAATCTATCCTGATCATCGGTTTGTTTGTGGGAATAACCACGACGTCAAGGTTATATATCGTCCTGAATTCCTCTTCCTCGGTCTGCGCCGTTCCCGTCATTCCCGCAAGCTTTCTGTAAAGCCTGAAATAATTCTGGAATGTAATGGTGGCCAGTGTTTTACTTTCCCTTTCGACCCTGACGCCTTCCTTCGCCTCTATCGCCTGATGCAGGCCGTCGCTGTAACGCCTTCCGTACATGAGTCGTCCAGTAAATTCATCCACGATAATGACTTCTCCGTCCTTCACCACGTAGTCCCTGTCCCTTTTCATCAGGCCATAGGCCTTTATGGCCTGGTTCACATGGTGCAGGATCGTGATGTTTTCAGGATCTGACAGGTTTTCAATGCCGAAGAACTCCTCGACTTTCTTTACGCCCTTTTCCGTCAGCGTTGCGGTATGAGCTTTTTCGTCAACAATATAATCGGCCTCGGCATCGTCAAGATGCTGCCGATCCTCGCTCTGTGTTATCACCTTGGCTCTGAAACGTTTAACGAGACCGTCGACCTTGTTATACAGCTCGGTGGATTTGCTTCCGGCTCCAGAAATTATCAGGGGCGTTCTGGCTTCATCGATGAGTATGCTGTCCACTTCGTCCACTATCGCGTAGTTCAGTTCCCTCTGGACCATGTCTTCCTTGTAAATAACCATGTTGTCCCTGAGATAGTCGAAGCCGAACTCATTGTTCGTTCCATAGGTTATATCAGCGTTGTAGGCCTCACGCCTTTGCCTGTTGTCAAGACCGTGAACGATCAGGCCCACGCTCAGCCCGAGAAACCTGTATACCTTGCCCATCAACTCCGAGTGGTATCTTGCGAGGTAATCATTGACTGTGACAATATGGACGCCTTTTCCTTCAAGCGCGTTAAGATATGCCGGGAGCGTCGCTACAAGCGTTTTTCCTTCTCCCGTTTTCATTTCGGCAATCCTTCCCTGGTGCAGGATAATACCACCCATTAACTGTACCCTGTAATGTCTTTGCCCAAGGACGCGCACCGCTGCTTCCCTCGTCACCGCAAAAGCCTCGGGGAGCAGATCGTCAAGGGTCTCGCCCTTTGCGAGCCTTTCCTTAAACTCCCTTGTCTTGTTCCTCAGAGCTTCATCATCGAGCTTTTTCATCTCCGGTTCCAGGGCTTCTATCTTATCCACAATGGGAATTATTTTCTTAAGTTCCCTGTCGCTGTATGTTCCTATTATTTTTTCTATTAGTTTTTTCACCTAAAAACCTCCAATCGTTATGCCGGCAAATTTGTTATCTTTTTTTCCGTGCAAAACATACACTTTAATTTTATATTTGCACGTTTTTCCGTTTTATTCTAAAACCAAATGTCCGACCCGCTGTCAATTCCGTTACAAGTATGAACAGTCCGGCTACAACAACCAGGTCGCCTATGCTGACTATCCTCATGCCCGTTCCGAAGAAACCCGGAATATACATGTTATCCATGAGCAATGCCAGTCGCGTAGATTCACCGGCAAGAACATGCCTGCCGTCGGAAAGCAATGTGCTTTTCAAATTCTCATCCAGCATTACGCTGTTTATAATATTGGCGCTGACAGGCATTTTCCCGCCGTTTGACATCATCACAAGCACGTTCAGAAACGAACCTATACCCGTTAACGCAGCCCCCAGGTAATGCCTGTTAAACCATATTCCAATATAAAGCAGCAAAAATATAAATGCCTGGACATAAAAGCTGTAATCTGACAGTGGGCTGTAAATTCCGGCACACAGGATCTGGTAGCTCAGCTGTATTAAAAACGCGGAAATAAAGATCCATTTATACCTGATGTTAAAATTCGTGAAATTTCTCAACGAACCTTTCAGCGCAAGGCCCAGAACCAAACCGAGAACTACCGCGAGAATATACAGCATTTTACCCCTCCGTACGTGATATTTTCCGGAATGAGTCTCGAGAGGCGAAGTATCGGTCACATAAATAAATATCATGACAATTATATGCCTGCGTGTGGTTTGACGCAGGCCGGCTTATATGATGATCATTCCAATTATATGATAACCTGTATGCATGTTTTATTCAATTATTTGTTTTTTTCCATCCGCTCAAGTATGACCTTGTATCCGTCAGCGCCGTACAAAAGACAGCGGTTGACGCGGCTTATCGTGGCCGTGCTTGCTCCTGTTTTTTCGCTTATTTCCGTGTAGGTTTTTCCTTCACGGAGCATCAGCGCGACCTCAAGCCTCTGGGCCATCGCCTTTATTTCCGAAATGGTGCAGAGGTCCTCGAAAAAATTGTAACACTCGTCGAGGTCCTTCAGCAGAAGAATAGCTTTAAACAAATTGTCAGTCATTTCGTCCCTTATCTTAGAGTTCAACCGCCATCAACTCCCGTCCCCTATTGTCTTAAAAATATCAGCTTTTAAACATCGAGTCAAGCCAGGTTGATTTCCGCAGCAACAATTGCAAAGTGGCTGCCGTGAAAACCGGCAGCCACTTATATTCCTTTTGCCTTACAGGCTGTTATCCTACGATACCTGTACGTTCAATACTTTCAACAAAGTACCTCTGGGCGAATATATACAGTACGATGAGCGGAATCAGGGAAAGTATGCTTCCCGTTGCAAGCCATCTTACCCTGTCGAGGGGGTTGACGGTCGCGCCCTGTTCCAGCCCGACGTTGCTTGCGTTAAGCGCCAGCATGTCAACGGGCAGCATTTGCAGCGCTGAAGTCATAACCCTGAACTTGGTGACATTAAGGAACAGGTTGACATAGAATATGTCATTGTACTGCCATACCACCGAGAACAGGAGCACGGTGGTCAGCGCCGGCACTGCGGGGCGCAGCATTATCAGGTAGAAAGTCTTGAATACGCCGCATCCGTCGACGAGTGCCGCTTCTTCCAGTTCCTTGGGCATACCCCTGAAAAACTGTCTCATTATAAATATATACAACCCGTTTCTTATGCCCATGCACGTCGCTGCGGGCAGGAAGAACGGCCATACCGTGTCAATCAGGTTCAGACCTCTCTTGCCCGTGAAGAAATTGATGATTCCAAAAATGTCAAAATACCTGAAATGCAGATAAAGCGACGTCGTTATGGTCTGGGGCGGCACAATTATCGTGAATATGACCAGTGCAAACAGTATTTCCCTTCCCCAGAACTTGAAACGTGCAAATCCGTACCCGGCCAGGGTGCAGGAAATCAGCTGAAGCACCGTCGTCACAAGGGTGATGTAGGACGAGTTTAAAAGTGCCTCCCAATATTTCATTGTATTAATTACAACCACAAAATTGTGCAATGACACGTTTTTGGGTATGAAACGCACGGTCGCGTCAAACATGTCTTCTCTCGACATGATTGCCTGTGTAAACTGCACGATTATCGGATATAGAATTATATAGGAAATCCCGATGAGAAGAATCGCGCGGACAATTGCCCAGGCCCACCTTTTAAGCCTTTCAAAACTCATTATTCGTTTTGCGTAATAGTCCACCGTTCTTCCCCGCAGGGTAATTCCGGAACCAATGTTCGCCATATTGACCCTCCCCACTTAAATTATTCATAGTAGAAGACACGTTTGGACATTAGTTTCAGGATAATGCCCATCAGCAGCATGATAATCGCAAAGTAAACCCATGCCATCGCCGACGCGCGGCCGTATTGCTGCTGTTCGAGGCCGACTCTTTGAAGCTTGATCATCATCGGGTTACTGTAGGCCGTAAACGTGTCTACTATGGAATACACCGTATTTACCAGGAACCATGAGCTTATCATGGGAAACGTAATCTTCCAGAAGTTTTCCCATCCCGTCGCTCCTTCTATATATGAAGCTTCAAACATGGAGGGCGGTATTGACTGCAGGGCTGCAAGGAATACCAGTATCTGCACTCCCGAAGCATTCACAAGGTCATATATCCTGTCGACGGCTCCTGTAATGTAGCTTACATAAGGCGTCATTTCCGGGGGAAGCATCTGATTCAGCAGCAGGCTCAGCTCAAAGCTCCTCAGACCGGTTTGCGCACCGGTGGACGGGTCCACGGAAAGACCAGCTTCCAAAAGACTCCTGAGGGCATTGGGGTCATCCTGGAACCTCATTACAACACCGGAAGATATGATAACCGGCAGGAACAGGATAGCACGCGCCAGCGTGCGGCCCCTGAATTTCTGGTTAAGCAAGGTTGCTGCAAAAAAGCTGAATATCAGTATGATTGGCACGTTAAGGAACATGTTCTGGATCGAGGCAACGAGGTGCCTGTTGTAATCCGGGTCAACCCTGAACATGTATCTGTAGTTTTCCAATCCTTCCCATATCAATCCATAGCCGGATTCCCTCTGAATATCAACTGTATGAAAGCTAAGGATCACAGAATGTATGAAAGGATACAGGAAAAACATCACAAATCCGATCAGGAACGGAGATATAAACGCATAACCCTTTATTCCCCTTCTCTGTTCCAATGACAAGCTGAATCTTCTCATTCAGCATCCACCCCCTCTAATACGACATAGCTCTTGCCGCCGACTTTGACTCCGAGCACTTCAACCTCTTTATCACCATAGTTGACAATTATGGACTTGTTGTTTTCATAAGTTGTCATATAAACATTTTTGTCCAGCTTCCGGTGATCGACAATTTCCTTGTCCTGAACGTCGCGAAGCACTTCGTTCAGCTTGTTGTATACATTAAGCAGGTCATCTTTCCAGTCAAAGTAATTGGCTGAATAGAATTCCACGAAATCCGTATTTTTAACTATCGAGCAGTCTTCATACATCAGCTTGTAGTAAGGACTTGCCCCGGTCTCAATAGACCTCAGTATAGTCATTTCATAATCCTGGGCAAGGTTAATCGGTTCACCGGTATAATCGATATAACCATGCAGCGCTATCTGGAAGAACGGTATGGTTTCATCGGTCAGGTTAAAGTGGCTGTCGTCCACGGGAGCGTTGAGAACCGTGCTGGCATAGGGTACCGCATACATGTTGGCTTTTGTCATCATCATGTCGTAGCCCATGTCATGCAGTTTCTTAATCTGTTCTTCAGCGTAGTATCTTCCTTGCTGCCTGTCTATGACGTCATCCTTGTCAAAGTCGGAGGTTACGTCGGTTCCGAGGTCCCTAAGCGACACCGTGTTAAGACCATACTTATTATATGCCTTAACAAATTTACCTACAATCCTTTCCAGGCTCCTGGGATTCAGCACCCAGTAGGAAGGCCCGGAAAAGTCTCTCGTATAATCCACGAAACTGTAAGGGAATACTTTTGATATTCTCTGTGACAGAGATTTAACCGTATCCCTCGACTTGTTGAAGTTGAAAATGCCTGCCTTGTAAACCCTGTGCAAAGCCACGTCGGGATACAGGCCTACTCCTTTCTCCTCCATGAACTCAATGAGTTTCTTAAATCCGCGTTTTCCTCCCAAAACGCGGTCAGGCTTGATTTTGGTCGGAATGGAATGATTTATTCCACCGTTGAACCATCCGGTGTATTTTACCTTTAAGTTGTTTATTCCGTTGTCAAGCAATTCGTCCACTATTTGCTCGGCCTGCTTGAATGTCGTGAGCGGTACCGGGAGTTTTACCGGGAATCCGAGTACTGATTTTGCCTTCCTTATTGCTCCGAGCAGTTCAAGGTTCAGCGGGATATTTTCCTTCGCCTCTATTTTTTCAAGGCCGTACTTCTTAACCAGGTAATTCCTGTATACCTTGGCCATACCGACATAATTGGCATCTTTGCCATGCAGGAAATAGTACCTGGTCCTTATGTCGCCCTTGTAGATCCTTGACTGGTACACCGCCGCAGTTACGGGGGAAGCGGCACCGGCCAGCGTAATTGTACCTGTGGGCATGACGTTGTATATTCCATAAATGGTGCAGTAATCCGAGTTAAAGTTTGCAAGGTTTGAAGTTATCGAAGCAAAAGCTTCTCCGTCTTCAATCACTGCAAGGAAGGCATTGTCCCCGTTCTTCATGCCGAATACAGGCATTATTCCGGGCTCCTGCCAGACAAGCAGTTCATTGCCAAGGTTTGCAGGATCCGGTCCGTAAAGCTGCTTATAGGAAATGCTTCCTCCAGCCTGCACTTTCCTTATGTTCACCAATGCGCCCGAACCATCAGGCACAAGCATGTAGCCGTCGCTCGTGTAGTGAGCTGCTCCGAAATAGGGCAAAACAGTTATGTTTGTCAGCGGATAATCCTTCGGATGCGTGACTTCTCCGCAGGGAATCGTTACCACAAGGCTGTTTTCCTCAATCCTGTATTCAAGAGGAATAAAGAAAATTTGGTTCTGCATGTTTTTGTAGAGTTCGTCTTTTTTGATATAGTAAACATTCATGTCCGTTGTCTGGTATTCCATGTATCCCCAGGAGTCGCCCGCGTCTTCTATGATATCAACATCCTGGTACCTGTTGGATCCCTTGTAGTTGTATATTCTTGCCCTTGTTCCGACGCCGACTTCAACCTTGTTCTTCAATGTATATTCAATGCGTATGCCGTTGTCAATCTTCTTGATTTCAAAAAATCCCGGCTCGACAGCATTCTGAAGCGTGTCCTGGAGCAGCCTGGTGCCTATGCTGTCAAAATACTCTATGGATATATGGGCGCCGGCAGCAATTCTTTTTGCCTCATCCTCTATGTTTTCCCTGTCGGCGAGGTTGGTAAACCACACATACCCCGTGGCTTTTTCCCTGACAGCCACATCAGTGTCAGTCATGTCCACATACAATTCAAGGTAATCATTTTCAGCAACAAGTTCCATTTCTTTCAGTCTCTCAGCAGATGTATCGGCATTGACCTGGTCAGATGCCGCCACAGCCTCCGCATTGTCTTCCGGAGCTGCAAAGGCAACTACGTTGGAAAGCAATGCAGTAATCAAAAATATTATTAAGAAGCACGATGTTTTCCTTTTCACGGTAACCCTCCTCATGAACTAACCTATCCTCAGATAGAGTTCTTTGTAAATGGTATCAACAAAGGCTGCCATCTGTTGAATGAGACTGAAACACAACAAACCTATGAAAACTATTATACACATGCCCAGCAGTATGCATATCGTTGTGACTATTGTCTTGCTGAGCGAATACTGATGCAGTACCATGGTTCCGCAGATCATGAGAAATCCGGTCCATACCGAGGCCAATCCCATGAAAAACACATAGAAATGTGAATCCTCCGCCGTTAGTATATGGCTGAACGGTATCAGCGGCAAATATATCAGTATTAGCGGGACCAGTGAATAGCATGTCGTAATATAGATCTCCTTGAAAGTTCCCTCTCCGTCCATCAGGCTCGTCAGCGACCAGTTGGAAATGCACCAGAGAAGCACCACAAGCAGTACGCCGCCGCAAATAGGAAGCAGATTCAATTCCTCAACTCTGTTGTTGTTGAAAATGAACGCCGTCAGCTGTCTCTGCAATACCAGGGTCAACATCAACATTACCAATATAATATTTGCAGCAGCAAGATTCCCTCTTTTTTCGTGCTTCAGATCCCAGAAGCCGTCAAAAGGGTGAAAAATCACATAAAATGCGTACTTGAGGCACTGAAGCGTTTTCATACAACCATCCCCTTTCTGACCCTGGCCTGCCTGAATTTCTTAAGAACAAGTGTGAGAATCAGGAGTCCGAAGAATACCGATACCATTACGCCGAAGTATTCCTGGACTATTGCCTTTCTGTAAAGCTTAAACGACCTCGAGTAGAACTTCCTGTTGTTGCCCAGTTTGAAGTTTTCCATTGCTTCGCGGTAGCGTTTCTGCCTGTGCAGGGATTTGCCAATTCCGACATAGGCAAGGTCATAATTTGCATTGTATTTTTTGACTACTTCCCAAATTTCGGCAGCTTTCAGGTAATCACCGGAAGCATGGGCTTTCAAAGCTTCCTTTATCTTCCTGCCGTAGGCGGTAAGAGTGAATACAGTAATTCTCGCTTCCGTTCTGTCCAAAACGTAAATCTGGTCATTGAGATAATCGATAGCGACAGGAGCTCTCGAGAGTCCCACCTGGTTTCCATATCCCGAGAAAACGTACAGCAGGTTTCCGTCCTCGTCGTATGAGAACACGCGTCCTCTCTTATTGTCAAGCACGTTATAAATGCCGGTATCCGGTTCTATGCAAACATCCACAAAGGAGCTCGGTCCCACCCTCGTAAATCCGGTGGCTGACGGTGGCGGATATTGATAATCTCCGACCTGCGGGAAATCATCATTGGCTCTTCTCAAAATATTGTCTCCCGCGGGATTCAGTTTCCTGACGGGCGCAAGAGTCTGTCTCGTGTCGGTGTTGGCAGATTCCGCAACACCCTGGATGTTCAATGCTCCCGTGGTTGTGTAAATGAAACCGTTATGGTCTATATTAATGTTACTGAACTGTTCCGGAACGAACTTGATCATACCTTCCCTCTGTTGCTGGGAGGCCAACTTCTTCCAGAAATATTCAGCAATGTTCGGTGTAACCCTGTTTGCTCCTATAAATCCGCTGAAGTATCCGTCGGAGTAAAATTCCATTACACCGTCCATTATACCTTCGGCAATCAGGTAAATTCTTCCTGACTTGTCCGCCACTATTTTTGAAACTTTGAATTCATTGCCTATATCTTTTTCCACATCTTTTTGTGTTATTTGCATTATAAGGTTCAGATCCGGGTCAAGGACAACGGCCCTTTGATTGCCGTAATCAGCTATATAGATATTGCCCTGTTCGTTTACGAATACCCCGTACGGGTTATAAAGGGAATCCTCTTCGCCCGTCTGGGTCTTGAATGTTGTAATTATCCTGATAACGTTCCATTCTTTATCCGTAACCACTATCCTGTTATTGTTCGTGTCAACAATGTAGAAGTTCTCATCAGGTCCTATATGGAAATCCTGGGGATGTGAGAATGGTCCAACGCCGAGGTCAACGCCTGTAATTGTATAATCAGGCAAATAGGGCGGCGGACATGGAACGGCATTTTTCCTGAAGTCATAGAAGTATGAAACGTAAGGCGTGTTTGCCAGTGAAACCGCTACATTGGAAAACACGTACAGGATCAGTAAAACTAATGCAAAAACCTTCCTTTTCACTATATGTCCCCCCCTTTACTCTTTAATACCCGACGTTGTAAACGTTCTTACAACATTGGCCTGATTTATAACGAATACAAGTATCGGCACCGATATGATTATCAGCATGGCAGCTGCGCCCATTCCTCCGAAGGCAATACCGCCTTGCATTATCTGGCTGAGGGCAACGGGCAGTGTCTTGAGCTGTTCGCTGTACAGGAAGCTGCTGCCGGTATTGTACCAGAGACCCTGGACCTGGAGGATTATAAGCGTCAGTGTAGCAGGTTTGACTGACGGCATTGCAATCTGCCAGAAGACTCTTAATTCGCTGGCGCCGTCCATTCTTGCCGATTCAAGCAGTGAATCGGGCACGCCTTCCATGAACTGCTTCATCAGGAAGAGTCCCAGCGCCGCGCCTATGTTTAAAGCTATAATTGAAAACTGGCTGTCAATCAGCCCAAGCTTGGAAAGAATAATGTACTGGGCTATTCCCAGCGTATTGCTCGTAAACATCAGGGACATAACTATCGAAGTAAATATAATCTTCTTTCCGGGGAAATTGTGCTTTGCCAGCGCGTAGGCTGCAAGCGAGGCAAAGAACACGTGAGCTGTAGTCCCCACTATTGTAATAAACACGGTATTAAACAAATACCTTGTTATCGGCACCCAGGAGTTGGACAGCTGAATAAACAAATTCTTAAAATTCGTCAGTGTCCAGTTCTGGGGGAAGAATCTGGGCGGGTACAAATAAAATTCATTCAGGGGCTTGAACGCGTTGCTGATGACAAACAGCAGAGGCAAGCCCATAAACGCCGCCGTCAAAGCTAGCATCGTGAACACGGCAATGTTGCCCCACACGGAACGGTTAACCTTTTTTGCCCTCAGTCTTATTCTCATGGCTCTACTCCCCTACTTTCCTCAAGAGATTTTGTACTACCTTATTTGTCAACAGCATCGAAAGGAACAGTATGGTAGCTATCGCCGAAGCGTATCCCATTTCAAACCTGATGTTTCCGTAGTCCTGCATGTGGAGCACAACGGTATGGGCTGCGTAGTCGACGCTCGGGAAACCGGCGAGCTGTGCGCATATGTCGCCTGCCGCAAAGGATGCAGCAATCTGCATAACAGCGGCAAACATCAGCTGCGGACGCATCATCGGCAGCGTTACATACCAAAGCTCCTGGAACCTGTTCTTGATGCCGTCGACAGCGGCAGCCTCATAATAGGTGTCATCTATTGACTGGAGTCCTGCTATCATGGAAAGGAATCCGGCTCCAAGGCTCAACCACAATTGCACGGCCATTATTATTCCGAGCATATACTTCGGGTTCTGGAACCAGGTAATGGGCTCTGAAATAAAACCGTTCCTCATCAGGAAGCCATTTACATAACCGTTGCTGTCGCCGCTGAAAGCTATGGCCCAAATCATGTATGCGCTGCCTGAAATCGAGGGCGCATAGAATATCAGCGTGAGAACCGCCCTTATTTTAGGAGACAGTTCATTGATGAACCACGCAAATATCAGGCACATGAAATAGCTCAGCGGGCCCGTAACAAAGGCAAACACAAAGGTGTTGCGCACTGCGATCAGGAAAACATCATCCTCGGTAAAAAGGTTGATATAGTTTTCCCAGCCCGTGAACTTGGGCATTTCAAGAATATTGTAATAGGTAAAGCTCAACAGCATTGAGATAATAACGGGCAAAATCGTAAAGGTGAAAAACAGCAGGTAGTAAGGCGCCACAAACAGGTACGACAGCTTGTTTTCCTTCATGCTTGCCCATGTCCAGGACAGCTTTTCACGAAATGTGAATCTTGGTTTGGCAGTGTTTGCCAGATTTACACCAGCATTTATTGATGAAGCCATTGAATTAACACTCCTTACTGATTGGTTTCGCTTCTGAGTTTGAGGCCAAACTCTTTACGCTTCTTGTCTATCTCATCGTTAATTATTTCAGTGTAGTCCAATACAGCCTCTCTGACATCTTCACCTTCATTGATGATCTTCCTGAAAGCGTTGTCTACGTGACGCGTAAGGTAATAGCCTCCGGGAACTTCAGGTACGCCGCGTACCCATTTCCACTGCTCCATGATATTTTCGTATTCTTCCCTGGTCCACGGCAGCCTTTCGTGAACGGCCACATTGGACATGGGCTGACGTGCCGATGCGCCTATGGTGCTTTCCATGTTGATTGCAAACTGATACTGTGTTTCCTCGCTCGTCCACCATTTGAGGAACTCCCAGGCCTTTTCAGGATTCTTGGCGCTCTTGAGTATCATGCATGCCGTTGAATTACCCGGCACGTCTCTTCTTATAGTACCGTCGGGCTGCAGTGTGCCCGGAACGGGAGCTATCTTCCAGAGACCTCTCAGTTCGGGTGCAAATACTGAAAGTGTATTGTACGTGCCGATGTAATCAGCTATACCTATGGGCATTTCACCTGTTCTGAAGCGGTTTGCAAAGTCGACCCTCTGGGGCAGGTGATAGTTTACGTACATTTCAATCCATCTCTTGAAGGACTGGATTGCATTTTCAGAGTCAAGCGCGCACGCGGTTGTGTCGTCGGTATAGTACTGACCTCCGTTCTGGAAAAGCAACATACCGAAGGTAGTCAGACCCGAACCGCCGCTGCCGCCTGCACCGGCAGATATAGTGATTCCGCCTATTCCGTAGCTTCCCGTGTTGCCGCTGACATCAGTATAGGGCACCACGAAGTTCATGTGGTTCTTGTGAAGAACGGACAGCATATTGTAAACATCATCCCATGTATTGGGAACTTCAAGTCCGAGGTCCTGCAGAACGTCGACCCTGTAGAACAGCATCGGGAACGACTGTCTTTCAGGCAACGCAAAATAGCTGTAGCTTCCGTCATTGTTTATAAGCCTGAACGGAACAAGCGCGCTCGGCATGAACCTCTTTGCAACTTCATCAAAGTCCGGGAACTTGGTCAGATCGTACATTGCATTACGTGTTGCATAGTTTATGGGTTCAGCCTGTCCGTATGTCAGGGCCACATCGGGAGCCTCTCCCGCTACGTAGGCCTGAAGCAGCGAAGCGTTGACCAGTTTTATGTTGACGTTTATACCGGTCTTTGCCGTAAACGTGCTGTCGGCGAGTCTCTTGATAATTTCTGCCTGGATACGTCCTGCGTTTACCCAGACTTCAACTATATCCTCGTCTTCTTCCATCACATTACCTACTGTATTATAGTCAGTCACAAAAGACGCGATGAAACGTTGCACTTCATATACAAGCTGCTGGAAAAATCCTGCTTCGGGCTTCGGCATTACAGCGTCCTCGGAAGCGACTATAAAATAGTCAATTTCGACAGGCTGCATCCTCAGATCGTAAATAATACTTCCAAGAGCGCTTATGTTGCCGTTGAGATTATCCAGTCGCGAAGGAATGGTGTGAGGCTTCCTCGCCAGGTCTTCCAGCTGTATAGCAAGCCTGTGCAGTACGGCATAGTTGTCGCCTTTTGTCTTGGTCTCATTATAAAGGTGTTCGGCCATTCCCTTGACTATCTGCGCCTGCTGCCTGAAGGTTTCAATGGCTTCGGGAACAGTCTTGTCAAGGTCATAGTCCCTGTATATGTCAGGAGTAGCGCTCGTTCTCATTATGATTCTTCTGTATGCTTCATTGAGGTAATAAACGCTTTCTTCCGCTTGCTTGAGAAGATCAGCAAGGTCTCCGATCGTAGATTCAAGCTTGATGATATGCTTTCCCTTGGTCAGGTAGAAGAGGTAAGGCTCACCGGTTTCATCTTCTCCCAGGACCTTCATCTGGAAATCAGGACTGTAATTGAAGCGGATATTGCCTGCTTCCTTGAAAGGAATCTTACCGTCTATATACAGCTTGCGTGATGTAAAACCACCGGTTACGAAGGACTGTTTGACTTTTAATGCGATCTTGTACAGTCCGTCTTCGGGCACATCAATCTCCCATGCGATCCATTCGCCAGGCATGGACTGGTAACCGGTTGAACCGATGACGTTCATCCTGATCTGGGAAGGATGACTCGGTTCAATTGCCGGCGAAGATCGGTCGTTCCACGGCAGGTCTGTCTGGCTGGACTTGTAAAGGGTTTTTTCAGCCTGGATCTTTATGAACTGATCCTTGGGTGATTTGTAACCGTTTTGTTCGTAAGTTTTCTTTATTTCTTCATAAGTAGGCAGCTCTTCTTCCACGTATAACCTGATGTATTCTATTACCGCCGGTTCTTTTACGGAAGTGAGCCTTATTCTATGTTTGCCCTTTGTAAAGTAAAATTCAAAGGGGTCGTTGTAATAACCGTAGGCATCCTTAAACGGTACTTCCATCCACATGGGACTTTCGACCTGGATAGGTGAAAGCTCATTTCCCCTGTTATCCTTTTCATACGCGGAGTCTTTCCATACCCTCTTGAAGCTCAGGTTTTTAGCTTCACCGAAAAGGACTTTACCGTCAATCGCCAGTTCCCTTTCAATCGGAGAGTTCTTTCCGGTAATCGGGAAGTACTTCATTGAAATGTTGTACAGTCCGTCCGCCGGAACTTCAAATTCCCACTCCACGTAACCGTTTTCCGACGTCTTTATGGATTTGCCGACTGAACCTTCAAAGTTTTCCAGCACTTCGATGTCCATGTCGGTATCCACGTAGTCCGCCGCAGGAATGATTATTTCACTCTGTCCTTTTGGTGCATCCTTGTACTGGGAAATATACTCTTCGTAAGTAGTATCCCTTTTGTAGCCAAAAGTTCTCCTGCCATCGCCGGTCGCCGCCACTGAAGGCGCAATGCTGCAAAATCCGATCACTGCCAGCAAAGCTGAGACGGCAAGAATTTTCCCCAGCGTTTTGATCCTTGTTGTGACCATTTCCCTCTTCACATTTTCAGCCCCTTTTACCTAACAATTAGATTAAATTACACCGTAAAAAAACAAACAGACTCGGTATACTGCCATACCGGGTTTATATTACAATTAATGCCGACGCATTAATGTAATATCTTTTTCTCTGTTTTTCATTATATAAGATATAAGCCTGCAATCCTGTTTATTATCAAAAACCTTTCAGGAAGCCACCTGCCGGTATTGCGGGACATTATATTTCCCGAAACAAATGCGTTTCAAACAGGCATAACTCCCTCTTATATAATGATACAGATAATTCAGCGTCTTTGGAAGTAGAAATATTTCGGCATATTGGAGTTTTTTTTCGGGTCTCCACTGCTGAAAACCACATTTTTCAATGCTTTCAGTTCCAAAAATGCACAGGGACATATCGGGTTACATAACATATACTACCGTGGGTTTAATACGTTGTCAAACTTTTTTAAAATCTCAAAAACCCGATTTTTAACTTAATACGGATTTACAATTCCTTTTGATTCACTGCGTCGTAAATCCAAACAATTTCGTTATTTACCTGTCATTGCATGTTTTATCCACATAAAAACGGGAAATGCGCTATTTAGCGTTATTTCACCGGTACAGGCCTGTCAGGATCCATGCTTCCCAACAGCTCAATAATCAGGGCAACATTCCTTATTATATGGAAAGGATCCTTGACGGGCAAAGCCACGACTTTCTGCTGCGGCGCCCCGAAGCGGTCCCTTATCTGGATCCATTCACCGACCTCCCTGTCTTCGTTTGGGAAGGTTCTGAAAGTGTATTCATGAGTTCTGCCATAAAGCTCAAGGAATTCAGGATCGTCTGTAATGCTGTAGAGCAGCAGAGTGGTGTACAATGCCTCGGAATGCGGCCACCACAGCTTATTGTCCCAGTCATTCAAAACCTTTCCGACCATTTTCTCATTTTCAAATCCCCTGATGCTGCCCTTCGGTTTTCCTCCGTCCTTGTCTGCAAACAGGAGAATGCCTCCCGCTTCGCTGTCCCAGCCTTTTTCAAAGGTTTTCTTGATAATCCGTGCCGCCTTTTTGATATACTCTTCGTTGTTTTCCCTTTGGGCCTGGTAAATGACAAACCACATGTCTTCAATGGTATGGCCCGGATTTATGTACCTTCCAAGCAGCGTTTCATTGTCAAAGCTTCCGTCGGTCCTTACCATTTCGTGGATTACATCGTTTTCAACAAACACCGTCATGATTTCCTTCATGGCGTTCGAAGCAATCCTGTCCACATCTTTGCTGCCTTCCATCCCCAGGATTTCCATTGCCCTGCACAGTTCCCATGAAATATTGAGAACCATCATCGGAAGCCCATGGGTCTTCATTCCTTCGGGCACAGGATAGGGCTCGCTCGTAAAGGTTTTTGTCTCAAACCTGCGCATGATTGACCTGTACAGATCACGGGCAAATTCAAGGGCGCGGATATTTCCTGTAACGGCCGCATACCTCGAAAGACCCAGCACGACGAAACAGTCGGCAAAAGTGCTTGAATCGTATATTCCTGTCGCAGGGTCAATTTTCGGAGTTCCGTCCCTTTCCATAATAAATGTGCAATTCCCGTTGGGAAGAAGACAGTTTTTCATGAGAAAATCGGCGGTGGAACCCGCCAGTTCAATGAAGCGCCTCTTTTCTTCGTCGCTGAAGATGTCCAGTTCGGACAGCTTGGAAAAGAACCAAACAATCCTGCCCTGGGACCATGTGTATTTGTCGGTGCTGACGAGATGTTTGCCGGAATTGTCGAAGCACGTGTACAAACCGCCGTATTCTTTATCCACGGCATTGTTCAGCCAGAAGGGCAGGAGAGTTTCTTTCAGATGATTGGTGTAAAATTCTCTCAATTCCCTTATATTCATATATCCTCCAAAAGTACAATCATTTATTCTTTTTAATTATACTTTTGGGGACAAGCTGTATCAATATATTAAAATGCCGAATTATTGCGATAAAATCGGTTTCTTTCTGTTAACTCTTAATTTTAAGGATTTTACAACCAATACCGCTCATCGTTGTCCACCGTTGGCGGATTCGTTACCGGCATGGCCGGTTCCGTTCAATGTAGTCTGAGAGTATTTTGCTGAACTCTTTCATTACATTCCTGACAACGGAATTTTCAGCAGACCTGAATACCATGCCTTCCACTTCTGAAACCGGAAGTACATTAATCGATGTGCCCGAGATAAACAGGGCGTCAAGGTCTTTAAGTTCATCGACATGGATCATCTTAAATATCACATTGTATCCTGCGCCGCTACACGCTTCAATGACATAGCGACGCGTAACGCCTTTGAGAACGTGGCTGTCCGGCGCCGTAAAAATGTCGCATCCTCTTACTGCGAACAGGTTGGATCGGCTGCCCTCGGTAACGTAACCCTGTTCATTCACCAAAAGCACTTCAAATACCCCGTCACGGGCAATTTTCTCCGCCACCGCCTCCTTGTACCCGCTGTCGGACACTTTCACGTTGGGATTGATCCGCGTCCTTTGAAAAAGACCTGCAGGCATGCCGTTTTCATACTCGTATTCCGAAGGGTAGTAGCTCCTGCTTATATATAGCATCGAACGCATCGGCGGATTGTCGCCAAAGACAAGAAGTTTCACATTGCAGTTCTCCAACCCGTTTGCGTCGGTCAACTCCGCTATCATCGACCTCAGGCGCGAAAAGGACAGATCGGTTTTCATGCCGACCAGGGCCATTGAATTAACAAGCCTGTCGTAGTGATCTTCAAGAAATATGGGAGTTTTATTGATGATACGAATGACCTCATAAACAGTCTGCCGCGAAGGCGGCTCAAACGAGCCGTATTCAGCCGATTCGCAAAGCCTTCCGTCGGCTATCATCATTTTGCCCGCATTGTCCTTCATTGCTTCCTCCAACCTGTATTTTCATGATACATGCTCAATTCTGTCTGTTTTTACGCCGTGGGGCTTGTAAAAAGCCGCTGACAGGATACCGGATCTTTTGAAGTATCGAACCTGGTTCCTGAGATAGCAAAACGCTTTTACAATATTATCATCATATTCTATAACTTTTATATTCCTCTGCGTCACCTTTTTGCCGTTGAAGTATACGATCGTTATTATGCAATTGCGAACCGCAGAGGTTGCAATAATATAATCCGTCATGGTCTTACCTCCTATTATATATGAAATAACCCGTGCTACAATATAATAATATATCGAACACGTGTTCGTGTCAATAATGTTTTGCCTGACAATTAACATAAAGTAACAAATTATTAACAGGGTGAATAATATGTTACTGGAAGAAAGAAGGCTGTCTCATGAAGTACAGGGAACTGCTTTCAATAGCAAAAAAGTACCCCAACTGCTTCCGCATTGATGAATATACAAGACTGAGCGCCGAAAAGAGCGAAGATGTGCCAACGGTTACCATTAAACTGAAAAAAGACGGTGAAAAATGAATGTCGCTGATCCCCCGTTTCATGGGGATTTTTATTTTGGTAAAATTTTTTATAACTATTGAAATTGCATAATTTTGCACGCGCTAGAGAGAATAACTAATGAAAAAAAAACAGAAGGGAGTTGTGATAATGACTCAATTAAACCAGGTTGAACTTCAGAACCTGCGCCACTTGATCGTCGGACACGAAACTACATGTCAGAAGCTGCGTACTTACGCACAGCAGGCTACCGACCCACAGGTAAAACAGCTGTTTGAAAAATCGGCACAGGAAGCTGCCAAGACCAAGCAACAGCTCATGGGATTCTTGGGATAAAGGAGGAAAAACGTATGCAGGATAAGGACATGGTACGCGACGTTCTGTCTCAGGTCAACAGCAGCCTGACCATGTATACCAATGCAATAGCACAGGCGTCAAATGTCAAGCTCAGGCAAACATTACAACAAATCAGGAATAACGATGAGGCATTCCAGTATGAGCTCTACAAGCTTGCAGAGCAAAAAGGCTATTACAGCCCTGCGATGCAGGCTGATCAAAACGCAATCATGCAGGTAAAAAACCAGCTTATGAGTTAAACATGCAGTTAAACAGGCAACGAGCTGTCGGACAAGCCCGGCAGCTCCTGTTTTTAATGTATCATGTGTTTTTGATACTCCAATATGAGTTTATCCAGCTTAATGCTGAGTTTATAAACCTCATCATGCCGCAATTCCCTGCCGTTCAGCATGTTCGCCAGTTTAGCCCTGAAATCTGAAATATTCTTTTTAAGTTGTTCCATTTTTACATCTTCACTTAAATTTCTCATAACAGGCAAGATTTTAGCCATTGATTTATTAAATAACCATACATTTTTTTAGATAAAATGTATCTTTATTGCTTAGTCAAGCAAGATGCGGAATTCAGGCTCAAGAAAAATTAAAATAAACCGGGCGTGTATGTTATGGCAAGAAACTCTGATATAATTGCATTTGATAATACATATTCGAGGCTGAGACTTTGGCTGTTCAGAAAAATAAAAATAGATTTCACGGGAGGATAAATTTATGTCTGAAAAGGTTTTCAGCAAGAAAGACTTGTACACGACCGGTCCTCAAAAAAGCTACCCCGGCGACGCGCGGGAAGTGGCGTTCCTTCTGGGCGGCATAGGTACCGGCAACATTTCCGTAGGCGCGCGCGGAGAGCTCCGGGACTGGGAAATTTTTAACAAGCCCGCAAAGGGGCAAAAGCTCCCCTATTCCTTTTTCTCAATTTATATGAAAGAAGAAGGCAGGCAACCGATAGCCAGGGTTCTTGAAGCAAAATGCACTCCACCGTTTTCAGAATCCCACGGCCATAACCCGGGAGGAGTGAACGGCCTGCCGAGATTTGAAAAATCCTCGCTGCGCGGAGAATATCCTTTTGTAACGGTGGACCTCGTGGATGACAAACTGCCCGTCCGCGTGACTCTTGAGGCCTTCACGCCCTTTATACCTTTAAATCCCGAAGATTCTGGCATTCCCTGCGCAATTCTGCGCTACAGGGTTAAAAACGTATCGAGCTCACCCACCGACGTCACCGTCGCCGGTTCTTTGCTGAACGCCGTAGGCTACTGCGGCCTCGACTCCTATGGAAACATAAAAACCGATTATTTTACCGGTAATATAAATGAATTCAGGCAAACCGGAAACCTTTCAGGACTTTTCATGTATTCCGACGCTTTTGAAGGCGACGATCCGCGGTTCGGCAGCATGTGCATACTGACCACCGACAGTAACGTGACGGTCAAGCGCTATAATCTCGAAGGTGGCTGGTGGGACGGAATCCAGGATTACTGGGACGATTTTTGCGAAGACGGATTGCTCAGTGATAATACGGAGGTAACGAGGATTGATCAAAGGGGCAGAAAAGTCCGCATGGCCAGGTTCGGGGCCGTCGGAGTTCCACGCAGGCTTGAACCCTCGGAAGAAAAGGAATTTACATTTATACTCACATGGTATTTCCCCAACCGCATAAAAGGCTGGAAACAGGAATGCGACTGTTCCTCGGGCTGCTGCACGGAAACAGTGAGAAACCATTATGCCTTGCTGTTCAAAGATGCCTGGGATGTGGGCAGGTACGTGGCCGACAACCTGCCGAGGCTCGAAAGTGAGAGCAGGAAATTCAGGGATGCCTTTTTCTCCTCCACCTTGCCCGATTATGTTCTGTCGGCGGTATCAAGCAATATTACGGTACTTAGGAGCACCACCTGCTTCTGGCTTGAAAACGGCACTTTCCTCGGCTGGGAAGGATGCTTTGACAAAGAGGGCTGCTGCGACGGAACATGCACCCATGTGTGGAACTACGCCCAGACCCTTGCCTTCCTGTTCCCGTCCCTTGAAAGAAGCATGAGGGTCAATGAATTTCTGAATGAAACCGATGAAACGGGCAAAATGGCCTTCAGGTCCCATACGGTTTTTGACAGGCCGAGATGGAACTTCCATCCCGCCGCCGACGGACAGATGGGCTCAATTATACGCCTGTACCGGGAATGGAAACTCAGCGGCGACAATGAATTCCTTAAAAAGCTGTGGAACAGAGCAAAAAAGGCAATGGATTTCGCCTTCACCTACTGGGACTCTGACGGCGATTATGTGCTCGACAGCCAGCAACACAACACTTACGATATCGAGTTTTACGGACCCAATTCCCTCGTCAATTCCATGTTTTTCGGGGCGCTGAAAGCCATGGCAGAAATGGCGCGCGCAATGGGAGACGATGAAAGCGCCTCAAAATACCTTGAAGCCTGGGAAAAGGGCAGCGCGAAAATGGACGAACTGCTCTGGGGCGGCGAATATTACGTGCAGAAAATAGACGATGTCAACAAATATAAATATCAATACGGCACCGGATGCCTTTCGGACCAGCTGCTAGGGCAGTTCCTGAGCCATGTTGTCGGCCTGGGTTACATCCTGCCGGAAGAACATGTAAAAAAGGCCGTTGAATCGATTTTCAGGTATAATTTTATGACGTCCTTCGATGAACATCATAACGTGCAGAGGGTTTACGCCATAAACGACGAAAAGGGTCTTTTGCTGTGCAGCTGGCCCCATGGCGGCAGGCCGAAGCTTCCCTTTGTATACTGCGACGAAGTCTGGACGGGAATTGAATACCAGGTGGCCGCCCACCTTATATATGAAGGATTCGTTGATGAAGGCCTCACAATAGTGAAATCCGTAAGGGACAGGCATAACGGCTACAAGAGAAACCCGTGGAATGAAGTGGAATGCGGTCACCATTACGCCAGGTCGATGGCAAGCTGGGGTGTATTGACTGCGCTGACAGGGTTCCGATGTGACCTGGTAAATAAGAAGCTTTATTTCTCTCCGAAACTGAACACGGACAACTTCACCGCGTTCTGGTCCTGCGGCACTGCATGGGGCACCTTTGAACAAAAGCGCAGTTCCGACGGCGAATTCGAATGCACCGTAAACGTCCTCTACGGAAATCTAGACGGAGTCGAAGTTTTTGTTGAGAACCGGGGTAAAACATCAAAGGCTTGTATTAATGCCTGTTGCAGTGAAAAGTAACAGAAAAATGACTTCGATTTTCAATAATAAGTTGACCCAGGCAAAAGGCAGTGCTCTAAATGCACTGCCTTTTACTTGTTTTCACTAAAAAAGTATTGAAAAGCTGTAACAGGTTCAAATACTTATTTACTAACTACATCGGCAAAGAAATCTCCACCATCTGTCGAAACAATGATCAGTTGTGTTCCTTCTTTGGCTTCGGAGAAGTCAACAGAGGGAATGACCATTTCCATTCCACCTTCAAGACTGACCACTGTGCTGTCTTTTGTCCTGGAGCTGGTGAGGGGATTCGAACCCCTGACCTATTGATTACGAATCAATTGCGCTACCGCTGCGCCACACCAGCACGATATTCCGAAAATAAGCACACAGATTATATTAGACTGTCTCTGAAGTTTTGTCAAGTGAGCAATTATAAAAAAATAAAAAATATAAAAACAGCAGGGATTTTTCCGCAGTAAGACGGTTTCCCTGCTGCGCACTCCCGGTGTTAATGCCCGTCACATGCCTTCAAGCAGCCTTTCCGCGCACCTTTTAGCCTCAAATTTCACTTTCTCCTCGTCTATTGTTTTTAGCTCGCGGTTTTCCATGAGTATTTTACCTTCCACAATGACTGTATCCACATCGGAGCCCTGGACGCTGTAAACCAGCGCCGCAGCAGGATCATTCAGAGGCCACATGTGCACGCTGTCCGTGTTAACAAGTATTATGTCTGCTTTCATTCCTTCTTTAATGCTGCCTGCGTCATCAAAGCCCAAAGCCCTGTAGCCGCTGGCGGTGGCCATGTTCAGCACCGTGTGCGCGTCCATGACGCGCGGATCCATCAGGTTACCCTTGTGTATGAGCGCCGCAATGTGCATTTCCTCGAACATGTTCAGGTTATTATTGCTTGCGGCGCCGTCAGTGCCAATCACAACATTGATATTTCTGTCAAGAAGTTCCTTTACGTTGGCGATTCCGCTTCCGAGCTTGAGGTTGCTCGTGGGATTGTGGGCTATGCTGACGCCTTTTTCCCTGAAAATCTCCATATCGGTTTCCGAAAGATGCACGCAATGGGCCGCTATCGTCGGTACATCAAAAATACCGCATTTATGGCATATTTCCGCCGAACTCATTCCGTACCTTTCAATACTCTCGCGCCTCTCCGTTACGGTTTCAAGGATATGTATCTGTATACCGGTATTGAGCTGTTTTGCGAGCATAGCCGCGTCCTTCAGCTGCTGCTCGTTGAAAAGATAGGCGGAATGCACCTCGAGGTAGACCTTTATTTTTCCGTCAGACGAATTGTGCCAGTCCCTGTGGTACCGAACGCAAATATCAGATTCATCTATAACCTTCATTTCATTACCCGTTTCGAAGCGAAGCGGGCTGACGGAGAGATTGGCCCTGATGCCGGTTTCCGACACGGCCTGGGCAACGGCGTCCATTATAAGGTACATGTCTGCGAAGGAAGTGGTGCCGGATTTTATCATTTCCGCTATTCCCAGCATCGTTCCCCAGTATACGTCATCGTAAGTCAGCTTCTGTTCCACCGGGAAGATCTTGGTGAAAAGCCATTCTTCAAGGGCGAGATCATTGGCGTAATTCCTGAAAAGCGTCATTGCGCAGTGGGTGTGGCAGTTGGCCAGACCCGGCATGGCTATCATGTTCCTGCCGTCTATTACTTTATCCGCGCCGTTTTCACGAATTTTCCCCTCGTATTTCCCGACATAGGCGATCCTTCCCCTGTCAATGCCGATTGTATCGGCATCGCTTTTTTCAGATCCCGGACCGGCCAGCGTGACGTTTTTTATAAGAATATCCATATCCTCCGGTCTCCTTTCAACAGGCCATGCCAATAAGCCCGATTTCCAAAATCTCAATTAAGTCCCGCTCTTCCACGAAGCGAGATACTCGACCTGCTCCTCCGTCAGCGAGTCAATCTCAATACCCATGGATTCAAGCTTCAGCCTTGCGATTTCGTGGTCAATTTCCTTCGGCAGGACGTAAACCTTCTTCTCCATGTTAGATCCGTTCCTGACAAGGTACTCTGCTCCGAGGGCCTGGTTTGCAAAACTCATGTCCATTACCACCGCGGGATGGCCTTCGGCGGCGGAAAGATTCAAAAGCCTTCCTTCAGCCAGCAGGTATATCTTCTTGCCGTTTTTCAGCGTGTATTCGTCGACAAAATCCCTCACGGTCCTCTTTGAAACCGAAAGCTCCTCGAGCGCTTCAATGTTGATTTCGTCATTGAAATGGCCCGAATTTGCCAGGATCGCTCCGTCCTTGAAAAGCTCCATGTGCTTTCTGTCCACAACATTGAGATTGCCTGTCACGGTTATGACTATATCGGCATAGGGCGCCGCCTGTTCGAGCTTCATTACCCTGAAACCGTCCATAACGGCTTCAATGGCTTTTACATGGTCGACTTCCGTCACTATAACGTCGGCTCCCATGCCCCTTGCCCTCATGGCAACTCCACGGCCGCACCAGCCATATCCGCATACCACGAAGGTTTTGCCGCACAAAAGGATGTTCGTAGCCCTCAAAAGCCCGTCAATAGTGCTTTGCCCGGTCCCGTACCTGTTGTCAAACAGGTGCTTCGTATCTGATTCATTAACTGCAATTATTGGGATCCGCAGGGCCTTTTCCCTTTCCATGCTTTTGAGCCTTATAACGCCTGTCGTTGTTTCTTCGGTTCCCCCGATAACATTTTTCAGATAGGTGTCTCCATACTGCTGGTGCAGAAGTCCCACGAGATCGCATCCGTCGTCCTGCGTCAGGTCAGGGCCGTGCTCAATGGCCGAAACGAGGTGCCTGTAGTATGTATCCCTGTCTTCGCCCTTAATCGCAAACACCGGTATTCCGTAATCCACCACCAGCGACGCGGCCACATCGTCCTGGGTGGAAAGCGGGTTGGAAGCGCAAAGCACGGGTTCGGCTCCCCCGGCCTGGAGCGTGCGCATAAGGTTTGCGGTCTCCGTCGTCACATGGAGACAGCAGGAAATTTTCATGCCCTTTAAGGGCTTTTCCTTTTCAAATCTTTCGCGGATTTTCTTAAGAACAGGCATCTGGTTGTCCGCCCATTCGATTCTCAGCTTGCCTTGTTTGGCAAGGGATTTGTCCCTGATATCACATTTCACCAATTTGCATACCTCCAAAACTAGTCTGAGCAATTACATGTATTTCCCAACAATTATATATAATACGGGCGTCAATATCAACAACTGCGCTTCATTATTAATATCAACACCGTTTGCTTAATTATTCAACATGAAGGTATCATGCGAACAAATAAAGGCAAATTGGTTATAATTCTCGTCCCGTTGTTTTTGGCAAGTATAAATCCGAGCAGTGCGGAACTTAATTTTCCGAGCACCCCTTTCCCATTAATGGGATTTCATGGTTGAGTGCGTCAGCCTGTAACTTTGACCTTGGAAA
>JAMNXU010000018.1 GCA_023623175.1 Bacillota bacterium
TAAGACAATAGAAAATGCAACCTTATACCTTTTTCCTTTCACCTTATCCCTATTTGGAACCGACTTTATTTTAAAAATTACTACAAGAATTAAGGAATAAATGTTATTAAATGGGATGAAAATATTGAATTTTAGAACCGACTTTATTATATGGAAAGAATTAGGGAAATGGGCATAAGGCGAGAAGGGATAAGGGTTTGAGGGAAAGTCGTTTGGAGCGGAGTTTATTTTAAATATACATTAGTTTCAATGTATAATATTGTTGTATCAATCCCGCAATAGCAGAATAACAATTATATTAACGATACGCTGAATGTTATTTTACTCTGTTCATTGAACGATATGGGTGCAATAATTTCTGAACGGGAATGGCACTCAATGAATTTATGAAACCCTTGCAGGAGGATTTATCTGATGAAAAAGTACTCTGTACATTTTGAAATATCACGAGGACGTGAAACGAAAAGTGGAGTGCTGGTTTCAGCCAATTACGATTTTTGGGAACCTTTGCTTTCTTACTTTATAAAAAATGTACTAATTTTAGGATTGACTGCTGGAAGGATGAAGATGCAGCAATTGCAAGAGCAGAAGTTTTTGGAAAAATTCTTGGTACAGATATAGAAAATATGAAAGTATTCACGGGAAAAATTACAGAAGAATTTACATTTGAATTAATACATAATCCTTTTGATGAGGAAGGAAAGATAAAGTGGTTCAGCATCTTTCTGATGGATGAGGATAAGCATGTTATCTCAGCGGAGCATTATGGCAGTGAATTTGCTGCTGAGTGCCTGACTGAAGAAGATATTAAATATATCCGTTCTGTTATACCAAAAGATTTTCTTTTTCATGTGTACAATTGCACCAGGGGATAATAACGTAATTTCAAGCAAAGAAAACAGAGGATTTCTCAAAAGAATGGGAATAGAAGAGGAAATTAATGAAAATAACAACAAGCAGAAAGGGATTGCTTTATGGATCGAAATTTTTTAAAATTCATTTGTAGGGGTGAGGCATTTTGAAAAAATTTGCTTTTATATGTATCCCGATTGTTTTTGCTTTAATTTTATTGGGATGTTCGGCAGTTTTGAGGACTAATGATGATGTTTCAGGGACCAATAATGATAATGACAAATTTACAATGAATGGTTCAGTTGCAATTGGTGCAGCAGAGGATAATAATTTAAATAAAACTAAAATTACTTATAATGTTATAATCAGTGGGAAGAAGGAAGATATCAACAGTATATACACCCAGGAACCACTGATTAATGAAGATTATATTGACCTGATGTTAGAAAATGGCCCTCATAATTCACAAGTAAAAGGAACAGAAAAACCCTATTTAGAAATTACAGGCAGTTTTGTGTTTGACACTACCGGCAAAAGTAAAGAGGAAATTGACGCCATGCGCTTATTTCAAGGAATCAAAATAATCGACAAGAATAATAATGAATACATTTTAAAATTTAATAAGAAATAAAGAATTAAAGGTTGCAACCCTTCGGAGTCACTTCAACAAGTGATTCCGAAGGGTTTTTATTAAAGCTTTATATAAAAAATTAGGTTACAGAAAAACAGGCAAAAAAAGAGGTTAATGAACACATGACAATTGTATTTTATGAAAAACAACCGTGTTTTTTACATGGGGGAATAGACCGGGGTAACTAAAACATTTTTGAATGTGATGAAAACTTGAATTATGCTGCAGTGTTGTTCAAAATTAGAGTTGGGGACAAAACAGCAAATAATAATGATCAAACCGGTTACGCAGAATTTAAAAAAGTTTTGCAAACACGAAAGGAGAAAAATCCATGGAGTTTAAGTTCCTGATGCCCACTGAAATACATTTTGGAATAGATGCGGTGTTAAAGAACAGGGAACTGTTCCGCACGCTGGGGAAAAAGGCGCTGGTTGTCACGGGAAGGAGTTCAGCGAAGAAGAATGGCTCTTTTGATGACGTGAGCAGGGCGCTTACCGAAACGGGAGTTGAATATGTGCTCTTCGATGAAGTGGAGGAGAACCCGTCGCTGGAGACCGTGGAAAAAGGGAGCGATTTAGGGAAGAGGAGCAACGTGGACTTCGTCATAGGCATCGGTGGCGGTTCGCCAATGGATGCAGCGAAAGCCATGGCCGTGTTTATAAAGAACCCCCATATCAACCAGGACAACATATTCAGCGCGGGAAAGCTTGAAAGCCTTCCTGTGGTGGCCGTTCCCACGACTGCCGGGACCGGATCCGAGGTCACCCCGTACAGCATTGTGACTTCCAACAGGGAAAAGACAAAGAAAAACCTCGGGCAGATCATTTTCCCGAGATACGCCTTTGTCGACTGCAAGTATACATACAGCCTCCCCTATGACATCACCGTCAACACCGCCATTGACGCTTTCAGCCACCTGGTCGAAGGGTACCTAAACGCCAACAGCAGTTTTATGTCGGATATTTACGCGGAGAAGGGTTTTGAGCTATTCAGGTACTGCTTTGAAAAACTGGTTAACAGGGACCTCGACAGCGAATTCAGGGAAAAGGTCATGCTGGCCTCAGTCCTCGGCGGTGTGCAGATTGCGCAGAACGGAACGTCGCTGCCCCATGGGATGGGGTACATGCTGACCTATTTCAAGGGGCTTCCCCATGGCCTTGCCAACGGGGTACTGACCATAGAGTACCTGAAAACCTTCAGGGACCGGACAAAGCTCAACAGGATGCTTGGCTTCCTGGGCCTCGGCAGTATTGATGAACTGGAAGCGATTTTGAATAAATTGATTGATGTAAAAATTGATATAACCGATGACGAAATCAATGAATTCTCCATGAGTTTTGCCGGCAACAAGGACAAACTGAAGAACCACCCGGAGAAAGTTGAGTTTGATGACATCGTCAGAATATACAGGAACAGCCTGGTGAAGCAATAAAACAGTCCGGCAGTCAAAGGATCGGGCGGGTTGATGAATCAGGGAGACTGATTAATTACAGGAGAGAATCAGGAGCGCCAAAAACAGGAGTGGAGCGCTAATAACAGGAGTGTTTTTACTTGGAGCGCAGGCAGGATAAATTGCTTGGTATCAAAACCACGGGCATGAGGGAATGCTCAGGCGGCAACGTTCATTACAACCGTTATGAAGCGACGCCGTACAAAGCCCTGGACATTCTTTCCGAAAATTATGATTTCAGGGTCACCGACAAGTTCGTGGATTTCGGGTGCGGCCGGGGAAGGGTGGCGTTTTATATCCACAATCGTTTCAATATCCCGGTGACGGGGATTGAAGCCGATTACAGGACATACATTGAAGCCCTGGAAAACAGGGAATCGTACTGCATGAAAACGGGACGCGCCGCCAAGAATATTGAAATTATACATGGCCTGGCCCAGGATTATGAAATTGGCAACAGCGACAACTGTTTTTACTTTTTCAACCCGTTTTCGGTGCAAATATTCAGGAGAGTTGTCCAGAATATACTGCGCTCCGTGGGAAAAAACAAAAGGACGGTGGACCTGATTTTGTTTTACCCCTCGCCCGAATACCGGGATTTTCTCGATACCGAGACACCGTTCAGGGTTGAAAGGGAGATATTGATTCCCGGGGAAAGGGATGAAAGGGAGAAGTTTATTATCTACAGGCTGCATGAAGGGGATTGGGCTGCATGAAGCATGAAGAGGATTGAGAGAAGGGATTAGATGGAGTATAAGGAGATATTAAGGGTGGTAAATTATGAATTTAATGTTGTCGGATTTTTGCAATTTGCATTGCAGTTATTGTTTTGCCAAGGGAGCCATGAGTAAAGCAGCCCAGGAAATGTCGGAAGAGATGTCGAAAATCCTGTATTTCAATGTTATAGTATTTAATGGCAAAATGCGGCCCATGTTTTGCCCGTTCCGCAATCCCCGGTGACCACGGCAATAACAGGGAGGTTAATTAATATGAAGAAGTATTTCGCGTATGGAAGCTGCACAAATTATGAATCCTTCAGGGAAACAATGAAAGAAGAAGGATGCGGGGACAAGTTCCGCGTCTTGGGGATCGGAAAACTGAAGGACTACCGGCTGGCATTTACGAGGCGCTCAATAAAATGGGGCGGAGGCTCGCTGGATATAATTGAATCGCCCGGGGACTATGTTTTGGGCGTGGTTTATGAAATTCCCGAGGAGGGGATTACGGCGCTCAATCGAAGGGAAGGCGCTCAACCGTTTGCGAATTACCACAGGAAAATAGATCTTAAGGTGGAACTGAATAATGAAGAAACGGATGTATTTGCCTACACGGTCGTTGACAAGGATCTCAAAGAAATCGCGCCTCCACAGGCATATTTTGACGCGGTGTACGAAGGCCTGGCGGGGCAGGTCCCCCCGGAATACATAAACAAGTACCTCGTGGAGCATTGCAAAAAGCGCTTTGGTATAGATTACCTTAAAAACCGTGCAGGATAAAAATACTTGCGACCTTAGACACGTATTTTTGTTATGCTGAAGTTGTATTGAAACAGTTGACGATTACATATAACATACGGAGACGGGAGAGCGATTCCGGCCATCAGGGGGTATGCGGAACGCAACCTGGAGAACCTGTCACATAAGGAATATGCTCACTTTAAAAAAGCAGTCAGCGCGCTGGGAGGAGATATGAGCGATCTTGATGAAGATTTTTATAGAATCCATGGGACCGATGTTTTTTATGATGAAGAATATTTTCAGCAATGCGGGGAGGTCGTTATAGATGGAAGAATTAGTAGTGTTATTGGAAGAGATTAAAAACATCCTGCTTGATATTAAGGCAGGTATTAACGATTTGAATGATAAGGTTGACTCCATTGCCAACGATACAGCCTTGTCAATTTCAGAAATCAACGGGCAACTGGAAACTATAAATACCGCAATAAGCAGCATCGAAAACACAGTAAACTCGATTGACTCGACGGTGGAGCAGATTGAGGCTATTATATAGATTGACTTGATAAAATCGGTTTTTATAGAACAACGTACTTTTAAAAATAAAGATTACTGATCCTTGACACTTGAATATGTGAGTTACCAGGATGCATTTACGCTCTACTTCGCTCCTTTATGCCATCAATCTGGCTGCTTGCCTCAGGTTATGGGCAAAAATACCCAAGCCGGCCCATTTGCGTTTTCCGGTAACCATTGAGCATACTGCGGTTAAGTCCAAACCGACGTTTTAAACAACTGATGCGTCCTTCGATCCCTGATCGCCATCGTTTAAGTCGTCTGAAGGTAGAGGTGCTTTCAAACTCGGCTCTCTCTTTGGACTTTCTGCCTGACTTCGGAATGCAAATATGCTTAACACCGGCTTTGTAGGCTAATGCTTCATTAGCGGTATCATAATACCCCCGGTCAAGTACTATCTCCGTCGGAGCTCTGCCGAACAATGTAATATGCTTCTTTAGGGCATCTTCAACAAGGACCTTGTCACAAGGATTCCCCTTGTAAAGTTGGTAGCCGGTGATAATACCGCTTTCTGTTTCCTGTATCTGGAGCTTGTACCCGAATTCCACTCGCTTTCCAACCTTTCCTCTGACAATGGGACGAGCTTCGGGATCCTTGAGGCTTACGAGCCGGTCGGTAAGTTTTGTGTTCCCATTATTTACGGCTTCGCTTTGCTCAATAATTTTCTGAACTTTTTGGATTGCGTCCAATAAGTCGCCACGAAGCTTTAGATCATTCTTCGTCTCAGGAATAAGCTTTTTTGCTAAACGGTATGCACTGGTCACTACCTTCCGGCCTTCCTTTGCCATATGACTAAATGATTTCCCGAACTTCTGTGCGAGCATTTTCTGTCCTGCGGCGCAATACTTTGTTAACGGACAGCAAGTAGCCCTTCATTTTATGGATCGATTTTGTGTTTTGTCGGGAAGCCTTCCCACAAGCTTGCTTTATGCGGGCGACTGCTTTTGTGATTTTTCTTACGCCTTCTAAAGCAGACCCGCATCTGTAGGGTGGGCAATATTGGCCTCCACTACCGTCGTATCGATCCTGGTCCTCCGGCCTTTAATCAGTTTCTTCTGTGCCAGGGACTCAAGCAAATTTTGATTTATCTCTTCGATGACTTCTTCTCCGTATTTGGTAGTGATTTTCATTAAGGCTGTAGGATCTGGCACTTTCTGCTCAAGCGGTATGCGGCAGAAAAATCGATACATGAGGTTATGTGTGACTTCAGGAACAAGATCTTCATAACTCAGTCCCGTATAATGCTTGAGAAACATCATCTGTATATACACACGAACAGGCACAGTCGGACGTCCGCGCTGGGTATTGAACCGCTCAACTATGGGATTTACAAAGGATTCATCTTGCAGAGCTTATCGATTATCTCAAGTTCGGGAGTAAGTTTGTATGCAGCCTCCGGTATAAGGGCTTGAGCTATGGTTGGTCGGTTCCATTCCGGATAATCGAGTATCAGCACATCTATCACCTTTTGTCAAAATTGCATTTTGTTATATAATTCGATATCCGGTATTGGAATTCCTGTATCAAACTCACATTATTCAAGGTTTTCAAGGCCCATTTTATCGGGTGAAACTAAGTTAACAGAACAACAGATCTAATAGGGAGGTGAAAATGATGAAAATTAAATTTTTAACAATTGGTTTGATTGTAGGGTTAGTCATTTCTTGCGTTTTTACTGCGTTTGCTGACAATAAAGTATTAAAACTAAAAGTTAATAATACTAATGTAAATAGTGCTATAATTGAGCAAGACGGAGTTATTTACGTCCCAATTGCAGAAATAGCTGATAGACTTGGTTTAGAAGTAATTAAAGATGAAGTAGCTAATGAAATAAATATAAAAAACAAAATAGGGAACAAGAAATATAAAAAATCAACTTTCATGGGCATAGGATATATTACCTTAGATGATGATGACTTATATATTTCAATGAAAGATGCTATTGCAAATAGGGAGGTTGTTATGGGACTTATTAATGGTATTCTCTCAACAAGTCCTACACCATCGCCGACTACCGTGGCTAAACCTAAAACATCACCATCATCAGGTATTGAACCTACTCCTACACCTGATTTAAAACCGCCAAAAAATGTTATTGTTAATGGGGGAGATGAAGAGGAATTGCCGTCTTTATATACAACGACACCTACACCTAATCCAACACCATCAGCAACACCAGATTTAAGCAAACCTCAAATTTGAAGCAGGCGTTTTCACCTGCTTCTTTAATTATGCGAATTTTGCTATTATAGGGTAAGCGTAAAGCAGAATCGCACATGGTATCTTTTGCTTAATGTTGTTCAATCATTCCAAACCAGGTTGAAAAGGTTGAAAAACTCGCAGGAATACATAGGACTACCTCCTGACTCATTTTAAGTCCAGGTTTTCGTCCGCACCCCCGTCCATTTTTATTTTTCAACAAACAGCTATAATTTGTTTTTTATCATTATAAAAAAGTATTAATAAGTGTTTAAATAAGGTATAATATTTTATAAATTAACAATAAAAAACAAAATATACTAAAATCACAATTTTGTGCTATTTTTTTAAAACGTGGAGGATACAAATGAGTATAAAGGAAGATTTTTTTAAATACATCGGCGATGAACAAAGCTTTGCAAGATACCAAAGATCATACAAACTCATTTTACTCAAATACTTATTCGAGCTCATTGATTCTGAAGGCAAAGCCAGAGAGATCGATATTGCCCGCCGATTTAAAAAATTCTATGAAGATAGAAAATCCAGAGGTCTTCATCCTGACGTAAATGTTGATCCACGTATTCAAAATATAGACACATCCACGATAAATCAAGTTATAGCAGTAATAAGAGAAAATCCTTTAAGAGCAATAAGTAGCAACGGATTTATTCAAAGGGAAAACATCAATGGTGAGGAATATTATTCTTTTAACCCTGAATTGTTGAAAGAGCTTACTGAAAAGGACAAGCAGGAGTTGTCTGAGTTAATAGATAAAAAAATAAAGCTTTATTTTGAAAGAATTGATTCGCGAGAAAATAATATGGGGAGCGGCGATTTATTCAAAAAACAATTAGAAGAGTTTATGAACAACTATTTAAGAGCAAGAACATCCGAAGTTTTTGCACGGCATCCGCTAGGTTATTTGATTAGAAATGAAATACCTAAAAAGATATCTGATCTTCCGTTTATAGATACGAATATTTTTAAAGTTCATGGATCTTGCGGACAGGGTAATTGGGCTGTAGTTCCGTGGGTTGCTATTCTAAACAAAAACATTACTACCACAACACAGGTGGGCGTATATATTGTGTATCTGTTCTCTGACGATATGAAAAGGCTTTATCTTACTTTAAATCAAGGGTGTACGAAACTCAGACAAGAATTAGGCAGCAGAAAAGCCATTGAAAAAATGCAAAACGTATCGAAGTCTGTTAGAAATGCAATAAAAAATACATATTTTAATGCCGACAACAACTTAACAATTGGGAATGAATTTTATGAACAAGGCTGCATTTATTACAAAGAGTACTTAGCAAATTCAATTCCCGAAGATGCGGTATTATTTGATGACCTTAGAAAAATGGTTGAAATATATAATACCTATTATGATCTATTTATTCAAAATGAACGAGGCACAGAGCAGATGGATGAAAATGAGGACAATCAAATTCAAGAGAATGAGCAAGAGGCTGAAAATCAAAATAGAGGTGCATCTAATCAAGTTAGTATTATTGAAGAGTTTAATGTAAAAGACGAAATTCAAAGAATTTGTGAATATATAAGATCTAAAGGCTTTTCCTATGATGATGAAACCATAATAAACTTCTATCTTTCCCTTAAATCCAAACCCTTTGTTATACTCGCAGGAACTTCCGGTACGGGAAAGAGCAAATTGGTTAAGCTTTTTGCTGAAGCCATAGGAGCGACATCGGATAATGGAAGGTTTAAATTGATTCCCGTAAGACCTGATTGGTCCGATTCCACAGATTTGCTGGGTTATAGAGATTTGCACGGCAAATTCCACCCGGGAAGTCTTTTATCTTTCATCAAAGAAGCAAGCGAACATACGGACCTTCCATATTTTCTTTGCCTTGATGAAATGAATTTGGCAAGGGTGGAATACTATTTCAGCGAAATCCTTTCAATTATGGAAACAAGGACTTGGGAGGGGGATAGGATAATAACGGACAGGCTTTTTTCAAAAGAATTCTTTGGAAATGATGAAGAAGCGGCATTGCAGTATCTAAATTTACATATACCTGAGAACCTTTATATAGTCGGCACTGTAAACATGGACGAGACAACGTTCCCGTTCAGCAAAAAGGTATTGGATAGAGCGAATACTATAGAATTTTCTCATGTTGATCTTGATTTTTTAATAGAAGATACTGAGCAGCCGCCTGTATTGACGCTGCATAATAGCTTTTTGAAAAGTGAATTTATTGTGTTGCAGGATTGTAAAATGTTTGAAGACACCATTTTGACATCTGTATCTATTCTTAAAGATATAAATAAAGTGCTTTTAGAAGCGAACCAACAGTTTGGGTATAGAATAAGAGATGAAGTTTGTTTTTACATGGTAAATAATCAAAATTACGATTTGCTTCCCTTTAACAAAGCCATGGATTATGAAATACTCCAGAAAATACTGCCGAGAATTCAGGGAAGCAGTATGCCAATAAAAAGATTATTAATAGAATTATTCAAAATATGCATAAACAATAAAGAACAAAATTTCTCGCCGGATAATGCCGAAGTAAATGAGGAAATGTTCAAGTACATAAATAATAATCCGTCAATACCGTATATGAAATCCGCTCTGAAAATTGCATCCATGATGAGGAGGTTTGAAGAGGATGGCTTCACCTCTTACTGGATGTAAAGAGCAGGATCTTGTTTATATAAAGACGGACAAATTTGACTTAACAATTAAGGGTAAACCCTGCCATCCACGGGCTGAGGCTCTTTTTAGTTATAGAGATAAGATCTCAACTCTCTCTATTTCATGCAAAGATGTGTTTTCAGTTGAGGTTTTGGATGCAGGTTTTGAAAAGCAGACAATTTCTGTGGATTCTGAATCTTTGGTCTTACCGGTTATACCGCTGTTTTTTGAACAGCAAAATTATCAAGTCGTAATCGAGAATAACAGCGATTCTGAATTGTCCTTTTGGCATGACAATATAAATCTGCGTGAAAAAGTGAGTTATGTCGGAAGGAATAAAAGGACATTATCAGGTATTCTCAACTTCGGCAGTGAAGTTGGTTTTTCAGAAATGTCAATACTCGTTGACGGAACAGTTTATTTGACTATGGCAATAGAAATTTTTCCGTCAAAACTCGACTATCAAAAGGATTACTACACTATATTGGCTGATGTTACGAACGAAATATATAACTTAGCATTTGATTTTTTAAAGAAAACTTATTTATTGGCCGGTAGAAGAGAAAATGTGGGAAATAGCTTAACGGAATTTTTCAGCATTATAAACATAATATTTAAAAAGTTTACTGCAGCCCTTGATATGGTGATAAAAACTCCGCATCATGTTTTAGAATGCGAAAGCAATATAGTAAAATTCAATAAGATTAGAAGAGTTAATACTTCAACGATAAAATGGCTGGAAAAGCACCCTGACAATATTTTTATCCATGAAGGCCGGTATATTCCGTCAAAGGCGTTGGTGATGAAGAAACATATTTCTTATGACACTTTTGAAAATAGATTTGTGAAATATATTCTAAAAGTAATAATTAAGAAGTTGGATAACATTAAATTAAATTATAGTAAACTAAATAGATATAAAGATGAGCAAGTCTTGCGGAAAATAGAAACCATGCATTCGGAAATTAAGAGGCGCCTGGAGTTCAGTTTTTTGAGTGATGTCGGCGATTTAAGCCATTTAAATTCATTATCATTAGTTTTAAACATGGCCCCGGGATATAAAGACATTTATAAATATTATTTAATGCTGCTTAAAGGATTATCATTAAATGGCCAGATCTTTAAAATTTCAATTAAGGATCTTGCTGTTTTGTATGAATATTGGTGCTTTATAAAGATAAATAGCATACTTAAAAATAAGTATAAGTTGATAAGACAAGATTTGATTAAGGTTGATAGTACCGGTCTGTTTGTTACTCTGGTTAAAGGCAGAAATGCACAAGTTACATATGAGAATCCCAAAAACGGAGAGAAATTTACAATAACATATAATCCATTAATAACAGGCATTCCAACTGTATCACAAAAACCGGATAATATACTTTCTCTGGAAAAACAGAGATCGCGCATTAAATATGAATATATTTTTGATGCAAAATACAGAGTTAATCCGGCTTTAGAAGGAACGAACTATCAGCAAACATATAAGACACCTGGGCCGGAAGAGGATGACATTAATACAATGCATCGATATAGAGACGCTATTGTGTCCGAATCTGCTCAGAAACCAGATTTTGAACGGACTGTATTTGGAGCATTTGTTTTATTTCCATATACTAATGAAGATGAATATCAAAATCACCAATTTTATACCAGTATAAACAAGGTCAATGTCGGCGGCTTGCCGTTTTTGCCCAGTGCGACAAAATTAGTATCGGATCTTCTGGAGGATTTAATAGACGACACTCCGGAATCGGCTTTTGAAAGGAGTACATTACCAATAGGATCTTATGAATTTATAAATGCAATCAATTTTGATGATATGAATGTGCTTGTGGGACCATTGAGAAACAAAGCTCAACTTAAGGTTGCATTGGATCATGGTTTTTATCACATGCCATATAAAAATGTAGGGAAAAAGGGAATTTCATTTAAGTACATTGCAATTTACCAATCAGTAAGAGATTTTGGGAAGGATGCTGGGATAAGTTATTATGGTGAGATAAAGCAATGGGAAATTGTAAAGAGAAGAGAAATAACTGAAATTCCCCGTAACTCAGATGAATTATATGTGAAATTTATAGTAGAAGAATGGAAAGTATTGCCGAATCCTATAAAACCCAAGGAGTATGGCGTGCGATCACACATTTACACCAATAAGCATTTACTACTAAACGCTGAATATCTTCCTGAACTGTGTATAAAGAGTCCCGAAGAATACAGGCTCTATTTGGAATTAAAGAGAGTATCTGATGCTGTCGATATCAAGGCGTCGGATAGGAATTTAGATGATGCTTTGTTGGATTCTTTTGTTTATAACGATGTCCGAATAAGTATTGAAAATGAAAACATAAAAGTCCTTAAGGATGGGGCGATGAGAACATATTCATTAAAAGATTTCAGAAATAAGCCCAGAACAATAATGTTGCGAATAAAAGAGTTTATTGATCAATATTCGTAAAGTTGGTGAAGGGAATAAACATCTTAGAAAAGGAAGGAAGCAAAATCATGTTCCGCCCAATGAGAAGATTCAAGCAATTATTATCCCCTGAAGACACAATAGCCGTCATGAGCCGTTGCAGCCACGGTGTCCTGGCATGTGACGGTGATGATAATTATCCCTATGCAGTGCCGCTGAATTATGTGTTTATCAACAACAAGATTTACTTCCATTGTGCCAGGGAAGGGCATAAGATTGATGCCATTATGAAAAATCCGAAAGTGTCCTTTGCCGTTGTTGATGAAGACAGGATCGTGAGCGAGGAATACACCAGCTATTTTCGCAGTGTCATAGCCTTTGGCAGAGCGAGGATTGTGGAGGGAGACGAACGACTGGACGCGTTCAGGGCATTGGTTGAGAAATATTCCGGCGACAGGCCGGAAGAGGAAAAGCAGAAGGAAATCTCCCGGTGTAATCATTCCTATATCATTGCCATTGATATCGAGCACATGACCGGTAAAGAATCCATTGAGCTTGTGAGGATGAGAATATAGCTGCACGACAATTAGTTCCTCATTGCCGCTGCCTGTTCCAAAGCCTGCTGTAGCCCTGTTCCCTGAACTTCAGTCGATCGCCGGAGAATCACGCGCCAGGTCATTGCAGAAATTACTCCGACGAATGCGTAAAGCCGGGATTTATATATCCAGTACGGAACAATCGCTGAATTGGCTTAAATCCCTGGTGTGTTTACCCTGCAACATGCCAGGGATTTTTATTTTTGATACCATATGATATCAGAATAATTCTTTCCTTACTAAATATAATCATAATCTACATATCTTCCCATGCGTCCTGCTAATAAAATACTAGTAAATACTGCGCGCGAGAGAGGTCTTGAATTATTAACAGGCGTGCGAAAAAACGGGCATTTACAAAAAATGATTCAAATTAGGGGGTTTGTGTAATGGCAGAATTAATGCAGGAAAAACCGACCGACACTGAAAAAACCACCGGCGCTTTTGAGCAGGCGGACATTGACAGCAACAAGGCATTAGCCGGGCTTGCCTACCTGATTTTCTTCCTGCCGCTCCTGGCATGTCCGCAGTCAAAATTCGCGAAGTTTCATGCCAACCAGGCGCTGCTGCTGTTCCTTGTAGCAGTTGTGGGCAATATTGTTTTATCAATTATCCCGATTATCGGGTGGATATTATTGCCCATTTTCAACATTGTTATCTTTGTTTTCGCAGTTATCGGCCTTATCAACGGTTTCAACGGCAAGGCAAAGCGTCTGCCGGTTTTCGGAAAGTATGACATATTGAAGTAGTTACAACATGCCTAAATAGTATTTATTTGAAAAGGTGGACAGGTAAATGAATAAGAAAATTGCAGTGATCCTTTTGATTATATTTGCCTTCTCATTAATAGCAGGTTGCGGGTCCAGGAAGAGCGTCGGCGAAAAGCTCGGCGAAAAGCTTGGGGAAAAACTTGGTGAAAAACTGATTGAAGAAGCATATAAACAGGCTGCAGGGGTAAAGGACGCTGATGTGGATGTTGACGGCGATATAATTTCGGTCAAAAACGAAGACGGCTCAAGAATAGTTATTGGCAACACCGAATGGCCGGACAATATTTTGTTACCCGAATTTAAAAAGGGTAAAATCACCAGTATTATTGAAGACGGCAAAGGTGAGGCAATGATTACAGTTGAGGAAGTGAAACAGAAGGATTTTGAAGAATATTTTGAAACCATTAAAAAGGAATTTCCTGAAAAAATCCTTGAGCAGCAATCGGAGAACTATGTTTTTTACCAGGGTAACAACTCTGAAGGTCACAGTGTATTGATACAATATTCCGGTGATCAAAACAATTTCATAATCTACGGTAAGTTGAAAAAGGATTGATGGTGGGGGGCGGGTCTTTTGCAATAATATTCAATGAGTGCGGAAGAACCGCCTCCATACCTGTGTCCGGGCATTCAGGGAATTTATATCCTTGTATGACAGGATTGTAAAGGTGCCGGCGATGCCTGAAAAAGGGTTCAATTTCCCTTATTACCTGAGGATACCCTCCACAAACCTGTTTATCCGGTTCCTGCTGCCACAAACCAGCTGGAGTATACATTGCACGACTAATGAATATACTTTCCGGCTCAAGACGAGTATTTCATAAAAACAACGGTCCAGCAAAGCAAACCCGCAGAATTAAGATGTCCTGCGGGTTGTTTTGTTGCCGGATGTTTTTGCCGGATGTTTCTATTATGATGTTTCTATTATTTTGAGAGGTATATTATTTACCCGGAGTTATTTTGCTATATTATTATATGAATATATGAATCAGGTAAAGCGAGAATATAAAGCAAATATAATACAACGGAGCAAAGAGTGATTGCCATGTTCTTTATAGCTTTCTTTGGCATCCAGGACAAGGATAATTATATCGGCACGTACAACAATGTCATATGCCCCTCGTGCGAAAGCCTGACGAGGTTCGAAGTTCACAAGTCGTACAGGTATTTCCACGTATTTTTAATACCGGTCTACCGCTGGAATACCAGGTATTTCGTGAAAACGTCATGCTGCGGCAGAATATACGAACTGGATCCTTACGTCGGGCAGCAGTTTGAACGTAATCCAAATACCGAGATCAGGAAAGAGAATTTGCGGCCGATAAGCCAATACATGCCTTACAGGTATTGCCCAAACTGCAGGATCAATGTGCCCGGGGAGTACAGTTATTGCCCCTATTGCGGCGGGAAACTGTAAATGAACGGGAATAAAGTAAATGAGCAGGAATAAAGAAGGTTACAGCGAATTTTTGGAGAGTTAGAAGACAGTTTTGTGAAGGAGCTGTTGAATCAAATGATTGGCAAAAACGGGATACGCGTCATTTATGGCAATGATCCCGGGCAGATGGTGAAAGAGCTGCTCGAGGCCATCAGACCCGAGGAGGATATAGACAGGGGCGCGCTCATTGGCATTAAGCCGAATCTTGTCCTCGCAAAGCCCTCGGCTAGCGGGGCGACAACCACCCCGGAGATCGTGGAGGGCGTCATTGAGTATTTGCAGGCGAAGGGTTTTGACAAGATAGTGATCATGGAAGGCTCATGGGTCGGGGACAGGACTCCTGAGGCGTTCAGGGTCTGCGGGTACGAAAGGTTGTCGAAGAAATATAATGTGCCGCTCGTCGACCTTCAGAAAGACAGGTACAGGGCATTTGAAGTAAACGGGATGAAAATTAACGTTTGTGAGCATGTGGCAAAGGTTGATTACTTGATTAACGTACCCGTGCTTAAGGGCCACTGCCAGACTAATATTACATGTGCGTTGAAGAACATGAAAGGGTGCATTCCCGACTTTGAAAAAAGAAGATTTCACTCGATGGGTTTACATAAACCAATTGCATATTTAAACAAGATCATAAAGCAGGACCTCATAATCGTTGACGGAATGAACGGCGACCTCAATTTCGAGGAAGGCGGAAACCCGGTACCGATGAACAGGATAATCGCGGGGAAGGACCCGGTGCTTGTGGACGCCTACGCGGCTCAGCTGATGGGGTACGACATCAAAGAAATTCCGTATATTTCAATTGCCGAAAGTATCGGCGTAGGTTCGGCAGATTTGGCGAGCGCGGATATTGTTGAACTCAACAGTGACATTTTGCCCGGGGGTTGTGCTGACAGAAACGGAGAGGGCAAGATTAAAATGAGACCTTCGGGAAGAGTGCGGCAGCTGTCACGGTATATTGTCGAGGACAGCGCGTGCTCGGCCTGCTACGGAAGCCTGATCCATGCGCTGGAGAGGCTTGATGAAAAGGGCCTTCTAAGAAGGCTGAATGAAAAACTGTACATAGGCCAGGGGTTCAGAAACAGGCCTTTTGCCAGGGAAGCAGATAGGCAATTTAATGTCGGAGATACAGGCACGGGAACGGGAGAAGGATCGGGAACAGGAACGCGGGAAAGAACGGGAGCAGGAACGGAAATGGACGCAGGAGAGGGGATGTGCACGGGAATAGGCATAGGCGCATGCACATCGGGATTTGCAAGGTGCGTCAGGGGCTGTCCTCCGAAGGCCAGGGATATCGTGGAATATATAGAGAAACATTTGCGTGGATGAAAAGGTGCATGTATGAAGTAATGCATGTAGGAAGCAGTGCATGATGAAAATGGCATGACGAAAAAGTGCATGATGAAGAAGTGCATGGATGAAGAGGGGAACGTCTGCGCGAAATGGCGGTGATACGAGTTAATATTGACTTTGCTGCCACTATATGTTATCGTGAAGGGCAAATTGAAAAAAGAAAAAAACTAATTTAAATTTGATAAAAGAAACAGAGGGAGACTTCAATGAATAGCAAAGTTGTACTGGTCCTTGTCGACGGAATGGTCCCGGAAAGCCTTGAAGCCTGCGGGCATGGTTTCGTGCCCGGATTTCTTGAAAAAAGCATTTCAATTATGAATGCGCGGACTGTAATGCCGTCTTCAACCCTGCCATGCCATATGTCGCTATTCCACAGTGTATTGCCCCAACGCCACGGCATATTGACAAATACTTATGTTCCCCAGGTAAGGCCGATTGCCGGATTGTTTGAACTGCTCAAAAAATGCGGCAGAACCACCGCAACGTTTTACAACTGGGAGCAGCTGCGCGACTTGTCGCGCCCGGGATCGCTGTCATATTCCCATTACATTTCCCAGTATGATTACGAAAATACCGACAGCCGGTTGACGGATTCCGCCATTGATTACATAAACGAAAAATCACCGGATTTCGTATTTATATACCTTGGCAACACCGACGAGATCGGTCATAAGTACGGCTGGATGTCGAAGGAGTACCTGGATGCCGTGAACATTGCCTGGAGCTGTATTGAGAGGATATATAACGGCATATCCGGCGAATACACGATAATTGTGACGGCCGATCACGGCGGACATGATTATACGCACGGAACCGAGCTCGATTCTGACATGACAATTCCCATAATTATCAGGAGCAGCGTGCCGTGCAGGGCGTCGGACAGGGCGAAGGACGCGAGCATCATTGACATTGCGCCTACAATTGCAGAAATAATGGGCGTAGAGCCGGACAGCGACTGGAAGGGCGAAAGCCTGGTTTGCCGGTGAGATGTGTGCTCTTTTTGTTGTTTTTGAATTGACCGGGGAACAGTCCATGGGACGGTCAATTTTATTATGTTCAATGTCTAATGAATTGGTTAATTCTATTAAAAACCGGGAAAATAATCGTTGACAAAACGGTTAACCAACCGGATGAAAAACAGGCCGGAAAAGAGCCGGCTGAAAAGCAGGCTGGAAAAAGAGCTGGCTAAAAAAGGCTGGAAAAAGAGTCGGCCAAGGCGGGCTGGAAAAAGAGCCGGCAAAAACAGGCCGCGAAAAGGAGGATGAACGATGAGCGAAAGCAAAACGATGAAAAACCTGATGGAAGCATTTGCCGGGGAATCCCAGGCTAACAGGAAGTATCTGGCTTATGCCAGGCAGGCTGAAAAAGAAGGAAAACTCAATGCCGCCAAGCTGTTCAGGGCAGCGGCCGATGCTGAAACACTGCATGCCATGAGATTGTTTGAAGTTGCAGGAAAGGTTGGCTCTACGGAGGAAAACCTGAAAGACGGTGTTGCAGGCGAGACCTATGAGTTTGAGCAGATGTATCCTCCGTTCGTGAAGGAAGCTGAAGCTGAAGGAAACAAGGCGGCAGCCATGGCCTTCACCTTTGCGATGAAGGCGGAAGAGGTTCACGCAAGGCTCTACAGGGAAGCATTGGAGAACCTTGGCCAGACGGAGGAAGTGTTTTATTATCTCTGCCCGGTATGCGGGAATATTGAAAAGTCCGTTCCGGAGAAATGCAGCATTTGCGGCGCCCCCGGAAGCAAGTTTATCAAGTACTGATTAATACTGATTAAAGAAACTCAAAATAATACACATCCCTCATCGTGGAATTTACCGGTTACGTTGAGGGGTGTGTATTTTTTAATATATATACACTCATGAACCGAGAGTCTTCACATAGTCGCCTATTTTCTTGTCCATGTTCTTGATGTGGTTTGTAAGCCAGTTAATAACCATCTTGTTGGCATTGATAATTACCAGGATATTGCCGCCGGAGCTTTCATATTCGCTTTTCAGCCTGGCGAGTTCATTGACAAAGTTTGCATGGGCCTTCTTCTGGGCTTCAATTTCCGGGTAGCGGATTTCCTCCATGTAAGCTTCTTCATCCCTGAAATGCTGTTTTGTATATTCATCCAGGAATCCAAGCATTTTATCAATATAGTCCCTTGCTCTCCGTTCTTTCCCGGCTTCAAACAGTTCGTTTGCCATTTCAAACCAGATTTTGTGCTGCTCGTCAATGTGATCCACGCCGACCGACAGGTCAGGAGTCCAAACGATTGGCATAATGACCCTCCTTCCGGAATATGTCTTTTGGAATAAATATCTATTAAGATGATTTTACAGGTTTTCTCATGCAAATTCAATAGATTGGCAGAATAATGGCGAAATGTGTCGTGGGCATATGTTAAAAATTCGGTGGTAAGCCCGGAAAAAAGGCGGAATAAATATTGGCAATAAAATAATTTTTGATTATAATAGTTTATATACGAAACTATTTTAATATGAAACTATAATTACACTCGACATAATTTATTATTCCTGAAACATTAACACCGTTTGGAGGTAGTGCATGATGGTGCAGCAAAAAGGAGCGCGTCTGCTGCATTCCTGCTTGAATATGAGAAGACAGTTGAACAGGCTGCTGAGCAACGGAGACCTCACCCAGGGGGAGTACCTGGTATTGCGGAATCTGTGGCTCTCAGGCAGTGACTCGGATCCCAGCCTGCCGGGTTCCCGCAGCGAAGGACATAATAAAGGAAGGCACGTTAAAGCTGCTGATCTTTCGGATATGCTTGAATTGTCAAGGCCGTCAATTACCCGCATTCTCAATGACCTGGAACACAGGGGATTCATCACGCGAAGCATTGACAAGAAAGACAGGAGGAGTATAAGGATTGAACTGACCCAGGCTGGTGCTGAAGCCCTTGAAAAGGCGAACAGGAGGATACTGGGCATTGCCGAAAGGCTTGTTGTTTCACTGGGCGAAACCGATACGGATAAACTGATTGAGCTCATGGACAGGCTTGCGGAAATTTACAGGGAACTGCTTGAAGAAAGGCGGGGTGAAAGCGATGAGCAAAACAGCGAATGAGAAGGATAGAAGCAAAGGGATGGCGGGCAAAAGCGATGGTATGGCGGAAAACAGGAAGGGGATTGCCGGAAACAAGGCAGATATTGCTGAAGCACGGGAATGGATTGCCGGAAACAGTGCAGATATCGCGAAAGACAGTAAGGTGATAGCTGGAAACAGGGGAGAGGTCGCTGAAAACAGAAAAGAGGTTGCAGGAGACGGTGAAGGGATTGCAGGGAGCAGAAAAGCGATTACAGAAGACAGAGAAGAGATTATTGGAGACAGAAAAGCGATTGTAAAAAACCGGGAAGAACTTGCCAATAGCAGGAAACATCTTATTGAAAACGGAAAAGAAATTTCTGATAACAGGGAAAAGATTATTAAACGCGGTAGAAAAAAGTCCGCCATTTGGATTGCGCTATTGATACTGGTTGCCGCCGTGGCAGCCGGAGGTTTTTGGCTTGCGTCCGGGGATCGCAAGAATGAAACTTTTATGCAGGGCATTTTGACAATCGGTGGCAACAGCAACATCAGGCTGCTGAAACAATTGAATGACAACTGGAAGCTGCCCGGGGATTATTCCCTGGAAGTCATCGAGGCTGGCGGGCTTGTAATGGAATGGGTGCAGAAAAAAGACGCCAAGCCCGACAAGGCAATACTGCAGCTCCACGGAGGTGCTTACACCCGTTCACTGAAGGATAACGGGACGACATACCGCCGCTCAGCGGTGCAATACGCCAGGTTGAGCGGAGCGGGAGTTCTGACCGTGGATTACCGCGTTGCCCCGGAACATCCTTATCCCGCTGCATTGGAAGATGCCGTCCGGGCATATGAATGGCTCCTGGACCAGGGATATCTGCCTGAAAATACCATAATAGCGGGAGATTCCGCCGGTGGAGGACTGACGCTGGCGACCGCCCTTTATATCAGGGATAACGACATGCCGATGCCAGCGGCGCTGATAACCATGTCCGCATGGACAAATCTTAAGTACAGGCGCTGGATTCCCCCTTATGCAGGAGATGATCGCGCTGACAATCCTTATATTTCACCGTTCTACGGGGAGTTTCACGATTTTCCTCCCATGCTGATGCAGGTGGGCGGGGATGAAATGCTTCTGGACGACACTGTAAAAGTCGCGCAGAAAGCCAGGGAAGCGGGAGTCGCGGTGGTGCAGACAACATACCCCGGCATGTTCCACGTGTTCCAGATGCTTTTTCCGGAATTGCCCGACGCCAACAGGGCGTGGGAAGAAGTGGAGGCGTTTATAAAAACCGTTTACGGCACCGCTGCCAATTGAAAAAGAAGCGACAGGCAGTCGGAGCAGGAACCCGATAATATTCTGCCGGATACTGGATATAAACAGGCCGAAAAACTTGCTGAACAGAAGTCATAACTTCTCCTTATATTCAGGTGTCGGATGTGGGCACGGGACCGGGTTCGGTGCCGTTGGGGATTATTGAGTATTATCGTGCTTTGTCGGAGAGCTTTTCCGATATTCCATTTTCAGTGAGTTTTACATTAAATGTAAATCGGACAGTGAAAGCGTTTATTTGGGGATAGGGGAAAATACCAGGATTACAATAGATTATTAACGATTATTAACGGAGGGATTTATTTGATTCTAAGTGTCAGCCGCAGGACTGACATACCTGCATTTTATTCCGAATGGTTTTTCAACCGCCTGAAAGAAGGATATGTGCTGGTTCGCAATCCCATGAACCATCGCCAGGTAAGCAAAGTAACGCTGAATCCCGATGTTGTGGACTGCATTGTTTTCTGGACAAAGGATCCTGCCAACATGCTCGACAAATTGGATTTGTTAAAGGAATATAATTATTATTTTCTAATCACCGTCAATCCCTACGGCAGTCAAATTGAGAGGAATGTCCCGCAAAAGGAAAATATCATTGAATCCTTCCGGAGGCTGTCAGCCTTGATTGGGAAAAAGAGAACGGTGTGGAGGTATGACCCGATCATTTTAACAGACAAAATTGATATTGATTACCACAGGGAACATTTCGACAAACTGGCCGCAAGGCTCAGGGATTATACCGAACGATGCATTATCAGCTTCATGGACTTGTACAGGAAGACTGAAAGGAACATGAAAAGGCTTAATGCCGTTGCCATAAATGAGCACGATATGCTGGAAACAGCGAAGATTCTTGCAGATATAGCTTCAGGTCATGGCTTGAAAATCGGGGCATGCTGTGAGCCTATGGACCTGTCGCCGGTTGGGATAGAGCGGGCCCGGTGCATAGACGCCAGGCTGATTGCGGAGATACTGGGGGAGAACATAAGCATTCCGAAGGATAAAAATCAGAGAGATATATGCGGTTGTGCTGCCAGTATTGATATCGGGGCCTACAACACCTGTAAACACGGGTGCCTGTATTGCTATGCCAATTACAGCGACAAAGCCGTAGCAAACAACATAATGAAGCATGATCCCGGATCGCCGGTGCTCATCGGCAATGTAGAACCCGGAGACATTATTACGGAGAGAACATAGGACAGGGGCCTCCCTGTCCTGTTTCAGCGTTTATTACGATGCCGAGGCTGTACCACATGGCAAAAAGCATCTACTAATTGTAGATGCTTTTTTAACTTCATTTTTCGGTGTCTAAACGGATCTTTCAGGTTGTTGACACAGCAATATTAATTGCATATTATATAATTATATTATAATATACTAATATAGAAATCTCCAAATCCGTCTTAAATCATCACGCTGTTAAATGTTAAACAGTGTAATTTAATGAAGGAGGATGGCATGAGAAAGGCAGTTGTCAAACAAACGGAATGCGTGGCCTGCGGGGTTTGCGCAAAAACCTGTCCGCGCAGGGCTATATCCATTTTTCACGGGATTTACGCAACGGTCAGCGAGGAGCTGTGCATTGGATGCAGAAAGTGCGAAAAAGCGTGCCCCGCTTCGGTAATTGAAGTTGTGCAGAAGGAACCGGCGAAAAGAGAGGCTGTTTAATGAGAAAGTGGGAGGTTGAATAATGAAAAAGTGGAATGATTATTTGTGGATATTCTCTGCAGTATATTTAATTTCAGGTTTTTTCAACATCCTGTTTGCGTGGGTGGGACTGATTTGCTTTGTTACTCCGCTGCTTCTTTCAATAATGGGAAAGGGGAAAATATACTGCAACAGCTATTGCGGAAGAGGGCAGCTGTTTCAATTGCTGGGAGGCAGGCTTGGGCTTTCTTCCAACCGCAGCATACCGGCATTTATAAGAAGCAGATGGTTTCGTTACGGCTTTCTGGCGTTTTTCATGACCATGTTCATGATAATGCTTTTTTCCACTTTCCTGGTTTTCAACGGAACCAATAGTTTGAAAGAGGTTGTTACAATTTTGTGGACCATTAAACTCCCATGGAACTGGACCAATACCGCCATGGTGCCGCCATGGGTTGCCCAGTTCGCCTTTGGTTTCTACAGTGTCATGCTTACGTCCACAATACTGGGACTGCTAACCATGTTTTTTTTCAAACCCCGTTCATGGTGCGTTTATTGTCCGATGGGCACGATGACCCAGGGTATAAGTGTGCTCAGGTACAGGGGAAAAAACTGATTAAATTTAGAGCATAAATAAGTTGGATAAATTGGATAAATTAGAGTACAAAAGAATCAGGTACAGAAAGCAGGTGCATATTAGATGGAGCGGCAGGCAAAGGAAATAGCCGATTTGCTTAAAGTCCTGGCAAACCAGCACAGGTTGCTGGTTTTGTGCCATTTGATTGAAAGGCCGATGAATGTCACCGAGTTGCATGAAAAGATACCTGGCATATCCCAGTCGGCACTGTCCCAGAACCTCGCGCTGCTGAAAGCATACGGCATTATTGATTCCGACAGGCACGGCCTTCAGAATGTCTACCACATTAATGATGAAAGGATTAAAAAGGTGATACAAACGCTGAGGGAAACTTATTGCAGGCCTGATAATAAATGAATTCCAGTTTTGTTGCCGATGTTATTGCCGTTGGGTAGATATTGATGTAAAATATAGCATGTCAACGGCAAAATCTTTGATTAATTTCAAAACACATATTTCGAAAAGATTATGAAGCTTCTTTTGGGGGTAGTTATGAGAAAAGGGCTTATATTCTTTTTATGCTTTATTCTGATCTTTGCGACAGTTTCTTCATCATTCCCGGCAAATGCGCAGTATACCTCATCTAGCCTGAAAGACAGGACAATTGAGGAAATAATTCAAAAATACAAGGAAGCGCCTTTTGATTTTGACATGTACAAATCCGTTGAATACGATGTCGAACCCAGCGCGAAAGCTCCTTACAATGCCGGCAAGGTAAAGGCTGAATACCTGCAGGAGGCGCTGAACTGTGTAAATCTTATCCGGTTCGTGGCAGGCCTGCCCGGTGATATTGAACTCGACGATACATATGTCAGTTATGCACAGCATGGAGCTGTTACATTAAAAGCCGTTGACAAGCTGACCCATTACCCGGACAAGCCTTCGGACATGCCGCAGGATTTCTTCAACAGGGGATATACCGGTACATCCAGTTCCAACGCGGGCTGGGGTTTTTCGAATATTGTAAAAAGCCTGCTGGCTTACATGGAGGATTCGGACCAATACAACATTGAAATGGTTGGGCATCGCCAGTGGCTGCTGAACCCGCCGATGAAAAAGATTGGTTTCGGTTATTACGGTGATTATACGACCACCTACGTATTTGATCATTCCCGCGTTGAAAGGATCGAGTATGATTATATTGCATGGCCCGCGAAAAATTATATGCCGATTGATTTAATACCTGCCGGTAACGACAGCATATATGCATGGTCGGTGCACCTCGGCGATGCTTATGATATGCCGTCGATTGACAATGTAACAGTCACCCTTACGCGGAAAAATGACGGCAAGGTGTGGAAGATAAGCAAAAACAGCGCATCTTCCGGCGGAAAAACCTATTTTAACGTTACAAACTGGGGATGCCTCAGGAAAACAATAATTTTCCGGCCGGCTCTCGGGGAAACAGAAACATACAGGGAAGGCGACATATATAATGTCCGCATTACGGGATTGACAAAAGGCGGCAGGCCGGCGGAAATAAGCTATTCCGTTGAATTTTTCAGGCTGTTTAAGCCTGAGCCCGTAAAAGCCGGTCTTGATGAAGGCACTTACTTCAACAGCGCGACTGTATCATTTTCCTGCGACACCCCCGGGGCCAGGATTATTTACACAACCGACGGCTCGGACCCCAGGGTACGCGGATATGTTTACAGGGAGCCTGTAAAGATAACCGAAAGTACCACGTTTAAAGTTGTGGCTACCCGGTATAATTCGTACAGCGAAGTATCCACATTTTCTTATAAAATCGAACCTGTCAGCGACTGGGCGGAGGCGGATATTAAAAAGGCTTTGTCAGCGCAGCTGGTTCCGCCGGCGCTGCAGGGGAAATACAAGGAAAATACGACGCGCAGCGATTTTTGCAAGCTTGCCGTGAATCTCCTCGTCAGGGTAATGGGCAAGCCACTGAATGAAATATTAAAGGAAAAGGGAGTAACGGTAAGGGAAGATTCGTTCAGCGACACGTCCGATTATGAAATACTGGCGGCCAATGCCCTCGGTATCGTAAAAGGCATCGGCAACGGCCTGTTTAACCCCAACGGCATGATTACGCGACAGGAAGCAGCCGTTATGCTGACGCGCACCGCCAACGTCATGGGGATAAATAAACCGAACGCCTCGCCGGAAACCTTTGTGGACAGCAATCAGTTTGCCGCATGGGCAAAAGATGGTATCATCTTTGTTTCCTCGCTGCTTGATTCCAAAACCGGCAAAAAGGTGATGGGCGGCGTCGGGAATAACAGGTTTTCGCCGCTTGAAAGCTACACAAGGGAGCAGTCGATTATTACGATGCTGAGACTGTACAATGTTGCGCAAAGCAGATAAGGCATGCTCAATTTGCTATATATAAAATATGTTAAATTAATACGTTAAACTGGATCGTACTCAATAAACATAAAGTGCCTGCATATTCTGTGCTGAATTTATGCAGGCACTTTTTTTGACCCTACGTAAATATACTTCAATTCCATCAACTCGACCCATGTTGAGAGTGCAATCTTGACCAGAAACAATCCCCCTTATAGGAGATTCTTCAAATGTCCGGTGGAAAATTCGTTCATGCTTAATCACCTTTCAATTTTGCTCAAAATTTAATTCTAAATATTTAATTGTATGGTATCATATGGATGATAATCTGTAAAATTGATAGATTCTATAATAATTATTTTATTAAATAAAATCGATAGTTAGTGTGTGCAATGGAATTACGACAAATAAAATCTTTTGTACACAGGTGCTTTGTCAAAAAACAAATGGATGTCCTCAGCACTTAATGCCTTTATCGACTTGTTGAATGAAATGAAGCTGTAACATCAATAGAAGAACAGGGTAGGACAAAGGACGGAGAACAGTCCCATGTCCTGCCCCGTCATGCAGACTATTTCCTACCCCTGCTTTACGACGTTGGCCTATGCTGGCCGTAATAGGCATTTTTGCCGTGCTTGCGGAAGTAATGCCTGTCCAGGAGTTCCTGCTGCATCGGGGGAATCCGGGGATTCATAAGCTGGTTCTGCCACGCCATGAAAGCCAGTTCTTCGAGAACGACGGCATTATGCACAGCCTCATGGGCGTCTTTTCCCCATGTAAACGGCCCGTGGCTGAATACCAGGACGCCGGGAATGGAACCGGGGTCCTTGTCCCGGAACGTTTCCACGATTACTTTGCCCGTTTCGGCTTCATAATCCCCGTTTATTTCTTCCGGCGTCATGGGACGGGTGCAGGGGACTGCACCGTAAAAATAGTCGGCATGGGTAGTACCCAGAGGAGGGATCGGCATGCCTGCCTGGGCATAAATCGTGGCCCAGCGGCTGTGAGTATGCACGATGCCGCCTATATCCCTGAAAGCGCGATATAATGACAGGTGGGTCGCTGTATCGGAGGAAGGGTTTAATTTTCCCTCTACTGTTTGTCCCGTGACCAGGTCCACGACCACCATATCCCCGGGCTTCATTTCCTCGTATTTCACCCCCGAAGGCTTGATAACCACAAGGCCTTTTTCACGGTCTATTCCCGAAACATTGCCCCATGTGAACAGTACAAGACCATACCTGGGCAACAACATGTTTGCTTCAAAAACTTCCTGCTTCAATTTTTCCAACATGTTTGTCCCTTCCTGAATACTCTCTTCATATTCTCTGTTAGCCTGAGTTTGTTTAATTCGTTAAGGTTTATTTATTCACTCAGGTTTTTGCAATAACATGTAATAAGCTGATGCAATCATGTAACAAGCTATAAAATCATTTTTAAAGTTTTACTCAAATCCCATTTTTGGGGTTTACTAATCCTCTTTTTAAGTTTACTTTAATCCTCATTTTAAAGTAACTCTTAAATCTTCATTTTAACTTCCATGCCAGGTCTGCCAGGAACAAATCCTTTTCGAGCTGGTCAACAGTTGTGTCTTTGTTTATATGCACAAACTCGATACCCATCATGCGCGCCCAGTCTTTCATCTGTTCCGCCGTGACATCGTAACTTAACACGGTATGATGGGCGCCCCCGGCAATAATCCACGCTTCAATGCCGGTGATCATGTCGGGCATGGGCTTCCATGTTACACGCGCCACGGGCAGATTGGGCATGGGCAGAGCCGGTTTAACACATTCGATATCCTGGCATATCAGGCGCAGGCGGCCCCCCATGTCCACGAGGCTGACCACTATTGCGTTGCCGGCTTTTCCTTCAAACACCAGTCGCGCCGGTGGATTTTTCCCGCCGATGCCCAGTGGATGAACTTCTATGCGGGGCCTTGCCGCAGCAATGCTGGGGCATACCTCGAGCATATGGGCGCCAAGGGTGTATTCGCCGCCGCCCGTCAGCTCATAGGTGTAGTCTTCCATGAAGGACGTTCCGCCCTGCATTCCCTCGGTCATGGCTTTCAGAATTGCTGTCATGGCAGCGGTTTTCCAGTCTCCTTCCGCGCCGAAACCGTATCCCTGCTCCATCAGGCGCTGGGTGGCAAGACCGGGCAGTTGCTCCAAGCCGTACAGGTTTTCAAAGGTGTTGCTGAATCCCTGGCAGCCTTCCCTGTCAAGCATGCGCTTTATTGCGATTTCTTCTTTTGCCTGGTAGCGCACGGCTTCCAAGTTATCCGTGGCAAAGTCGTACCTGTCTCGATATTCTTTCAGAAGAGCATCGACCTCGGCATCGGTTACCGCATTGATATATTCAACGAGCTCGCCGACAGGCCATGTATTTACCTGCCAGCCCAACATGATCTGCGCTTCCACCTTGTCTCCCTCGGTGACGGCCACGTTGCGCATGTTGTCCCCGAAGCGCATTATTTTTATTTTCTTGCTGAATACCGCTCCGACGGCCGCCCTCATCCAGTCGCCGATACGTTTCTGAACATCCTCGTCGCGCCAGTACCCGGCAATCACCTTGCGCGGCTTGCGCAGGCGCGCGCCGAGAAATCCGTGCTCACGGTCGCCGTGGGCTGACTGGTTGAGGTTCATGAAATCCATGTCTATTTCTTCATTAGGTATTTGCCTGTTATACTGGGTGGCGAGATGCAAATAGGGTTTTTGCAAATCCCTCAGGCCTTCTATCCACATTTTGCTTGGGCTGAAAGTGTGCATCCATGTTATCACGCCGGCGCAATTGTCATTGTAATTGGCCTCTTTCACTACCTTGCTGATCTCCTCCGGCGTTTTGGCCGTTACCTTGTAAACAATCCTGCAGGGAAGACGTCCTCCCGCATTGAGTTCTTCGGCCATCTCAGCAGCCCTGGACGCGACCGTTTCCAGCACTTCGGGGCCGTAAAGGAACTGGCTGCCAACAACAAACCAAAATTCATAATCTTTCATAGCCATTTGCCGTCGTCTCCTTCTTGATGATTTTAGCGGATATGCGCAACCGCGGCCTTTTCAACCGCGAGGCCCGCGCGGTACCTTTTCATGAATTCATTGAAGCCCTCAACGTCTTTTTTGTCGGGCTCCGCCCTGTTGCCGGCATTGCCGGCGAAAACCCTGTCAGCGAGGTAATCTTCCAGGGTCTCTCCTTCGTTCCTGTTTGCCATATATGCGGCGAGAAGCGCCATTCCCCATGGACCGCCTTCTCCGGCCGTTTTCATCACGCTGACGGGCGTGTTCAGCGCGGCAGCCATAAGTTTTTGTCCAACATCCCCGGTCTTGAAGAAACCCCCGTGGCCCATCATCGAGTCAATTTGCACTTTTTCGGTTTCAAGCAGGATATCCATGCCCAGCCTTAGCGTGGCCAGCGCGGAGAAAATCTGTGTGCGGGCAAAATTGGCGAAAGTGAAGTTCGCGTCAGGCAATCTCACAAACAGGGGCCGGCCTTCCTCGAGCCCCGTGATGGGCTCACCGGAGAAGTAATTGTATGAAACCAGTCCGCCGCAATCGCCGTCCCCCTTCAAAGCCTCGTAAAACATTGCTTCCAATGCCTGTTCAAAGGTGCACGGCTTACCCAGAGCTTCGGCGAAGCCGCACAGCATCCTTGCCCATTCATCTATATCAGAGCTGCAGTTGTTGCAGTGCACCATTGCTACCGGTTTTCCTGTCGGAGTGGTGACCATGTCCACTTCTTCGTAAACCCGGGACAATGTCTTTTCCAGTACAATCATGGCGAAGATCGATGTTCCGGCAGATATGTTTCCGGTCTTAACAGCCACGCTGTTGGTTGCTGCCATTCCTGTTCCAGCGTCGCCCTCGGGCGGCGCCATCGGAACGCCTGCACGGAGTCTGCCGCTGGGATCAAGCAGTTTTGCGCCTTCATCGGTAAGTACTCCTGCCCGGTCACCGGCATTCAATACTTTCGGCAGAATCTGGCGCAGCTTCCACGGATAATTTCTCGACGCGATTAAAGCGTCAAATTGCTCAATCATCTTACTGTCATAGTCGTTCGTGGCACTGTCAACAGGGAATACGCCTGAAGCGTCGCCAACGCCCAGTACTTTCTCGCCTGACAGCTGCCAATGGACATATCCTGCCAGGGTGGTTATAAAATCAATGTCTGCTACATGGGGTTCTCCGTTCAGAATTGCCTGGTAGAGGTGAGCTATACTCCAGCGCTGGGGAATGTTAAATCCAAACAGGGAGGTCAATTCCGCCGCCGCCTTTTCCGTTATCGTATTGCGCCATGTACGATATGGAACCAGCAGCGTGCCTTTTTTGTCAAAGGGCAGGTATCCGTGCATCATGGCTGAAAATCCAAGAGCTTTCAGGCTGGTAATTTCCACGCCATAATTCTCCGCCACCTCTTTACACAGGTTGCGGTAACTTTCCTGGATACCCGTCCAGACATCTTCCAGTCGATAGGTCCATATTCCCTGATCATACCGATTCTGCCAGGCATGACTGCCGGAAGCGATCGGATTGTGGCTGTCGTCTATCAATACTGCCTTGATCCTCGTGGATCCCAGCTCGATTCCAAGTACCGCCTGACCGTCCGAAATGAGTTTCCTTACTTTTTCCAGATTCACGGATGATCACCCCTCTGACTTGCATAATCCCACTTATGTCCAGTTAATTGTATCATACAACTACAATTTCTGTAAGATAGCAAATGTGGTGGGACAGGGGTGGGACAGGGGGACGGTTCTCATGTCCCGCCCGGTGACATGTGAAAGATATGGGAATTGCATGGAATGCGGTAGGTGTTTGTCGAATATTTTTATAATTTGTTGAAATTTGTCACCCGCGTTTTTGTCCGAAAATATTAAAGCAATGCAAGTCATATCAAGGCAATCTGGAGGCGATATAGTGGTAAGGGAAAGAAGGGCAAACAAGCTGTCCATACGGTTTTCTCTTTTAATGCACGCCGTATTTGCAGTAAACTGCATAGCCGGCCTGGTGGACGAAAAAATCCCGCAGACACCCCTGTTCGTCGTAGTTGCGACAGGACTTCTGAGCTGCATCGTTTTGCTTTCCCTGTACAAGTCAAACAGGGAATCAGGGCTGATTAAATATATCGCTTTGGCCGGGGTCTACGCAAGCCATGTATACCTTGCGCTGGCGACGGATATTTCGCTTAACGGGTTTATTGTGTTCATAGTGCTGATAATGATTTCGCTCATGTTCCTCGACAGGATACTGACAATGTCGGTCCTGGCAATTTCGGCGCTGACCCATGCAGGCCTGGTTTTCCTTGAAATGTACAGTAACCTGGCAGCGGGCGAAAATTTGGCATTAACGGAGATACTGACGCATGTTGCGGCTTTGGTTGTCTTTGTCCTGATAGCGTTCGGTTCGCTTAAGATATACGTGGAAACGGCGAAAACGTTAAAGGCCGACACGGCTACAAAAACGGAAGGGTTTAAGCATGTCGGCGATATGGCTGATTACATATATGAAATGATAAGTCGCCTGGGCACCGAAATAGAAATACTAAAAAACGGAAGCAACGAGTTCAGGCAGTCGCTGAACGGGGTAACAGCGGCTATTGACAGTATAGCCGAAGGTTCAATAAGCGTGGTATCCGATACCGAAAAAATAGCGCACCACATATCCGAGCTGGAAAAAGCGCTTTCCGACAATAATGGGCATATAAAACAAGTTGCAAGGAACATGGAAGAAATAATTGACAACAAGAACCAGGGCCTGCAGCTCATGAATGAATTAAGAAGGCAGTCCGCGGAAACATCGGGGCGATTGCCGAGATAGACAAAATGATAAGCGAAACCAATGAAACTACAAACAAGATCATTTCAGCAGGGGAAACCATAAGGCAGATCTCCACGCAAACCAGGCTTCTTGCCCTGAATGCGGCCATTGAAGCGTCGAGGGCCGGGGAAACCAGCAGGGGATTTGCAGTGATAGCCGAGCAGATAAGGAATTTGTCTGATGAAACCAACAAGTACCTCGAAGAAATACAGGATTACACCAAGGTACTTGCTGAAAACGTTGACAGCGCCGTCGGCGCGCTCGACAGGGTAAAGGCGGCCATGGAAAATGAATTGGAAGACGTAAAGAAGATGGATGGCCTGTTGGATAAAATTAATGCATCCACCACGTCGACACAGGATTACATTGTCCTTGTGAATAAATCCTCGGATACAATCCTTGAACAGACAACCAGGATCAAGGAGTCGATTGAAAGCCTGTATGCCGCCAACCAGGAATGCGCGGCCAATACTTCGCAGTCATCCACCAATATGCAAAACCAGGCGCCTTACGTGGAATCCATAATCAACCTGATCAACAACCTGTGCGGAATGGTCTACAGCCTCAGGGACAAATCCATGGAAATCAAGATGCTGATAGACGCAGGACTCCTGGTGGATTATCTTGAAAAGGAAGGTTACAGCAATGAAAACCTCGTAAAGGCATGCCGGAAGCTGAACCTGACAACGGCATATGTGGCTGACAGAACGGGGTATGTGCATTACTGCAACGAGGAAATAGGCAGGGGCGTAAACCTGTTTGAGTTTGACAGCAGCCTCAGGCAGCTGCTGGACGGCGTTGATTACGTCGCCACGCCGATAAAGAAAAGGGTTGAAGACGGAAAAACATACAAATTTCTGTCCATTTACAGAAACAACTGGATTTATGAGGTCGGCCTGGACCTGACCCGGACAGCTTTGGATCAAACCGGGACGAACTGATTTGCCGGCCAGGAGCGAACTGAATTGCGATCTGATCTAAAGCCGGTGCGGGAAACAGGCCGGACCGGGATAGGCAGCATTGACCAGAGTTTGAATAAAAGTTATAGTAATGAAAGCAGAGGTAATGAAAGCGGCAGTGATGAATATAGCAGTAATGAAAGCAGCAGTAGTGAAAGCAGCAAGTGCGATAATTGTTTCGTTAATTGTTTTTTATCAAGGGGGGTTAAGAAATAAATGGCTTGTGAATCCAGGACAGTCTGCACCTGTACATATCCCTGTTCAAGGCGGGGAAAATGCTGTGAATGCGTTGCTTACCACCGTAAAAACGGGGAAGTTCCCGGATGCTTCTTTTCCAAGGCCGGGGAAAAAACCTGGGACAGATCTATAAAATATCTTTATGAAGATTATAAAAAGAACAGGTAATATCCATAAATAATAAAAAGAACAAGAAATATACATAAATGCGAACATGCAATATACATAAATGCCTGTGTACTAACTTAATGCACCAATGACGGCCTGACAAGGAAATGTACCATTACAGTTCGGTAAAGTAGAGAACTGTATCCTTCAATTATTATGCCATATTTGACCATGTATTACATTTGACCTTGCCGGACGCGCAATTAACGGTCAGAAAGGGGAACCCATACAATGAAAAATGAATACATGACGCCAAAAGAACGCGTAATGGCCGTTTTCAGGGGCGAGGAATACGACAGGATTCCCGTTATAAATCCGACTTCGCTGGCCACGGTGGAATGCATGGAGATATCGGGAGCCCGATTCCCCGAGGTGCACACCGATACTGAGAAAATGGCAGCGCTGGCGGCTACCGGCCATGATGTCATAGGCTTTGACACGGTCGCTCCGTATTTCAGCGTTCAGCAGGAAGCCGCGGCGCTGGGATGCGAAGTGGACTGGGGAGCGATTGATTCCATGCCTGCGATTAAAACCAACCCCATAAAGGAACCCGATCAGTTCAGGTTGCCTGAAGATTTCCTGGACAGAAAACCTATAAAAACTGTCCTGGACGCAATAAAGCTGCTGAAAAAGAAATACGGCGACACGGTGGTGGTTGTGGGAAAGGTAATGGGGCCGTGGACGCTGTCCTACCATTTGCACGGAGTCCAGGATTTTTTAATTGAAACGCTACTTGAGCCCGAAAAGGTTCGCGGTTTTCTTGACGTATTCAAGGAAGTGTCGCTGAAGTTCGCCCTGGCGCAGTTCGAAGCGGGCGTGGACATGCTGACGTGGGCGGATCACGCCACGGGTGATCTCATAAGCGGAAAAATGTATGCAGATTTCCTTTTGCCCGTTCACAGGCAGATAACCGAAATTCTGAAGAAGAACATGCCGAAGTACATACCGGTAGTGCTCCATACATGCGGAAACACGCTTGACAGGATGCATTATTTCGCAGAAACGGGGTTTGACGCTTTCCACTTTGATTCCAAGAACGATCCGCGCAAAGCCCTTGAAATAATGAGCGACAAAATGCTGCTCACGGGATGTGTCAACAATCCCAAGACCCTGCTGAACGGTACTCCGGAAGATGTGCGGCAGGAGGTAATAAGCATTATTGAAGCAGGTATAAGGCTCATTTCTCCTGAATGCGCAATTCCGTTAAGGGTGCCCAATAAAAACCTGGTGGCCATCGTGGAGACCGTTAAATCCTGTGAATTTTGAACTTCATATCGCCGAAAACCTGGACTGCATTTCGCTGGTAACCGATCCCCGTCGTGTCGAAAGGCATGTCGGGGATTGTTTATTATTGAAGTTAAATTAAGGAATGTTAAGAAAAATGTCTAAAATTATCTAACTTATGTTTTACAAATATTATAAATTGGTATATTTATATAGATTATTGCAGTTATTTAACCTGTTAACATGCTAAACCGTTAAAATATTACGGGCACTATAAATACCAACAAAAATTGAAATAATATAGTAAGTTGAAAAAATAAAGCAAAAGAAGTTATAATAATTTCTACTGCTGATTTTAAGGTTTCAGCAGGGGTTTTGGCCGTTTTTGGCGGTTTTTGTAAACAGTTGGGACGAAAATATATTTGATTTGTCGGATAGAAAGGCATCAAAACTTCGATCCGCATAATATTGTGATGGCTATAAGGGGTTACTATGGATCTGGGGACCATAATTTTAATGCTCGCAGTCGGTTCTTTCCTGTTTGGATTGCTGCTGGTGGTGTTTAAATATAAAAAAAGCAATCCTCAGGAAGTTCCGTTCTGGATAATGGCAAAATTTCTGCAGGCAGCGGGCTCGTTAATCCTTTATCACAGGACGGGCAGTTACGATGCATTGACTATGGTGGCAAATGCGTTATTGCTGTCGGGTTGCGCCTATGAAACCTGGACTATCCGGGTTTTGTGCGGAAAGACAGTCAAACGCAGGCTGCACGTATCAGTAACGATGGCGCTTGTAGTTGCCTGCCTGGCAACGCTGTATATAGCCGCGCCTTTCCGTGCGGCATTAATTTGTTTCCTTCAAAGCGTGTTTTACATTTTACCGGGCGTGTTTTTATTCTACAGGTCAGAATTTAGAACATTCCTGAGAAAGCTTCTCGGCATATGTTATTTTGTGACCGGTTCTGCGTTTTTGTTATGCACTTTTGCATGCCTGATTTTTAACGAAGACGTTGCCGGACTCAGGGAAATCCCGTTATTTGCCATAATACCGACGATAAGTTTCTGCCAGTTCTTAATCAGCGGATATATAATGCTGATGCTTGCCAAGGAACGAAGCGACATGCAGATTATGGAGATTCAGAAAGCCCTGGAAAAAACCGAAACGAAGTTCCAGAGAATTGTCGAAACGGCCATTGAAGGAATTCTCATTTTCGATAAACAGTTCCGGATTACCTTTGCCAATAACAACATGGCTACGATCCTCGGATACACGATAGAAGAAATGATCGGAAGGTCATATATTTCATTTTTTCCTGTAAGCCATCTCGATGTGTATTATCAGCAGGAAGCCCTCAGGAAAAAGGGAGCCGGTTCGGTTTATGAATGCTGCCTGCTGAGAAAGGACGGAAAGATACACTGGTTCCTGATTTCTGCAAAACCCATATTTGATGAACAGGGGAATTTCGACGGCTCCTTCGCCATGCTGACGGATATAAACGAAAGAAAGGAAATGGAGCTCCTGCTGGAAGAGTCCAACCGCCGGCTGACGGAGCTGAGCAACCAGGACAGCCTGACGGGAATTGCGAACAGAAGGTGTTTCGACGCGACCCTCGAACGAGAATATTCGAGACTTAAACGTTCCCATTCAAAGTTATCAATAATATTGATCGATATTGACTATTTCAAGGATTACAACGATTTTTACGGCCATGTAATGGGAGACGAATGCCTGCGCCTGATAGGCAGGGCGCTTTCCCGGTGCATAAACCGTTCGGTAGACCTTGCTGCGCGCTATGGTGGCGAGGAATTTGCATGCATATTGCCTGATACTGACATTAATACCGCGGTCAAGATAGCCGAGAACATTAGGCAGCAGATTCATGACTTGAAAATCGAACACAAAAAATCCCTTGTTTCGAAGTATGTCACCGCGAGCTTCGGAGTGACCACCGTTGAATACTCGCCTGAAACAGCGCTTGAGGAAATAGTGGCTACGGCTGACAGGCTTCTGTATAAAGCCAAGGTTTCAGGACGCAACAGGATAGAATTTGCCGAATTTTCCGATTTAATGAAAAAATCATTCCCCCAATTTTAATATTTAATGTGCCGTGGCAGGATTATACTGGTATAATTGAAATTAGGTTACAGGGTTATATAAAAAATTATATAAAATCCTTGAATATGAATACAGGAGCGGTTCCGGCGACGCCGGCGCAAGGGGGGTTAGTCATGTTGAAAATTATAAATTCAAGGCAGAAAAATGCCCTTATTCTCAAGCTCTGCATCGTTGCAGTAACCGCTTTGGCTCTCTTGTCGGCATGTGGAGCGAAAACGGAACAAAGCGGGCTTCCCGAAGGATTCGTCTATGTTACCGATGTAATTCCCACTGTACAACTGGATATGCGCTATGCGGGAGAGGACAATTTTGTCGGGGCGGTTGTTGACGGTTACGAAGCGCCTAAGGCTATTTTGACGGAAGAAGCGGCCCAGGCGCTGAAAAAGGCGGCCGACATCCTGGAAGAGCAGGGGTATTACATTAAAATATTCGATGCCTACCGGCCGCAAAGGGCAGTCAACCATTTTATTCGCTGGGCGAAAGACCTTGATGACACGAGGATGAAAGAGAAATATTACCCTGACCTGGACAAGTCGGTTTTATTTGAACTCGGCTATATTGCCGAAAAATCGGGCCATTCACGCGGAAGCACCGTTGACCTTACGATCGTTGACAAGGAGACCGGCGAAGAACTGGACATGGGCAGCGGATTTGACTTCTTTGGCGAAATTTCCCACCACGGCACTGACTTGATTACACCCGAGCAGGAGAGAAATCGCAACATTCTCAGGGATGCCATGGTGGAAGCGGGTTTCGAGGTGTATCCCGAGGAATGGTGGCATTACAAGCTGAAGGATGAACCCTATCCGGACACCTATTTTGATTTTCCTGTAAAATAGCATGTACACGGTAACCAGGTACGAGGTGACGGTTCTCTTGTCCCGGGAATGGGGCAAGAGAACCGTCTCTGTGTCCCAGGGGAATGTATCACGGGAGCGGGAGATGGGAACTGCTCCCATGTCCTAATGCGTGTGTGGGACAAGAGAACCGTCCCCGTGTCCCAAGAGAACCGTCCCCGTGTCCCAAGAGAACCGTCCCCGTGTCCCAATGCGTGTGTGGGACAAGAGAACCGTCCCCGTGTCCCACGGGAGAACCGTCCCCCTGTCCCGGGAATGGGACAGGAGAACCGTCCCCTTGTCCCAGCGTACCTGTGTGCAAAAACGTGTAATTTAACAATGAATTTACAGGATAATTTGTCCTGGACGTGAAAAAAGGTACTTGACAAAGCAAAAGTTGGATTAATAAAATATTATCAGCACTCATCGATAACGAGTGCTAATAAAAGCGTAAGAAGCCTTTTACCGGTTTTGAGCGCTTTTTTTAATTGTTTTTAATAAATGCAATAAAAAGGTAAGGGAGGTATACACATGAAGGCATTGTTTTTAGCGGGTGGATTTGGTAAACGGTTAAGACCGATTACAAACTACTTGCCTAAACCAATGGTGCCGGTAATGGGGAAGCCTCTGCTTGAAAGGAACATTGAAAGGTTAAAAAGGTACGGTGTTGATGAAATTGTACTGAGTACCTGCTACAAGCCCAAAATTATTGAAAGGTATTTCGGGGACGGTAGCAGGTTAGGCGTGAAAATCAGCTACCTTTGCGAGGACGTGCCGCTGGGCACGGCCGGCGCGATCAAAAACGCGCAGGACTTTTTCAATGACACTTTTCTTGTGTTCAACGCGGATATACTGAGCGATATCGATATTTCCGACATGATTCGTTTTCACAGGGAAAAGGGGGCGCTGGCAACCATTGCCGCGGTACAGGTCGACAACCCCCAGGATTACGGCGTGATTGAGCATGATGAACAGGGCTACATTACGGCTTTCAAGGAAAAGCCCAAGCCTCACGAGAGCAGCTCGAATCTTATCAATGCGGGCATATATATATTCGAACCGCAAATCCTGGATGAAATTCCGGGCGGAAGGCCCGTGTCCGTTGAGAGGGAAATATACCCGCTTCTGCTCCGGAAGGGGTACAGGATGGCGGTATATAATAAATGTTCTTATTGGCTTGACCTCGGCACCCCTGAGAAATATTTCAAGGCGCACAGGGACATTCTCGAAGGATTGCTGCAGATTGGCAACATCGATTTCAGGAGGAATATGAAATACATCAGCAAAACGGCAAGGATAAGCGCCGGGGTGGAAGTGATCGGACCTGCGTATATAGGAGATAATGTTGAAATCGGACCCGGTTCCGTCATTGGTCCGTGCGCGGTACTGTGCGATTCATCATCCATAGGGCAGGGGGCCAGGATCGTTCGGAGCGTGATATGGGACAATGTACGCATCGAAAGCGGCGCTACGATAATTAACTCGGTGATATTATCCAACTGCAGGATCGACAGAAACAGCCGGAAACTCAATGCAGTGCTGGCGCAGGATCATGCCAGGCCCCTTATGGCTGTTTGATGTATTCAGGCTTATGCCGCGCTGGACAGGAACAGAGATTTTTGCAGATATCGAGAAGAAACAGGAGGTGTTGGAATGGTTGCAAACAAGGGACTAAATGTGGCATTTTTAAGCACCTATCCTCCGAGGGAATGTGGAATTGCTACGTTTACCCAGGATCTTGCGAGGGAACTGGATAAGATAAAAATTCTCGGCAGGCCGAAGGTCATTGCTGTCAGCAATGACCGATATACATACGGTGACAGGGTTATCATGGAGCTTTGGCAGCATGACAGGGAAAGCTATGTGGAAGCTGCCAAAGCCATCAACAATTCAAATATAGATGTTCTTGTGATTGAGCACGAGTACGGGATATTCGGCGGAGACTCGGGCGAATACATCCTCGACCTGGCTGATAACCTGCAAATACCCTTTGTAACCACCGTGCATACCGTACTGACCGAACCAAGTGAAAAACAAAGGGAAATATTAAAGAAGCTGGGGGAAAAGAGCGCAGCGGTTGTTACGATGGCACGGAATACGATACCCGTTCTGCGTGATGTTTACGGCATAGACCCGTCAAGGATTGAAGTTATCCCCCATGGAGTGCCGCACAGGGTTCTTGAACCGAGGGAGAAGCTCAAAGAAAGATACGGTCTTGCGGGCAGGAGTGTTGTCAGTACTTTCGGCCTCATTAGCCCCGGAAAAGGCCTTGAATATGGAATTGAGGCCATTGCCAGGGTCGCCCGCGACCACAGGGAAGTAATTTACCTGATTCTCGGGCAAACTCACCCCTGTATCAAAAAGGAATACGGTGAATCCTACAGGGAAAAGCTCGAGGAAATGGTGAACGATCTCGGCGTCCGCGACCATGTTAAGTTTGTCAACAGGTATCTTACAAAGGACGAAATAATCCAATACCTGCATATATCGGACATCTACATGACTCCGTATCTCGGAAGAGACCAGGCTGTCAGCGGAACGCTGGCCTATGCCGTAGGGTACGGCAAAGCCATCGTGTCAACACCTTACAGCTATGCAAGGGAAATGCTCGCCGATGGAAGGGGCCTCCTCGCGGAGTTTAAAGACTTCGAATCGCTGGCAGAACATATCAGGTTCATCCTGGAAAATCCGGAAGAGAGAAAGGAAATGGAAAGGCGCACCCTGAGCTTCGGCAGGACGATGATGTGGGAAAACGTTGCAAGGCAATATTTAAGGCTTTTTATTGACACTCTCGATGAAATCAGGACCAAGGAAAATATGGTGATATAAAAAATATTGATAATACTGGGTGAAATAATGAGCAGAGTCATGTTTAATACACTCATAAATGAAACTTCCGTAAAAGATACTCCAGTAAAAGACACTCCAGTAAAAGATAACCACATTTTCCGCCTGACCGATGATACGGGAATGCTGCAGCACTCGAAGTATACTTTGCCCGATCCCGGCCACGGGTACACCACCGACGACAATGCCAGGGCCCTGATTATGGCGCTGATGCTTTATGAAAGGTACGGCAGGAAAGAATATCTCGACCTTGCTTACCGATACGCCTCCTTTTTGCTGAATGCGCAAAATGAAAGGGGCAAATTCAGGAACTTCATGGGGTATGACAGGAAATGGCTCGAGGAAGAAGGTTCGGAGGATTGCTTCGGAAGATGCCTGTGGGCCCTGGGGTTTGCCCTTTCCTGCGGGAATACGCCCAAGGGACTTAAGTACGGCCTTTCGCACATTTTACAGAGAGCGTTGCCCAATGCGGCCAATCTCAAATCACCCAGGGCTAAAGCATACTCGATTGTCGGCCTTGCATGCCTCGGAGGCGAAGCTGAAACCGGCATCGTACGCGAACTGGCGCAGTCCCTCTGCGACCAGTATGATATGTATAGAGACAGTGACTGGAAATGGTTTGAGAATATTATCTCGTATTGCAATTATGTGATGCCGTGGTCCCTGGTAAAGGCCTACAGGATTACCGGGGAAGAAAAATTCCTTGACGTGGCCGTGGAAAGCCTCGGTTTTCTCAGCGAGGTAACATTCAAAAACGGGTATTTCAAGCCCGTGGGGTGCCACGGATGGTTCGTAAAGGGAGGCCAGTCGGCGGAATACGACGAGCAGGCCGTGGAGGCGTGCGAGGGAGTCCTTGCTTACCTGGAAGCCTTTGAAGTGACAGGCAAAACGGATTATCTGGAAAAGGCCGTAAAGTGCTATGAATGGTACCTGGGTTCCAATTCCCTGGGAACAAGCCTTGTTGATCATGAAACCGGCGGCTGCTACGACGGCCTTACACAATACGGACTCAACCTGAACATGGGTGCTGAAAGCCTTATTTCATATGTTATCGCGTATCTGAGAATCTCGGGTATTGAAGCAGAAAAAGCTTTTCAACTGAAGCATTGAGGATATTACATCATTTTTTTCTTTTTTTATTTTTATAAAATTTCTTGAGTTATTCATCCCTATATAATACAATTATACTCGGGGTTTTTTCATTTCCCTATTCAAGGTTATATGCAGAGACGGTTCCCTGACGGGACACAGGGAGGTTTTCATGTTACGGAATGCAGGTCGGTTTTCACGTCCCGCCTGCCTCTCATATATGGAAGGCGAGGATGATCTTATGTCTTGCCGGCCTGTCATATTTATGCAAAAAACATTACCCGGAATGTAAAAACGTTGCCTGAAAAGCAAAAACCATTAAATCCGCAGGATCTGAAAAATCAGAAACTCAAAAGCCGATTAAATTGAGTAAATTGAAAAAGTGCCGATTAATAAGCCTGCAATAAATCTGCGCATTAAAATTGAAAAAAGGACTGATGTTCTTGAGCGTACTGTTTGACAAAGTAAAAGAAGTGCTTTATTCCGTATTGCCGATTACCATAATTGTATTGATTCTTAATTTTACAATAGCGCCCCTCAACATACTGCTGCTTATAAGGTTTTTTATCGGAACGATTCTGATTATTCTTGGGTTGTCCATTTTCCTGCTGGGAGTTGACAACGGAATCACTCCCATAGGAAACAACATGGGATCTACGATTGTCAAAACAAACAAGCTGTGGATAGTCGTCGCCGGCGGCATGATCCTTGGATTCTTTATCTCTATAGCCGAGCCCGACCTGCATATCCTTGCGGGGCAGGTAGACTTTGTCACTTCAGGGCTGATATCGAAGTTCAGCATTGTTCTTGTGGTTTCGATCGGTATAGGCGTAATGATTTCGCTGGGTTTTGTAAGAATCGTCTACAACATAAAGCTGCATAAGTTTCTGACGATTACTTATGTGTTAATTCTGATACTTGCATTCTTTACAACCAGTGAATTTCTTGCAATTTCCTTTGACGCGTCGGGGGCGACGACAGGCGCGATGACCGTTCCGTTCATACTGGCTCTTGCCGCGGGTGTTTCTTCGCTGAAAAAAGACAGCAAGGCTTCCGAGGAAGACAGTTTCGGCCTTGTCGGAATCGCTTCGGCCGGCGCTATCATAGGCGTGATGATCATGAGCGTTATTTCTAAAACCGATAAAATCACTGCAACCCTCGAGTACAGCGAATTGACGACATCATCAATTTTTCGTCCCTTTATTGAGCAAATAGGCCCGGTGTCGTTTGACGTGATTATGGCGATGCTTCCAATAATCGTGATTTTCCTCGTTTTCCAGAAGGTAGCGTTCAGGTTGTCAAGGAGAGCCCTGAGAAAGGTTCTCATAGGTCTGCTGTTTACATTTGTGGGATTTATAATGTTCCTGGTCGGAGTTAACGGCGGCTTTATGGATGTGGGCTCAAGGATAGGCAATATGGTGGCGTCGAATGAAAACAAGTATTTCCTTGTCATTGCGGGATTCCTGCTCGGATTTGTCACTGTAATGGCGGAACCGGCCGTTCATGTCCTGACTCACCAGATTGAGGATGTAACCAGCGGATATGTAAAAAGGAGCGCCGTGACGATCTTTCTTGCCGTGGGCATCGGGATAGCGGTCGCGCTGTCGATGGTGAGGATACTTGTACCCGGTGTGAAGCTGTGGCATTACCTGCTGCCGGGATATATAATATCGATAGCCATGAGCTATTTCGTACCTGAACTGTTCGTGGGAATCGCATTTGACTCGGGAGGCGTAGCGTCCGGTCCCATGACGGCCACGTTCATACTGGCTTTTGCCCAGGGCGCGGCTGAAGCGATAGAAGGCGCAAATGTACTGGTGGACGGTTTCGGAATGATTGCCATGGTTGCGCTGATGCCGCTGATTGCGCTGCAGATACTGGGACTGATCTTCAAGGTTAAATCAAGAAAGCAAAATGCTGAAAGCGAGTAAAGGGATAATACTAATAATGCAACCTAACGCGACCAGGCGGCGAACAGAATGGATGTGGTGTTCCCGGGAGATTTACCGTTATTGGCGGGAAATAACAAAGAAATATAAATAGAAATATAAATATGACGACTAAATTGCGAAGATTTTATCCAAATTGATTATTGAAATAAATTGAATTTTGTGAGTAAATTGAAACAATAGCTTGAAAAGATAATTATTAAGAAGATATATATAATGTTAATGTTGCCTAAATTATATTTAGTGCAAAACAGTGAACCGCAGATTGTGCGTGAAAAAGAGAGGAAGCGTATTATCTATGTCCAATGCTGAAATGTTTGAATTTGAACAGATTTGCATTATTGTAAATTTCGGACTGGGAAGCAAGGTACTGCGTGCAGCCAGGAATTACGGCATTTCCGGGGGAACCGTGTTGCTCGGAAAAGGAACCGTGCACAGCCGCATTTTGGACTTTTTGGGCATATACGACATAAGGAAGGAAATCATTTTGCTGGTTGCCGACAAAAAGACGGCTCAGCAGGCCCTTGAAAAACTGGACCAGGAATTTAAGTTCGAAAAACCCCACCATGGCATAGCGTTTACGATGTCTGTCCGTTCCCTGATCGGGAAAAGGACTTACAAGGATAGCTGCAATTTGGCGGATAGCAGTAATTTAGCGGAAGAAAGAGGTGCGGATGATACCATGTACCACGCGATATATGTTATCGTAGACAGGGGAAAGGCGGAATACGTCATTGATGCTGCGACCAGGGCAGGCTCCAAGGGCGGCACAATAATCAATGCAAGGGGCGCTGGAGTCCACGAGACCGGCAAGCTGTTTTCGATGGATATTGAGCCCGAGAAGGAGATTGTGCTGATACTTGCGGAAAAAGAGCATACGGAGCCTATCGTGGCATCGATCAGGGAAGAACTTAAGCTCGACGAGCCCGGAAAGGGAATTCTCTTTATACAGGACGTAAACAAAACTTACGGGTTGTACAGGTAATGGGCTGGCAAGACCGGCCATGCAAAATACATGAAAAAGAGGCGGGATTATGAAAAGGTATGGATTCAATTTTCTGTGGATGTTCGCGAAAAGCAAGTGGCATCCGGAACCCTCGGAGCCGAATCTGCGTGAACTTGAGTTCATTGCGGAAGAAGGTTTTGACCTTGTGAGGATTCCGACTGACTATCGCTTCTGGACCCATGATTTCGATTATCTGCACCCGGATGAAAGGGTGCTTGAATACATCGATCGATACATAGAAACGTGCAACTCTTTCGGACTGCACGTATGCCTCAATCTACATCGCGCGCCGGGCTACTGTGTTAATTCGCCCCAGGAGGAAAAGCACAACCTGTGGCGCGATCCCGAAGCGCAGGAAGGTTTCTATTTCTTGTGGAGAACCTTTGCAGAGCGATATCGCGGCATATCGGGCGACAAGCTGAGCTTTGACCTTGTCAACGAGCCCGGAAACATCCCGCCGACCCATCCCTGCACTCGTGAAGACCATGAGAAAGTGATACGCAGAACAATAGATGAGATTCGCAGTATTGACCCGTCAAGACCCATTGTCATCGACGGTTTTGACGGTGGTTGGAACGCTCTGCCCGAGCTCGCCGATGTCGGCGCGATCCACAGCGGGCGTGGTTATTTTCCCAACCAGATAACTCACTATCACGCCGAATGGGTGGCCGGGGCAGACAAGTATGAGCTGCCCGAATATCCCGGAATGGTAGCACCCGGCTTATACGTGGACCGCGAGAAGTTGAGCCGCTTCTACGACCCGTGGCGCGAAGTGGAGAAAAAAGGTGTGGAAATTCACATCGGCGAATTTGGCTGCTACAACAAGCTGCCGAATGACATTACGCTGCGCTGGTTTGAAGACCTCGTCAGCGTTTTTGCCGAGAACGGGTGGGGCTACTGCCTGTGGAATTTCAGGGGATCATTCGGCGTGGTTGAGCACGGCCGTCCCGGTACAAAATACGAGGAGTACAAGGGGTTCAAGGTTGACCGCGCACTGCTCGACATCCTGAAAAGCGGTATGCGCTGAAATTTTAATATCCAGCGCTCCTGTCTACTACATTCTTCAGGCTCCTGCCGTTCATGAAGGCATCGAGGTTATCGGCGCATATCTTCATAATGCGCTCATAGGTTTCCGGCAGGTTAAAACCGCCCGACACGTGGGGCGTGATGATCGCGTTTTTTATTTTCCACAGCCTGTGGTTTTCCGGGAGCGGTTCGGGGTCGGTCACGTCGAGGGCCGCGCCGAGCAGATGCCCGCTTTCAAGAGCGTCGCAGAGAGCTTCGGTGTCGACGGCGCTGCCGCGTCCCACGTTAATAAGTACTGCGTCCTTTTTCATAAGCTTCAATGTTTCGCGATTGATTATTTTTTTCGTCAGTTCCGTTTCCGGCAGGCTCATCGCCACAATATCGGCGCGCGGCAGCAAATCCGCAAGACTGTCCATCCGGTGGAGTTCGTCGAGGTAACCGGGCTTGTCGGTATTTTTGCGCCTTACTCCAATGGTATACGCGCCGAGGGCTTTCAGGCGCCGCGCAAATTCGCTGCCTATATCACCGGCGCCGAGAATAAGCGCAGTGGAGCCGTAAACCGCCTTCACGGAACCCATGCCGGCCCATTTGCCTTCTGACTGGTTGTCCCTGTATAAATGGAGTTTTTTATAAAGCATGAGCAAGACTCCGAGCATGTACTCTGATATGGCAAGACCGTATGCTCCCCTGGCATTGGTCAGCACCGCGCTCTCGGGGAGCACTTCGCAGGAGGCGTATTCGCCCACTCCCGCGCTGGAAAGCTGCAGCCATTCAATTTTTTCCGATCCCTTGAGCATGGAGACCGGGGGATTGCCGATTATAACATTCGCGTTCCGGACCTGCTCCAAGGTCAGGTTGCGCCTCTGGGCATAAATGAATTTAGCGTTGGGCGCCTTTTCTTCGAGAATTTTTCTGTGTTCTTCATCGACCGGTACCAGTACAAGTATTGTTTTCTTCATCTTAACCAACTCCCTGTTGTTTCCTGGTTTTTGCACCGTTTACAAACCCTGTCTTATTAGTTCGGCTTTATTAACTGTCTTGCCAGCTGGATTTTACAGATTGTATATTACTGCCTGTATTTTTATTAGCTCTGTTCATTAACTCAATTATATTAACTTCATTGTAATTGTGGATTGCCTTCCGGTGCTGTTACTGCGGGCATGTAATTTGCCTTGATTTTACTGCATATGCATGCCCTGGCCATATATAATATATATTTTATATGCCATTTCGGAATCCTGCAAACGCTCATTGCAGGACAATTGATCTTTTAATCACATCTTTTAATCAGGTCATGGAGGTGCAAAAAGCAGCCGGAGCAAGCGTTGGAACAGTCTTTCAGCCCCTGGATACAGATCATGCTGTTGCCTGGTCATGTAGTTCCTGATCAAGATTATTCCCAGTCATGATAATCCCTGTAATGATAATTTCTTATAATGATATTTCTTGTAATGATAATTTTTATAATGATAATTCTTGATAATTACGCTCCCTCTTCAATGATTTCATCAGGAATATATCCATGTATAATTTTTAGCAAAAATTTATAAAAACTTGAATTTTGACAAAAAACGACTTGAATTATTTGGCATGTTTGATATACTTTTTATTATTAATTAATATTAGAGTGTCGAACCAGGAAGAACTTTGTCGTCTATTGACACTGCCTGAAAAATCGGAGTTTAGTCATAGTTTTAGTTTAATAATAAGGGAACGAGAACGGTATTTATTTTTAATTAAAGAGGGAAACAGCATTGATTGAAGAAACAGGCAAGGAACAGCATTGGATAACAGACGGGGAAAGGCACGAGCTGAAGTAAAGCGAAAAACAAAGCAAAGGTTGAAGAAGGAGTGTTACGATGCCAATAAAGGTTTTGGTTGTTGGCAATGTAGCAACGGACGTATCATATATTAAAAGCAGGAAAAGAGGATACAGCATATTGACCGTGCGCGAAGGGGCTGAAGCCAGAAAGATCCTTAATGAAAGTGGCGATATCAGCATTCTTGTACTTGACACGGGCAAATACGGCGCAATTGCTGCGGAGATTCTCGAATTCATCAACGGCAATGATAAATTCGGGAAATTGAAGACAGTAGTACTGACTGAAAGCGATGAACAGGAAAAATTTATTGCAAAACTCTGTTCCGGCACAGTGAGCTTTATACGCAAACCGGTTTCAGCAGACGCGCTCAGGGCCATAATCGATCTGAGCGTTGAACTGTTGCGCGATGAGCAGAAGCTTGAACAAACGGCGGAAAAGACGATAACCTTTGACATGATTTTCAACCAGGCACCCATCGGCATAGCAATCATACACGGTGCCGATCCGATGCTTTCCAATGAAGACGATATTAAAATAAACTCGACCTATGAACAAATCATAGGCAGAAATGAAGAGGAGCTCAACAGGCTCGGATGGAAAAACGTTATACACCCCGATGATTTGGAAGAATACATGGAAAATTTCAAAAAGCTCCAGTCGGGTGAAATCAGGAGTTTTTCAATGGATCAGCGGTATATCAGGCCCGATGGCTCCATTGTATGGGCTCATAAGACCGTTGCGCCGATCGAAACAGAAAATGACCGGCAATTCAGCTATATCTGCCTTGTCCAGGACATTACTGAAAGCAAGAGTTTCAAAGATGCACTGACCGAGAGCGAACGCAGCAAATCAGTTTTGCTTTCCCATCTTCCGGGTCTTGCGTACCGGTGTAATTATGACCCCGAGTGGACAATGCAGTATGTTTCCCAGGGATGCTACAACCTCACGGGCTATCCGCCTGAAAGCCTGCTGTACAACAGGGATCTGTCCTATAATGACCTCATCTCGCCTGAATACCGCCAGACTTTGTGGGAAAAATGGAAGCAGGTTCTTGCTGAGAGGAAGCAGTTCAAGCATGAATATGAGATAATCACTGCCACCGGTGAGAAAAAATGGGTCCTTGAGATGGGACAGGGCATTTTTAACGAAAAAGGGGAAGTTGAAGCGCTCGAAGGTATTGTTCTTGATATTTCGGACCGTAAAGCCATTGAAGATGCATTGAAATTCAATCTTGAACACGACCGGTGGACAGGCCTGTACAACCGCGAATACCTCGTTTCATTGCTTGAGAGGGACTCCCGGGAGAAAAAATATGAAAAAAGAGCGCTGATCGCCGTTAACCTGAGCACGGCCGAATTATTGGCCACCAAGTACGGCTTTCAGTATACGCAGAACCTGATTAAAAAGGCGGCAGAGGCGTTAAAACGTTATTGTAACGGAAACCGGATGCTGTTCAATACCAGCCAGAACCGTTTTACTTTTTACATAACAGGCTATAAAGACAAAAACGAGCTCGAGGAATTCGGACATACCATAGCGAATACGCTGGAGTCACTGCTCATAATGGAGAGAATCAGCGGGGGCATTGGAATTCTTGAAATTGACCCGGAAAACATTCTCGAACCCGAACTGCTCTTAAGGCGGATTCTCGTAGCCTCGGAACGGGCTATCAGTTTGATTGGAAAGGATTTTGGAGTCTGTTTCTATGACGAAGAGCTGGAGGCGTTTATTAATCGCGAAATGGACATAACCGAAGCCCTCAACAATGTGGTGGCGGCGGACAGCGGAGTTAAAAAAGATTTCCTGTTTCTGCAGTTTCAGCCGATAGTGAATTTGAAAACCGGTGAGGTATGCAGCTTCGAGGCATTGGCAAGACTGTGGACTGAAAAGCTCGGACTTGTCCCGGCCCTGGAGTTCATTCCCATTGCCGAGAAAACCAAGCTTATAATCCCCATCGGCGAAAAAGTGATTGTCAACGCTTTGCGCTTTTTAAAACGCTTAAATGAACTTGGTTATCACAATGTCGGCATCACGGTCAATATATCCGTTATACAGCTGTTGAACCAGGATTTTGCGGACAGGGCCCTGGAATTGATAAACTCCATGGAGCTTGATCCGCGACTGATTGGTTTTGAGATTACGGAATCGGTATTTTCCTTCGATTATGATATTATCAACAATAATATTAAAAAATTGAGGAAAGCCGGCGTTTTTATAGCGATTGACGATTTCGGAACCGGGTATTCCACTTTTGTCCGGGAAAAGGAATTGAAAGTGGATTTTATTAAAATTGATAAATACTTTATTGACGATTTGTTAAATTGCACGGACAAGGCCATTACAAGCGATATTATTTCCATGGCCCATAAACTGGGTCACGGCACGGTAGCCGAAGGAGTGGAACATGAGGCACAGCTCCGGTATTTGAAACAGCACAACTGCGACAAGATACAGGGATACCTGGTCAGCAAACCGCTGGATGAAGAGGATGCGATTAGATTTTTAGACAGTAATTTTAAGAATTTGCTTGGTAATTAGGAATTTGCTTAGTAATAGCAGGCAATTTGCCAGTAGTTGCAAGGGATTTGCCCGATTTAGCGCACCGAACTCACTGAGTTCGGCTTATTTTTTGTGCTTGTTTGTGTACTTGTTTACACGGCAAGGGGATTTATCCCGCAAGGATTTCATAATACCCGGAGAGCTGGCAGAAAAGATACAAAAGAAGATAACATTAATAAAAAATAACACTTAACAACTCTGTAACATCTTTATGCTAGTATTTTACTATATAAAATTTTATCGTGCATCGCCATTACATTGCACAGTCTAATTCATTAATTAATTCTGGGAAGTGGAATAATGGCCAACATAATGGTTGTGGAAGACGAAACCGCGATTGCCGACCTGATTTTGCTCAATCTGAAACTGGTGGGGCATAATGGTTTTCACGTCGGCAACGGCAATGACGTGATCAATAGTATTCAAGAATTTAAACCGGATTTGATCATCCTGGACGTTATGCTGCCGGGAAAAGACGGGTTTGAGCTGATGAAGGAAATCGAGCCGCTTGGAATTCCCGTGATTTTTTTGACGGCAAAGGAGGCGCTGACTGACAAAATCAAGGGGCTCAGGCTCGGAGCCGACGACTACATGGTCAAGCCTTTCGCTACCGTTGAGTTGATTGCAAGGATAGACGCGGTTTTGAAACGGTATAAGACCAGTAACAATGTTTTTGTGCTCGACAACCTCGAAGTTCGTTTGGATGAGCATGTCGTCCTGCTGAACAATGAACCGGTTGATCTGACGGCAAAGGAGTATTCGCTTCTCGAGGTCCTGGTCCGCAACAAGAACATTGCGCTTTCGCGCGAAAAGCTGCTCGAGGAAGTTTGGGGTTTTGATTATGTCGGCGACAGCCGCACAGTCGATGTACATATACAGAAACTGAGGAAAAAGCTTCATCTGGAAGACCGCATCAAAACCATATTCAAAGTGGGATACAGGCTGGAGGTGCCCAGATGAGGTTTTGGCAGAAGGCGTTTTTATGCACAATCGTTGTTTTCCTGGTTGCATTTGATTTGGTAACCTTTCTTCTTGTAAAGAAAAGCTACTCGCTGAACAGGGAAAACATATATGCCCTGGCTGAGAACGAGAGGAATATCATACAGAAATCGCTTTACGAAAGACTTTTTAACATCTCCGGTTATTATGCGGACTTAAATGCGGACAACCTGAAAATGTATGTGTCTCCCTATGGAGCTTATTACAAGGATCAGAAAATCTACATGGAGCTTTATAAAGGCAACGTTCCTGTTTATTCCAATTTTCCGCATACCATGGAGGGTTCATCAAAAAACTTGCCTGAAAATTCAATAGGAAATTCAACAGGAAATTCAATGGAAGGGAGACCGGAACTGGACATTGAACCGGGTCAGAAAAGCACCGTGGAAAGGACGGTGGGAGGTATCAGCTATTTGTTTATTACCGGTTACCTGGGAGAGCCCTTTTCTGATCTTAAATTTGTGTATATTAAGGATATACAGGATTTGACGGATTACAGGAATAAAATGCTGAATTACGCAGTCGTTATCAGTGTTATCGTGTCCGGCATTCTTTCTGTGCTTATAATAGCAATGCTGCTGAAACTGACGGCACCCATCCGGAAACTGAACCGAACTGCAAAGGAAATTGCCGACGGGCATTATCAAAAACGTGTTGAAGTAAAAAGCAGGGATGAAATTGGAGAATTTGCGAGCAATTTCAATGCCATGGCCGATTCGGTGGAAGCCCACATAAGAAAACTGTCTGAATTGACCGAGGAACGGCAGAGGTTCATCAATAACCTCGCCCATGAAATGCGAACGCCGGTAACAGCCATAATCGGGTACGCTGAGTTTCTGAAATGCGCCAATTATAGCCGTGAAGAAGGCATAAAAGCCATTGACTATATTATTCACCAGGGCGAGAGAATGAAGAACATGGCAAGCAAGCTGCTGGACCTGTCCCGCCTTAACAATGCGGACATAGAATTAGAAACGGTTGACGTGGGGGAAATTATTGAAAATGTTGAACAAACGCTGATGCAAAGCATCAATGAGAAGAAAGTCAATATAACAAAGGACTTGCAGGTGACTGAAATCGAGGGTGACAAGGATTTGATGGAATCTTTCATGCAAAATGTCATCGAAAATGCCGTCAGGGCGCTGCCGGCAGGCGGTAAAGTTGAAATAAAAACCTATGATAACGGAAAAGAATCGATCCTTTCCGTTTCTGACAACGGTATGGGAATGAGTGAAGACGAGCTGAAGAAAATATTTGAGCCGTTCTACCGTGTGGACAAATCGAGATCTAGGGCTTATGGAGGTGCAGGATTGGGCTTGGCTTTGTGCAAGAGGATTTGCGAGCTCCATAATGCCGAAATGAATATAACTTCAAAACCGGGAGCCGGGACAAGAGTGGAGGCCAAATTTCAGAAGCAGTGAAGGCAGAAAATACAGTAAAGGCAGAAAAAGCGAAAAATGCAGTAAAAGCAGCAAATAAAAAAATGAACGGGGAAATTGCATTTTTTACAACTCTTTTACAACTTGATAAAAACCCTGTGACATGACAGCTTTAATTATAATACTGCAGCTGCTGCACAATATATGAATTTAAAAGGAGTGTTTAGTCATGAACAAGATAACAAAGATACTTACGGGAACCGCAGTGACGATAGCGCTCGGGGTGGGATTAATTCTCGGAAATGCCGCGCTTGTTTCTTTTGCCATGGGAACAGATAATCCTGTAACTAAGCCGGTGATTGAACCAGATTCATCAGCAAATCCTGGGGCCAGAACCGGTAATGTAGTTGTAATGGGTAACATGACGAGCAGAATAACTTATATGGCCAGGGGATGGGAAAACCTGCCTGGGGATAAGGCAGATGATGTTCTCAACCTGCAGATAGAAGAAAAGGAGCGTTTGCTTAAGGAAAAACTTAGAGCCAGCGGGTTTACGGAAGAAGAAATCGCCATGAGGATAGAAGAAATAAGAAACGCGCTTAAAAATCCCGTTTATGTGGAAGGTAAACCGGGGGCAAACGACATTGCCGCTGAGAAAGCCGTTGAAATTGCCAGGTCGGCCATTATGGAAAAGTACGCCCTGACGGACGATACCCTCAAACGTTTCAGTATCTACTCGGGATTCAATGTAGCTGATCCTGAAAATCCAAAGTGGCATGTCAGTTTCTACCCGACAGACAAGGCGGATTATGCGGAAATTGGCTGCTACAATGTGATTCTTGACCCCGTTACAGGAAAAATTATCAGTATTACATCTGCAGCCGACGGCAGAGGATAACGGTATGATTGATATTGAATAAAATACAGCCATCCCTATACTTTTAATAGGGATGGTTTTTTATATTACAAAAATGTCACACGAAATGCCTGAAATGTCACATGAATCAATGTCGCCGCAGCCTGGGCCGCGCTAACATATAGTTGAAAAAGAAACAGGAAACCGGGAGGTTATTGTGATGGAGTTATTGAAGGTTATCGGTATAAAGAAAACATATACAACCCGTTTCGGCGGAAACCAGGTGCAGGCGCTGAAAGGCGTTACATTTACCGTGGAAGCCGGAGAATTCATAGCAATCATGGGCGAATCGGGCTCGGGGAAGACCACGCTTCTGAATATTCTCGCGGCGCTGGACAAGCCGACGGCGGGACAGGTGATCCTGGAAGGACGGGAACTTTCGGGCATAAAAGACAAGGAGCTCGCGGCTTTCCGGCGCAACAACCTTGGATTTGTATTCCAGGAATTTAACCTGCTCGACACGTTTTCAATCCGGGATAATATTTTGCTTCCGCTTGTGCTGGGAGGAAAAAGCGTCGCGGAAATGAAAAAAAGACTGATTCCGGTTGTGCAGTCCCTTGGGATTGAAGGAATCCTGGATAAGTTCCCCTATGAGGTTTCCGGGGGAGAAAAGCAGCGCACGGCCGTAGCCCGCGCGTTGATCACGAATCCGAAACTGATCCTGGCCGATGAACCAACGGGAGCGCTGGATTCCCATTCCTCCGACGAACTGCTGAGGACATTTGCAAGGATAAATGAGAGCGGCCAGACCATACTGATGGTTACCCATTCCGTCAATGCCGCATCCAGCGCCAGGAGGGTCCTGTTCATCCGCGACGGCGTGATATTCCACCAGATTTACCGCGGAGACGCAACGCGCGAACAGTTCTATCAGAAAATTTCCGACACTCTCACGATGCTGAGGACCGGGGGTGAGAGGAAATGAAAACGGGATTCAAAACAGCTTTTTATTTTAAACTGGCGCTGAACAATATAAGAAAAAATTATCGTTTTTTTGTGCCCCGTATTCTCACGGGAGCCGGATTGCTCGGCTGCTTCTATATTGTTTTCACGCTGGCCATGGACGAACGCCTTGCCCAGGTTCGCGGAGGCACTTATATACCGACGATCATGGGATTGGGCACTTATGTCATGGCGCTGCTATCGTTCATACTGATGCTGTACACGAACAGCTTTCTTATGAAACAGAGAAAACGCGAGTTTGGCATGTACAATGTCCTTGGTATGGAAAAGCGGCATGTGGGAAGGGTTATTTTGCATGAAATGATGATTGGCGGTTTCATCTCCGTTGCGTTGGGTCTGGTGTTCGGCATCCTTTTCTACAAACTGAGCTCGCTGCTTATATGCAGGTTGCTTGGTGTGGATGTTATCCTCGGATTTTATTTCATCAGGCTCAAAACGCTGATTCCTCCCGCAATATTCTTTATACTGCTGGATACGCTCACGTATTTGTTCAACAGGATCAGCATTGCGCGACTAAAGCCCGTTGAGCTTATAAATAGCAGCCACACCGGCGAAAGGGAGCCGAAGGTGAAATGGCTTATACTGGTTGTCGGAATTATCACCCTTTCAGCCGGCTATTACATCGCGCTTACAACAAAAAGTCCTCTTGAAGCGCTGTACCTGTTTTTTTTTGCCGTAATACTTGTAATTGCCGGCACCTACTGCCTGTTTGTGTCCGGGAGCATATTCATATTGAAATTACTGAAGAAAAACGAGAGATTTTATTATAACAAAAACCATATGACAGCTGTTTCGGGGCTCCTTTACAGGATGAAGCAGAATGCGGTCGGGCTTGCGTCGATTGCGATTCTCGCAACAGGCGTGCTCGTTATGATTTCCACCACGGTAAGCCTTTACTCGGGAATGCAGCAAACACTGGACCAGAACTACCCGTATCATCTTTATATTTCAGCAGGTTATGAAGATAAAGAGGGAAATGTGGTGCAAATACCCCGGGAGCTGCTGGCTCAAATAGTTGAAGAAGCTGCCCGTGAATACGGAGTGGGCATCAGGTCCGTGGAAATGCAAAGATACCTGCAGGTTGCCTATATGTATGAAAAAGGAGCCTTTACTTCCACCGTGCCCCGGGTTTTTGATCTGAATTTTGGAAATGTGGCGAATGTCACCTTTATCACCCGTGATGAGTATGAGAACCTGACCGGTGCAAAGCTTGAACTTGATAAAGGAGAAATCGCTGTTTGCGCCATTTCCACCAAGTTCGGGGACAGGGGAATCACTAACGGGTTCCTCACGATTGACGGGAAGACTTACCGGGTTGCAATGACCCTGAAGTCCTTTCCGGTACAGGACAGGATGTCCACGACAGTAAATTGCTACGGCATAATTGTCAGCGATAACGAAACGCTTGATGAAATATATGAATCACAGAAAGAGGCATATGATGTGAGAGCTTCGGAATATATAAACCAGCTGGCGGTTTTGTACGCTGATACTCAAAAGGCATGCGACGCAGGGCAGGCAATGCATGACACCATCTGGAGGAAGCTGTTTGCCGCCTACAGGGATCAGGAGGAGAATATCGGTTCATGGAGAATAGATTTTGATTCGCTGTGGGACGCGAGGGAATACATCTACGGAATGTACGGGACGCTGCTGTTTCTCGGCATACTTCTCGGGTTTGTGTGCATGTTTGCCACGGTGCTCATCATTTACTACAAGCAGATTTCGGAGGGTTACGAGGACAGGAACAGGTACCAGATAATGCAGAAAATAGGCATGGGGCCTGATGAAGTCAGGAAGAGCATTCAGCGCCAGATACTGATGGTGTTTTTCCTGCCGCTCGTTGTGGCGGGAGTGCATACGGCCTTTGCTTTCCCGATCCTTGAAAAACTGTTGCACATACTGCTTCTTTCGAGCACATGGCTTTTTGTGGGCTGCAGCATAATTGTATATGTAGTTTTTGCTGTCGTGTATGTATTGATTTATGCCGGTACCGCAAAGGTATATTACCAGATAGTGCGTTAAGGAAGGGAGAATCAAATAAACTTAACAGATCGTTTTGACCAGGTAATTTTAATATTTGACCGAGTATTTTGGTTTTTATTACGTAATTTCGGTTGAGTAATTCATAAGTAATTCAATTGTGTAGTTCAATTGAGTAATTTGATTGAGTAGTTCAATTGAGTGATTCAGTTTAATAGTACAATTGAGTGGTTTAATTGAGGAATTCGATTGAGTATTTTGGTTAAGTATGATTATGATGTATTATGTGAATGAGGATTTATGACTGTTGATTTAATGTATAAATGACTTAAGATTAAACCATATACACACAAATGCCGGGTGCCGGGGACCCTGGAGGGATGAGAATGTACCGGATTTTGCTGGTGGAGGACGATTTTTCTCTTGCCGACGCAATGAAAAAGCAGCTTGAAAGCTGGGGAAACGAGGTTTGCGTTGTTACCGATTTTCAGAATGTGATGTCCGCATTCCATGAATACCAGCCTCATTTGGTCCTGCTCGATATAATGCTGCCGTTTTACAATGGCTATTACTGGTGCAACGAGATACGGCGCGTCTCCAACGTCCCGGTCGTTTTTATCTCCTCCGCCTCGGACAATATGAATATTGTCATGGCGATCAACATGGGCGGTGACGACTTTATTACAAAACCCGTGGACCCGATGGTGCTTACGGCCAAAATACAGGCTTTGCTTCGCCGCACCTACGAAATAGGCGACAGCGCTCCTATAATTGAATTCCACGGAGCGGTGCTGAATCTGAATGATCATTCCGTTGTTTTTCGCGGAAGACGCCTGGAATTGACAAGAAATGAGTTCCGCATCCTGCACACGCTCCTTGAGAACAAGGGAAAGATTGTAAGCCGCGATCAGCTGATGACGAGGCTTTGGCAGGATGACTGCTACGTGGAGGAGAACACACTGACGGTAAATGTGGCGAGACTTCGAAGAAAGCTCGAAGAATTCGGGCTTTCCGATGTTATCATCACAAAGCCGGGAAGCGGGTATATGGCGAAGTGAAAAGCGGGATAAAAATAATTCAGGGGAATTTGGGTTGCAACCAATTTGGGGATTTATCTTAATTTAAAAATTTAAAGATTAAAAGTAATAAATGGGGAGACGTTAAGCGTGATAAACGGGTAATGACCCCATTTACACTGAGTCCAGACCCGGGATTATCAGAAGTAATGTGTTGAAGTAATGAATTAAAGGCGGGAAGATCGACGAAAATGAAAGGAAAAGCAAGATGAAAGGCACAACGAAGAAGAACCGGACATGGGCGGTTTTTGCAGACTGCCTGAAAAAACACCGTGCAACGGCGCTGGTGTTTGCGGTTTATACGGTCATCAGCCTGGTTATTTTCAGCCTTTACAACCTGGTTTTGGAGCCGTTCATGTATGCCGCAGTCCTCATCGGCTTTTTTGTTGCGGCCCTTTTTTGCATAGACTTTGCCAAAGAGCTGAACAGGGCGGCAGGAAGGGAACGCGCGCTGGCATCCTTAGGCGCGCAAATAAGCGAATTGCCGCCGGCGAATTCACTGGCCGAAGCGGATTACAGGGAAATGCTCCGTGTTTTGGGCAAAAGGCTGGAAGAATTGACTGCAAATTTTGAAAACGAGCACCAGGATATGCTTGACTACTTTACTGCATGGGTACATCAGATTAAAACGCCCATTGCGGTCATGCGGCTGAGGATAGGCGGCGAAGACACGGATGAACACCGCGCGCTGGCGGCCGAGCTGTTCCGGATAGAACAATATGTGGACATGGTGCTCCAGTATATACGCCTCGGCAGCGAGACGAACGACCTGGTAATAAAGGAATACAGCCTTGACGAACTTATACGCGATTCCGTCAGGAAGTACGCCGGGCAGTTTATATACAGAAAAGTGAAACTGGAATATGAGCCGACCGACCTTAAGATTGTGACGGATCGCAAATGGTTTTCATGCATCATTGAACAAATTTTGTCCAACGCAATCAAGTATACTCCCGAGGGAACGGTGACAATCCGCGTGAGCGACGAAGGCATCCTGCGGATCAGCGATACGGGCATCGGCATTGCTGCCGAGGACCTTCCGCGCATTTTTGAAATGGGGTATACGGGCAGCAACGGAAGAATGGAGGAGCGGCTCGGTCAAAAATCCAGCGGGCTCGGGCTTTATCTTTGCAAAAAAGCGGCAGACATGCTGTCGATTCCTGTAAATGTTGAAAGCGCTCCCGGAAGAGGAAGCACATTTATCCTGGACCTGAGGCAAAAACGAAACGGAAAAATTTTCTATACATGAGGCAAAACACGAGCTCATCAGATCTCTGAAATGCGGATAACTGTGGTGGTACATTGATATCGTCCCAGTGGCCATATGGGACAGAAGAACCGTCCCCGTGTCCCACCTTGGGACAAGAGAACCGTCCCCGTGTCCCAGTCCCCGTGTCCCAAGCATCAATAGGAAAGAGAGGTTGAGAATATGGATATTAAGCAAAGCGGAATCAATGTCCGGCAACTTGACAAGGCAATGGAAATAAATGAAGCGGATTCCACCGGCATTGCGTGGTATTCGCCGATGGAGTCACCTTTCAGGCTGAGCGGCTTTCCATGGATAGCCGTTGACAGGGTATACAGGAGATTGCCTTTGAATATTAATCCGGGTGTGCCTGAAATCGTAAGTATCCTGGCAAACTGTACGGCAGGAGGGCAGGTAAGCTTTCGCACAAATTCCAGGAAGCTTGTTCTGAAAGTCGAATTGGCAGGCGTTGCAAATATGTGCCACATGCCGGCGACGGGACAGTGCGGTTTCGACTGTTACCTGGGAGAGCCGGGAAAAAGGTTCTTTTACAGCGCCACAAAATATGATCATTCAAAAAGTACATATGAATGTACGCTTTTTGATTTCCCGAACAGGGAGGTCAGGGAAGTGCTGCTGAATTTCCCCCTTTACCAGGGTGTAAAAAGTGTGTTTGTAGGACTGGATTCCGATGCGGAGATTTTTGAGCCCACACCCTTTGCAATTGACAAGCCGGTTGTTATTTACGGCACATCCATAACCCAGGGAGGGTGCGCATCAAGACCGGGAATGGCTTATACCAATATTTTAAGCAGGAATTTGAATGTACCGGTTGTCAATTTGGGTTTTTCGGGCAACGGAAAAGGAGATCCCGGGGTTGCTGAGATTATTGCGGGTATTCCCGAACTCGCCTGCGTGGTGCTGGATTACGAGGCCAATGCCACTGCCGACGGTTTGCTCGAAAAAACACTGGCTAAGTTCTTTGGAATCATAAGGGAGAAGCATCCGACAGTCCCGATCCTGATTGTTTCGAAAATCCGCTATGCGATTATGAATTTCAGTGAAGAGGCCTTGAATCGCGCAAATTACCTCAGGGATTTCCAGCGCAGTTTTGTTGAAGAGCAACGGAAACAGGGTGATGCCAACGTCCATTTCCTTGACGGTTCTACGCTGCTTGGCGATAAATTTGATGAATGTACAGTCGACGGAGTGCATCCGACAGACCTGGGTTTCGCGAGAATGGCAGAAAATCTCGAGCCGGTTTTAAGAGATCTTATCTTTTAGTTACGCATGTTTTAGTTTACAGGTTAGTATACGGGGAACGGTTCAAGGATCGTTCCCCGTATTTACAGGTTTTTACAGTTTCAGCTCCCTGGAATGAGATTTACAAGTTGCGACGTGTCGGCAGGGTGAAGTCTAACGATTGAAATGAGAGAAAAAAGCAAAACGAGCGACAGGATTCGCAAAATTTTTATTACATCGAAACACAAACATTTATTTTATGCCTATAATTTTGTAGAATATAAATTAGCCTGTTAATTATTAATTTTTTTTATATCATTTACAGTTAGGAGTGAATGATAGAGATTATAACGATACCGGAATATTAAAGAGAAGTTTTCCCGCAACCATTTGGGAGGGCCGATACGGAGAGCAAAACTATGAACCAGTGGGGAAATGCTATACTAAACGTATATTCAATTGCCATTATATTAGTTATATTTTTTCATGCTTCCAGATTTTTCAGAAAGGAAAATTTGTCGGACAGGCTTTTTATTCTTTTGTTAAAAAGTACTGTTCTTATGCTGATTTCAGATACACTGAGCAGGTTTGACGGCAAAGCTTCCGTTGTTTATCCTGTTCTTAATCACGTGGGAAACTTCGTTGTTTATCTGATGAGTCCTGTTTTGCCTTCGTTGTGGGTGGCCTATGTCCACATCCAGGTATTTCATGATGAAAACAGGGTTCGGCGGTTGTTTTATCCTCTTCTGGCCATTAATGTATTAAACGCTGTTACACTTATTGTATTTCAGTTTTTTGGGTGGATTTATAACATTGATTCAGAAAATATTTACCACAGGGGCCCGTTGTTCTGGTTTCCTGCTTCTTTTGCCATTGTTTTGATTATATGGGCTTTGTTCATAATTTTCAGGAATCATAAAAGACTGGGCAGGAAAGGGTTATTGTCCCTCTGCATGTTTTCGGTTTTGCCTGCGGTTGGTACTTTCCTTCAAATAGCGCTTTACGGGTATTCGCTGATTATGAGCTTCGTGGTCCTTTCGCTGCTGATAGTATTCCTTAACATCCTGAACAACAGCCTGAATACCGATTATTTAACCGGTGTCAGCAACCGCAAAAAGCTTGACGCTTATTTAAAAGAAAAAGTCAGGATGAGCAATGAGAAAAAGAGCTTCTCAGCGATTTTGATTGATATAGATAATTTTAAACGGATTAATGATACCTTCGGGCACGATATGGGGGACGACGCCCTGGAGACGGCGGCCAAACTCATTAAAAGCTGCCTAAGGGCAAATGACTTCATAGCGCGCTACGGCGGCGATGAATTTTGCATCGTTCTCGACATTTCGAGCCAGGACGATCTGGAAGCCCTGGTCCGCCGCATCAGGAAGCGCCTTGAAGAATACAACCGGTCCGGATCCAACATTTTCGAACTTGATTTCAGCATGGGCTATGCAGTGTATGACCACAGGACCCATACAAGCGTCAGGGAATTTCTCAAGGAAATAGACATGCTGATGTACCAGGACAAATATTCGTCAAAACGAAATGATGGAAGTGATCCTGTGGATTTCCACTGCAGCGGACAGCAGGCTGCTGATAAAAATAAAGAAGGCTAATAAATGCAAACATTAAGCGTGCTTTTTCGAAAGCACGCTTAATGTTTTGATTTGTTGAAAAGCATACTTAAAGTATTGATTTATTTGAAGCACACTATAAATTTTGATTTATTTAAAAGCACACTTAAATTGATTTATTTAAAAGTACACTTAATGTTTTAATTTTTCAGAAGCACAATTAAAGTTTTATAAAATCGCAAGTATCCAGCAATTCCTGGCTCAGGCTCTTCAATTGCTGCGCCGATTGCGAAATCCTGTCTATGAGTTCATGCTCCATGGAAATGGTTGATACTATTTCTTCGGTGGTTGCCGTGTTTTCCTCGGTTACTGCTACGGCTGCCTCGATCTGTTCGCTGAGCCGGCGGAAATCCGTTGTGGTTTTCAGTATTGTCTCCATGTTGTTTTTCAGCTTTTCATTGATAAGGTCAAAGGATTCCTTCATTGAGCTGAAAGACCGGGTAATCGCCTCGAGCAGGGACTTCCCGTCTTCAACGGCTTTCTGGCCTTTATGGGATTTTTCCTGGGCAGTTTTTGATTTTTCTGATATGCGCTCTGTCACTTCCGTAATACGTGAAGCAATTTCAGCGCTCTGCTCAGCAAGTTTGCGGATTTCTTCGGCGACAACGGCAAATCCTTTCCCGTGTTCCCCTGCGCGGGCGGCTTCTATGGAAGCGTTCAGGGCCAGCAAATTGGTCTGGCTTGCAATGTTTTCAATATCGAGCAGCAGGGAATCAATCATCTGAAGATTTTCCTGCAGATCGTCCACGGTTGAGGTAGTGGTCTGTACCGAATCGTTTAAAGTGTTCATGTATTCGGCGACCTGGTTAACCTTTTGCCAGTTTTCATGCATATCACTGTTCATTTTCTGGGATTCGGATGCCACCTGCTGTGATACTTCCGCCGTTTTTTCCATGTTGTTAAGCGAATCCACCACTACATTATTTATATGGGTTATATTTTGCGCCTCGGAGCTTATGGCATCGGCCATCTGCTCCACCGATTCCAGGATGGACTGGCTCTCCGCGCGGATTTTTTCCATATTGGATTTTACTTCTTCGGTATTGTCATTCAGCGTTGCGGCGCTTTGTTCAATTGTGTGAAGGAGATTCGTCAATTGCTCCACGAGCCTGCGGGATTCCTGTTCTTTCTGGGTGGCGGCCTGTATCAGCCTGTTGCCGGCGTCTGTCAAAAAGCGTAAAGCGGCCAGGCTGCCGAAAAGGGCCGCATAGACGGTAATCAGCGCCGGTATGCTATACTCGCTGCCTAAAAACTTGTCCGGGGCGACGATGTATAAAGCAATTACGTATAAAGTGACAATTCCGCCGAAAATCAAGATCATCAGCCTGTCAAAATAGAGGCCGATCATCATTATGGTGAAGAATATTATGTAGTGCTTGTTCAGGGCGAACTTATCCAGGTAGAACAGGGCGGCGATGACCGTTAGCGGCAGAAAACCGAAAAGAAAGCCCTTCACGCGGTCAGAAACAGGCAGAAAATAGTTTGCTGTGGCCAGGGCGCCTATCAGGAGACCGGATATAATAAACATCCTGCTGGCGTCGAAACCTCTCTGGTAGATTAGGGAACCGACGATCGTAACTATGAGCGCATAAGTTAAAAACAAATTCACACGGTGAACCTTTTTGCAGTGGGTACGATAATCCATGGACACGCTACCTCCCTGATATATTCCTCTATATTCCCCGAAACACTCAGTGCCGGAATCGATTTATTAACCTTCATTTCTGGATATTGAACCGAACCTGCTGTTTGCACCGGAACCTGCTAAATATATCGGCATTTTATTTACGCGCTTTGAAGCCTTTTTAACAAAAATTCCGCGGCATTTATATGGTATAATTGTACTTTGCAGGCATATTTCGTGATTTTAAGGAAGGAGCAGGTAAAGCTTGATAATAGGGGTTATTTCCGATACCCACGGCAGAATGCATGATAAAGCGATCAGGGCGCTGAAAGACAGCGATATCATCATTCACGCGGGGGATATCGGCAGTTCGCAAATTCTCGAAGAGTTGAGGAAAATCGCACCGGTTTACGCGGTAAAAGGAAATAACGACAGGGACAGGTGGGCGTGGGAACTTCCGCTGACACAGGCAGTGGAGGCGGGAGGCAGGCTGATTTATGTTATACATCAGCTCGACATGCTGGACCTCGATGTCCGCGCCGCGGGAATTGACATCGTGATTTACGGGCATTCCCATGTTCCGGGGAAGGAAGAGAGGAATGGCGTGTTGTATTTCAATCCCGGAAGCGCGGGTCCCAGGCGTTTCAGTCTGCCCGTGTGTGCCGGAAAGATAGAGATTGACGACGACGGATTAAAAGCATTCTGGATTGATTTAAATTCATTCATGTTGCGCCGCATTGATTAATATTGCCTGTTGTATTGCCTGTCCTGTGACTGGATTATTAAATAATAAATAATATTGCATGTATTGCCTGCCCGGTGGCCGGATTATTAAATAAATATTGAATTACTGCCTGCCCGTATCTGAATTATTAAATAAATATTGCCTGTTCTGCCTGTTCTATGGCCGAATTATTAAATAATTTGCATTTCCCGCCTGTTCTGCGGCTGGATTATTGTGATTAATTTTACCTGTCCCGTGGCTGAATTGTTATGATTAATATTGCCTGCCCTGCAACTAAATTATTATTTTAAGGATTGTTATAAGCGTATGCCGACAGGGTAATATGTAAAATAACATGTTAAGAACAGCAAAATAATAAGCGGCAAAAAAGCGGCAAAAATCTGCGGCAAATACCTGGTATGCGGCAAATATCAATATGTAGTACATTTTTTGAAATACTTCGCTGTTTTTTAAGATACTTTCGCTACTTTTTTCAATGGAGGCGATTTGCTTGATTCTTTCAGGTCTTGAAATCAAAAAGCATATCGGCGGCGACATTATTATAGACCCGTTTGATGAAAAATACCTTAACCCCAACAGCTATAACCTCAGGCTGCACAACGAGCTCCTGGTCTATGAAGACGAGGTCCTGGACATGAAAAAGCCCAACAGGACCAAAAAGATTATAATCCCCGAGGACGGTCTTGTGCTCGAACCCGGAAGGCTGTATCTCGGCAGGACGATGGAATACACGAAAACCGAAAAGTTTGTGCCCATGCTCGAGGGGCGTTCTTCCGTAGGACGGCTGGGGCTTAACATCCATGTGACCGCGGGATTCGGCGATGTCGGCTTCAGTGGTTACTGGACGCTCGAAATACATTGCGTCCAGCCCGTGAGAATTTACCCGGGGGTTGAAATCTGCCAGATTTATTACCATACCATCGAAGGGGATTACATAAAATACTACAACGGAAAATACCAGAATAATACCGGCATCCAGCCAAGCCTCATGTACAGGGATTTTGAAGAATAATGCAGGAACACGACGACGGTTCCCGGTCCTGATACAGGACATGGAATTTGAGGATGGCGCATGAAAACCGCCGCCGTGCCTTGCTTCCCGGGAAGGGAAAAACATTTCTTTTCCCGGTTAATCCGTAACGCTGTTAAGGATTTCAGCATAGGTGGGTATTCTCCAGTGTTTGCTGCTGACAAGGGTTTCAAGTTCATCGACGATGAGCCTGACTTCGTTCATTGCGGCGTAGACCCTTTCGCGATATGCTTTCGCCAGTTCGAGAGTATCCTTTATTTCCCTGACAGCTATTGTCTGTTCGATAAGCTGTTCCACTCTCTTCCCGAGGCATTCGGAGAGGCTGGATATCCTGCTAAGCAGGTTAGACTCGGTGTATGTTGAAATATCCGGATTTACGGATTTCTTGCGCAGTACCAGTTCGGCCAGTTCTGACTGGTAATCAAGAACCGCCGGTATGATCTGCTTGTTAACCATGTCAATCATGGTGAGAGCTTCAATATTTATTGTCTTGCAGTAGTTTTCAAGCAGTATCTCGTAACGCGAACGGATCTCGTGTTCGGTAAACACGCGGTGGCGCGTGAACAGCTCGATATTTTTCGGATGAACGAACACGGGCAATGCTTCGGGCGTGGTCCTCAGGTTGGACAGACCCCTGCTTTCAGCTTCCGTTACCCAGGACTGGTCGTACCCGTTTCCGTTGAAAATGATACGCTTGTGTTCCTTGATTGTCTTCTTGATGAGCCTGCTCAAATCGGCCTTGAAATTGCTGCTGTTTTCAAGTTCATCGGCGAATTGCCTCAGTGATTCAGCCACTATTGTATTGAGGACTATGATCGGTCCTGCAATGGAGAAAGCCGATCCGAGCATGCGGAACTCAAACTTGTTTCCGGTAAAGGCAAAGGGAGAAGTGCGGTTCCGGTCCGTGGTGTCCTTCGGGAAGTGCGGAAGTACGGTCGCGCCGATTTCCATTAAAACTTTGCCCTTGTCAACATATAACGTGTCGTTTTCAATTGCATTCAGAATTTCGGTGAGTTCCTCGCCCAGGAAAATCGATACAATGGCCGGGGGCGCTTCGTTCGCTCCGAGACGGTGATCGTTACCCGCGCTTGCCACTGACAGTCTCAGGAGATCCTGGTATTCGTCAACGGCCTTTATCACGGCCATGAGGAACAGGAGGAACTGGGCATTTTCGAACGGTGTGTCTCCGGGTTCAAGGAGATTGATTCCCGTATCGGTGGCCAGCGACCAGTTAATGTGTTTTCCGCTGCCGTTTATGCCTGCGAAGGGTTTTTCGTGCAGCAGGCAAACGAGGCCATGCTTCGATGCAACGCTCTTCAGGAGCGCCATAATAAGCTGGTTGTGATCCGATGCAATATTGGCCTCCGTATGAAGCGGCGCAAGCTCGTACTGTGCCGGGGCCACTTCATTGTGCTCTGTTTTTGCCAGTACGCCAAGTTTCCACAGTTCCTCGTCGAGTTCGCGCATGAATTCCTTGACATGTTTTTTGATTGTTCCGAAATAATGGTCTTCCATTTCCTGGCCCTTGGGAGGACGTGCCCCGAACAGGGTTCTTCCGCAATGGATGAGGTCAGGTCTTTTCAGGTAAACGCTTTTGTCAATAAGAAAGTATTCCTGCTCCGGTCCCACCGATGATACGACGCGCTTTGCATCGGTGACGCCGAATAAGCGCAATATGCGCAGCGCCTGTTCATTGAGCGCCTGCATGGAACGCAGAAGAGGCGTCTTCTTGTCGAGGGCGTCTCCCCTGTAGGAACAGAAAGCGGTGGGTATGCACAGCGTATTGTCCTTTATGAAAGCATAAGAGGTTGGATCCCATGCTGTGTACCCCCTTGCTTCAAATGTGGTGCGGAGTCCGCCCGACGGGAAGCTCGATGCGTCCGGCTCGCCCTTTACGAGGGCCTTGCCTGAAAACTCCATTATTACCCTGCCGGTGCCGTCGGGCATAATGAAGCTGTCATGCTTTTCAGCGGTAATACCGGTCATCGGCTGGAACCAGTGGGTAAAATGCGTGGCTCCTTTTTCAATGGCCCATTCCTTCATGGCATTTGCCACCACATTTGCTACATCCAGTTCAAGATGCGTACCGTTGGCCATGGTTTTCCTGAGCGCCTGGTACACGTCCTTCGGCAACCTTTCTCTCATTACTGCATCATTAAATACCATACTGCCGAAAAGCTCGGGAATGTTTTTGTTTGCCATTCTATCACCCCTCAGTAAAATTTAACTCCGGCTGCAGCACAGCCCGAAATGGTTTCGCCATAAAACGATTAAGGCGCTGCGGATATATAAATCCACAGCGCCTTTGCTGCTTTTACGAAAGATTATAATATCAAGAATTCGTCCGTGTCAATACCTTTTTTTGTAAAACCCAAAGAAATTTGCAACTTTTTTTATTGAACTTGCAAAAATGGGCGTGAAATTACCATTTAATGTGAAAATCCCTTGTCTTTATGCAACAACTTAATAAAAAAATTGCATTTACCTATTGCTATACCTGCAGGTTTCGATTATAATAAGACCTAAAATGAACAATGGCGTTCAACATATAGTAAAGCTCACAGGCCGCTTTTGGCTTGTTTTCATGAATTTTGCTTAATGGGACTTGCTATATGTATCGAACGCCGTTTATCAATACTGGGAGATTAAACTTATTAACATGACTTATTAATCATGACTTAAATAATGAATCGGGCATTAAAACAGTTGCAGGCTGTTTGGGGAATGGATTAACCGGATGACTGGCTCAAGGCTGAATTAACAGGATGACTGGCTCAGGCAGAATTAACCGGTGACTTACATGTAACTAACATAAGGAAAAATTAACCGGTTACCGGTTTAAAGCGGAATTAACCGGTTACTGATCAGGGCCTGAATTGACTGAACGGCTGCATTGAGAACTGAACGGTTACATAGAGAATTAATGACTGGGGGACAAAACTATGAGGGAAGGAATGTTCAGAAACCCGTCAGGGTGCGCCATATCAGGTATAATTTCGACGTCGGGAAGGCGCTTTTCCGGCAAAATAATCGTTGATTCCATTGCCGCGATGCGCGAGCGTTCCAACGGCCTCGGCGGGGGATTTGCCGGCTACGGGATTTATCCTGAATACAAGGATTATTACGCTCTTCATATATTTTACAATGACAAGTTGTCCAAAAAGGAATGCGAGAATTTCCTGGAAGAGCATTTTGATATTATCAACCTTTCAAAAATCCCTACGCGCAAGGTGAAAGAGATCACCGACGAACCTCTTATCTGGAGGTATTTTGTGACCCCGCTGCCCACGAAGCTTGCGGACAGCCAGCTGGATGAGCGGGAATTTGTGGTAAAGTGTGTGCTCAGGATAAACACGGCCATAGACGGAGCCTATGTCTTTTCAAGCGGAAAGAACATGGGCGTGTTCAAGGCCGTGGGGTATCCGGAAGACGTGGGAAGGTTTTACCGCCTGGACGAATACGAGGGATATTGTTTTACGGCTCACGGTCGCTATCCCACGAATACCCCGGGCTGGTGGGGAGGGGCCCATCCCTTTGCGCTGCTTGATTATTCCGTTGTTCACAACGGGGAGATTTCCTCCTATGACGCAAACCGGCGCGCCATAGAAATGTACGGCTACAAATGCACGCTTTTAACCGATACGGAAGTAATTACCTATATTATTGATTACCTGCACAGGGTCAGGGGTTTGACGCTGGATGAAATTTGTCACGTGCTTGCCGCCCCGTTCTGGTCGACGATAGAAGGAAAACCGCAGGAAGAGCGGGATGAACTTGAATTTTTAAGGTATACCTTTGGTTCCTACCTGCTCAACGGCCCGTTTTCCATAATTGTCGGATTTGAAGGCGGCCTGATGGCGCTGAATGACAGGCTAAAGCTCAGGAGCATGGTGGTCGGTCAAAAGGATGACATGTTTTACGTGGCCAGCGAAGAAGCTGCCATTAGGGTGGTCCAGAGTGATCTCGACAGGGTATGGGCGCCCAAGGGCGGCGAGGGAGTAATTATTACGCTGAAAGAGCAAGAGAACCTGGCAAAAGCGGGCTAGGGGAATTGACGGAATTAACATTATTAAACGGAACTTACGAAACTGAAAAAACTAACGGAACGGTAACAATCAGTCATTAAGAAGGGAAGGTTACAGTGGCTGTAGATTATTTATACCCGGAATATGAAATCATAAGGAATTATGATCGCTGCATAAACTGCCGCGTTTGCGAGAGGCAGTGCTCCAACGAAGCTCACGAATACCTCGGCGACATGGGTAAAATGGTGTCGGATGATGCAAAGTGCGTAAACTGCCACCGGTGTGTTTCCCTGTGTCCCACGAGAGCTTTGAAAATTGTCAAATCCGATCATACTTTCAAGGCTAACGCCAACTGGGATGCGGCAAAGATAAGAGAAATATATAAGCAGGCGGCTTCGGGCGGAGTGCTTTTGTCGAGCATGGGCAACCCGGAAAACTTTCCTGTTTATTTTGACAAGATGGTAATCAACGCGTCCCAGGTCACCAATCCTTCCATCGACCCGCTCAGGGAACCGATGGAGACCAGGATTCACCTCGGGGCGAAGCCTTCAAAAATTGAACGCGACAAGAATGGCCGCATCAGGAAGAATCTGCCTCCGCATCTTAAGCTCTCCATGCCGGTCATGTTCTCGGCCATGAGCTTCGGATCGATAAGCTACAACGCCCATGAAAGCCTTGCAAGGGCGGCGGCGGAGCTCGGGATCTATTACAATACGGGTGAAGGCGGCCTTCATGAGGATTTGTACAAGTACGGCAGCAACACTATTGTCCAGGTGGCTTCGGGACGTTTCGGAGTGCACAGGAAATACCTGGACAGCGGAGCGGCCATCGAAATAAAGATGGGGCAGGGGGCAAAGCCCGGTATCGGAGGCCATCTTCCCGGCAAGAAAATCGTGGGCGATATTTCGAGGACGAGAATGATACCCGAGGGCACCGATGCCATTTCTCCGGCTCCCCATCACGATATATACTCGATTGAAGACCTGAGGCAGCTTGTATATTCGTTGAAGGAAGCTACGCGGTATACCAAGCCGGTTATTGTCAAGATTGCCGCGGTCCACAATGTCGCCGCAATTGCCAGCGGCATCGCGCGCAGCGGCGCGGACATCATTGCCATTGACGGTTTCCGCGGAGGAACGGGAGCGGCTCCTACCCGAATCCGCGACCATGTGGGTATTCCCATTGAGCTTGCTCTGGCCAGCGTGGACAAGAGGCTGCGCGACGAGGGAATCCGCGATAATGTGTCAATAGTCGTGGGCGGAAGCATCCGTTCGAGCGCCGATGTTGTAAAAGCCGTCGCTTTGGGTGCGGACTGCGTGTACATCGGGACTGCGGCGCTGATCGCGCTGGGCTGCCATTTGTGCCGCAACTGCCATACCGGCAAGTGCAACTGGGGTATTGCAACCCAGAGGGAAGACCTGGTGAAACGCCTGAATCCCGATATCGGGTATAAAAGGGTCGTTAACCTGATGACTGCATGGCAGCACGAAATCAAGGAAATGATGGGCGGCATGGGAATAAACGCGATTGAAAGCCTGAGGGGCAACCGGCTCATGCTGCGCGGAGTGGGACTGAATGAGAAGGAACTTGAAATACTGGGCATCAAGCATGCCGGAGAGTAGAGCTTCGATGAGAAAGCCCGCGAAGGAAAGCGCCGGCAAGACAAGTTTTGTCATATGAGAATTTTGGCAGGTGAAAAATTTTGAAACGAGTGTATGTAAACGAAAAATGGTGCCTCGCATGCCATCTGTGCGAATATTACTGCGCGTTTGCGTCAACCGGAGAAAAAGACATGGCGAGGGCGCTTAAAAATGTGAAAATCCGTCCCAGGATCAGGGTTGAAGAACTGGGGGGAATAAGTTTTGCAGTTTCATGCCGCCACTGTGATGATCCGCTGTGCGTCAAGGGATGCATAACGGGCGCGCTGACGCGCGTTGACGGCGTGATCATGATTGATTCGGACCGTTGTATTGGATGTTATACCTGCATTTTATGCTGCCCCTTCGGAGCCGTTTCTCCGACGGAGCACGGCGCGGTCCAAAAATGCGAGCTTTGCATTAGAACGACTGCCGGGACGCCGCAATGTGTCCAGGGTTGCCCCAACGGAACGATAGTGTTTGAAGAAAGAGGTGAGTAGTCTGAAGTACGTTATCATCGGCAATTCGGCAGCGGCCGTCGGAGCCGTGGAAGCCATTCGGAGAAATGACAGCAAAGGCAGAATCGTGATAATAGGCAGCGAAAAATATCACGTGTATTCAAGACCGCTGATTTCCTACCTGCTTATGGGGAAGACCGACGAAGAAAGAATGAAATACAGGAATAACGATTTTTACAGGAATAATAAATGCGAAGTCAGGCTGAATACAACTGCTGTGAAAATAGACGCGGAGAAAAAAATCGTGCACCTTGATAACGGCGACTGTGAGACCTATGACAAGCTGCTCGTCGCCACGGGGTCTTCGCCGTTCATACCGCCGGTGCCGGGACTGGAAAAGGTGGAAGACAAATTCACCTTTACGACGCTCGACGATGCAAAGGCACTGGGGGAAAAGGTGAAGGAGAATACAAGGGTGCTGATCGTGGGAGCGGGGCTTATAGGACTGAAATGCGCCGAGGCGATCAGCAAGCGAAAGGCGGAAATAGTATGCGTGGACCTGTCGACGAGGGTGTTGTCAAGCATTCTCGACGAGGAAGGTTCCGAAATAATAAAAAGGCATTTGGAAAGTAATGGCATTATGTTTTGCCTCGGCCGCCAGGTGAAGGAATTCGGCAAGGGCTGGGCCCTGCTGGATGATGATACGGGAATCCTGTTTGACGTGCTCGTGCTGGCCGTAGGAGTGCGACCCAATATATCGTTGCTGAAGGACGCGGGTGCAAAGACGAACAGGGGCATTCTCATTGATGAAAGGTGCAGGACTTCCATACCCGACATTTACGCCGCGGGAGACTGCTGCGAAAGCATGGATATTTCTTCCGGTGAAACAAAGGTGATGGCGCTGCTGCCCAATGCGTACATGCAGGGAGAATGCGCCGGCATGAACATGTCAGGAGTGGATTTCAGGTTTGAAAAGGCCATACCCATGAATGCGATAGGTCTTCTCGGAAAACACATAATAAGCGCAGGAACATACAAGGGAGATACGTATATCGAGTCGGACGGAAGCAACTACAAGAAACTGTTTTATTCGGACAACAGGCTAAACGGATATATTCTCATAGGAAACATAGAAAAAGCCGGCATATACACTTCGCTCATCAGGGAAAGGACACCGCTGGATTCGCTGGACTTCGAGCTCATATGCAAAATGCCCGGGCTGATGGCTTTCAGCAGGGAAACGCGGGCTGAGAAACTGGGAGGGATCAGGAATGAACTTGTGCGCGCTTAACCTGGGATACAGGGAACTGAATGAGTTAGTTCACGGCTCAGAGGAAGACGTTGTAATCGACCAATGCTTCGGACAGCGTTTTATAGGCAGTGGCGCTTCCTCGAAGACGATCATAATAAACGGTACTCCGGGCAATGCTCTCGGGGCATATCTTGACGGAGCTTCGATTATCGTGAACGGAAATGCCCAGGACGCCGTGGGCGATACAATGAACGACGGGAAAATAATAATATACGGAAACGCGGGCGACACTCTCGGATACGGTATGCGCGGAGGGAAAATATTCGTGCGCGGCAATTCGGGTTATCGCACCGGCATCCATATGAAAGAGTACAGGGATAAAAAGCCTGTCATTGTTGTGGGAGGAAGCACGGGAAGCTTCCTCGGCGAATACCTTGCGGGAGGGCTTATCATAGTCCTGGGACTTGGCACAGAGGAATTCCCCACGGGATATTTTACCGGAACGGGCATGCACGGGGGCGAAATTTTCATAAGGAGCAACATTGTTCCCCGGGGGCTGCCGAAACAGGTAACCCTGAGCCAGGCAAGTCCTTCCGACATAAAGCGGATAGAGGAAAACCTCGTGGAATTCTCAGACCTGTTCGGCGTTTCTATGGACGAAATACTGGGAAAAACCTTCCATCGGCTGATGCCGAACGCTACAAACCCGTATAAACAATTGTATACCGAAAATTAGAGTATAACTGTGAAGGATCATTTTTAATGGCATATAATGTCAAAAAATTACTTTATATAAAGAAACTGGTGAGGTAATGGGACAGAGGGACGGTTCTCTTGTCCCAAAGTTGAGACAGGGGGACGGTTCTCTTGTCCCAAGTCGAGTGGGATGGATGAACCTTTTCCGCAACTTAAGTGAATAAATGGGACACAGGAACCGTCCCCGTGTACCATGAGCGGGACACAGGAACCGTCCCCGTGTCCCAGGGAACCGTCCAGGAACCGTCCCCGTGTACCGGACGGACCGGTGTCCGTGTCCCGGAGTCAACATGTATCGGAAGGAGGGGTGTTATGGACAGTGCATTGATCGTGTCGTTTTCGGAAAAAGGTGCTGCATATCTGGCCAGGTTTTTGAAGGAGATGTCGATGGCAAATGTCGCCGCGGTTTCCAATGCCGCTCAGGCAAGGCGGCTTGTTGGCGAGAGAGATTTTGATTTATGCATTGTCAACGCACCTCTGCCTGATGAATACGGGGACAGCCTGGCGCGGGAGATTTCGGGAAAAGGGATAAGCCAGGTCATCCTGCTGGTTAAGTCGGAAATATACGACAAAGTTTCGGCGGCAATGGAAGAAAGTGGCGTCATTACGATATCCAAACCAATAAACAGGACCGAGTTCCGGAATGCGCTGAAACTGGCTCGCGCGATCCACAGGAAACTCAGGGCGATACAGGATGAAAACAAAAAGCTCATTCAGAAGATAGAAGATATCCGCATTGTGGACCGCGCAAAGTGCATCCTGATTTCACATCTCTCAATGAGCGAGCCGGAAGCGCACCGGTACATTGAAAAACAGGCCATGGACACGAGAACTACGCGAAGGGCCGTTGCGGAGAAAATACTGCGGACCTATGAGAATTGATGAGATGAACCGTGAATGTTTTGGAGGGGCTTAAATGCAGCAAAAGGCTTACCTTGTACTTGAAAACGGAAGAATATTTGAGGGATTTTCCTTCGGCGCCGCCGGAGAAGCCATCGGGGAAATTGTTTTCACCACGGGAATGACCGGTTATCTTGAAACGCTGACGGATAAAAGCTATTACGGGCAAATCATTGTGCAGACTTTTCCGCTGATAGGCAACTACGGCGTTATTCCCGATGATTTTGAAAGCAGGACCGTTTCAGCGCGCGGATACATTGTAAGATACTGGTGCGAGGAGCCGTCCAATTTCAGAAGCAGGGGAACTATTGACAGCTTTTTGAAAGAGCAGAATATAGTGGGCCTTTATGGTATTGATACGAGGGAGCTCACAAAAATACTGCGCGTGCAGGGGACTATGAACGGGATGATAACAACGGATCCCCGAAAGGCGGACCTCGAAAAAATCAGGGCATACCGCATCACCGAAGCCGTGGAAAGCGTATCCGTCAGGGAAATTTCCGTACTGAACCCCGGGGGAAAATACTCCGTCGCGCTGTTTGATTACGGATACAAGGAAAACATAGCGCGCGAGCTGATAAAGCGGGACTGCAGGGTAACCCTGGTACCCTGCGATACAACGGCGGAAAAAATAAAAGAGCTTGCGCCCGACGGAATAATGCTGTCCAACGGTCCCGGCGACCCTGCGCAAAATACTAAAATCATTAATAATCTTAAGGAAATCCTCAATTTAAACATACCTGTTTTCGGGATTTGCCTCGGACACCAGATGCTGGCTCTTTCCCATGGCTTTAGGACGGAAAAGATGAAATTCGGTCACAGGGGAGCCAATCAGCCCGTAAAGGACCTGGTTACCGGCAAAACCTACATAACGAGCCAAAATCACGGGTATGCCGTGAGAATGGACACCATATACAGGGAAATTGCCGACGTCTGGTTTGTGAATATCAACGACAATACATGCGAGGGTATCAGGTACCTTCACAGGCCTGTTTTTTCAGTTCAGTTCCATCCTGAAGGCTGCGGAGGGCCGCAGGACACGGGGTATTTGTTTGACGCGTTTGTAGAGGAGGTCAAAAAGCATGCCTCTTGACAAAAATATAAGGAAAGTGCTCGTTATTGGTTCAGGACCCATCGTGATCGGCCAGGCAGCAGAGTTCGATTACGCGGGAACGCAGGCCTGCCAGGTGCTGAAACAGAACGGTATAGAAATCGTGCTTGTCAATTCCAACCCTGCCACGATCATGACGGACAATTCGATGGCAGACAACATTTATATAGAACCCCTTACGCTCACCACGGTCAAACGCATTATTGAAAAAGAGCGTCCTGACAGCATCTTGTCCGGGCTGGGCGGACAGACCGGGCTTACACTGTGCATGCAGCTTGCGCGCGAGGGATTTCTTGAAAAGATGAACGTGCGCCTGCTGGGCTCCTCCTATGATGCGATCAACAAGGCCGAGGACAGGCAGGCGTTCAAGGAGACCATGGAGGCGATAGGGCAGCCCATCATACCTTCGGTTATTGCCGATAATACTGAAACAGCGCTGCGTTTTGCGGAAGAAAACGGCTATCCTGTCATTATCCGTCCGTCCTTCACTCTCGGCGGAAGCGGCGGAGGTATTGCCCACAATGAACGCGAGCTCATGGACCTGGTCAGAAATGGTCTATCACTCTCACCGATTCACGAAGTGCTCGTGGAGCGCTCAGTCGCGGGATGGAAGGAAATCGAGTTCGAGGTAATGAGAGACAAGCTCGGAAACTGCATTGCTGTCTGCTCTATGGAAAACTTCGATCCCGTTGGAGTGCATACGGGGGACAGCATAGTCATAGCGCCGGCCGTAACGCTCGCGGATAAGGAGTACCAGATGCTGCGGCGCGCCGCACTGGACATTATAAATGCGCTGGGCGTGGAAGGCGGCTGCAACTGCCAGTTTGCGCTGGATCCCGATTCGATGGAGTACGCTGTTATAGAGGTGAACCCGCGTGTTTCCCGTTCATCGGCACTGGCTTCGAAGGCGACGGGATACCCGATTGCCAAGGTGGCCACGCAGATTGTGCTGGGATACACGCTTGATGAAATACCCAATGCAGTAACGGAGAAAACATACGCAGCTTTTGAGCCGACGCTCGATTACGTGGTGGTCAAGCTGCCAAAATGGCCGTTTGACAAGTTTGTGTACGCAAAAAGGGACCTGGGGACACAGATGAAGGCCACGGGCGAAGTCATGGCCATTGCCGACACTTTTGAGGAAGCGCTGCTCAAGGCAGTGCGCGGCGCCGAAATCGGTCTGACCGACCTGAACCTGCCGAAACTCAAGGCTTTGTCCGACAGCCAGATCCATGAACTCTTGTACAGGGTGACGGATGAGCGCCTGTTCGTTGTGTATGAGGCGATAAAAAGAGGAATTTCGATAGATGAAATAAATTCAATAACGAAAATCGACAGGTGGTTTTTGCACAAGCTTGCAATCATAAGCGATAATGACGGCATTTATAAGAGCAAGGCTGAAAAACCCCTTGTCTACAAGATGGTGGACACCTGCGGCGGCGAGTTTGAGGCCAAGACGCCCTATTTTTATTCAATTCACGGCGACGGTGAAAATGAGGCGGTTCCTTTCGTGCAGAAAAGCCGGAAGGAGCGCATTGTCGTGCTGGGAAGCGGGCCTATCCGCATAGGGCAGGGCATTGAATTTGACTACGCCTGTGTCCATTGCGTAAAAGCCCTTAAAAAACTGGGGTATGAGGTTATCGTCATAAACAACAATCCCGAGACGGTGTCCACGGACTTTGACACCGCTGACCGGCTGTATTTTGAACCGGTATGCATCGAGGATGTAATGAGCATTATACAGGTGGAACAGCCTTTAGGTGTAATCGTGGCTTTCGGCGGAGGGACGGCTATTAAACTTGCGAAGAAGCTGCACGAACGCGGCGTGAATATTATAGGCATTTCGGCCGACAGCATTGACATTTGCGAGGACAGGGACCGCTTCAATAAGTTCCTCAGGGAACTGAAGCTCAACCAGCCTGAAGGTTATTGCGTAATGACGAAGGAAGAAGCCCTCGACGCCGCTGAAAAACTGGGTTATCCCGTACTGATGCGCCCTTCCTATGTGCTCGGGGGACAAAATATGATTATTGCTTTCTCCCCGGAGGACATCAATGAGTACATGGATATAATCCTGAGCCATAAGCAGGACAATCCGGTTTTGATTGACAAGTACCTGAGCGGCAGGGAAATCGAAGTGGATGCGATTTGCGACGGCGAAGAGGTTTTGATACCAGGCATCATGGAGCATATAGAGAGATCGGGAATTCATTCCGGCGACAGCATTGCCGTTTATCCCGCGGTGCACGTGGATGACGAAATGGCGCAGAAGATCCTCGATGCCACGACCAGGATATGCCTTGCGCTGAAAGTGAAGGGACTTATTAATATTCAGTACATTGTCGTCGGCGAAGAACTGTATGTTATAGAGGTAAATCCGCGCGCGTCGAGAACTGTGCCGTACCTTAGCAAGGTGACGGGCGTGCCCATGTGCGAGCTTGCCACGCGCGCGAGCATAGGGCAGAAACTTTCGGACTTCGGATACGGAAGCGGAATCTACAGGGTGCCGCCCTATGCTGCAGTAAAGGTTCCTGTGTTTTCGTTTGAAAAGCTCGCGGATCTTGATACCCACCTGGGTCCCGAAATGAAATCCACGGGCGAGGTCCTGGGAATCGGAAAAACTTTGAAGGAAGCACTGTACAAGGGGCTCGTAGCGGCGGGATACAAGATGCGCGTCAAAGGCGGCGTGTTCATAACCGTGCGCGACAGCGACAAGGGTGAAATTGCCGAAGTTGCAAAGAAATTTCACCAGATGGGATTCAGGCTTTACGCGACCGCGGGAACGGCCAGGGTTTTGCAGCTTGCCGGACTTCCGTGCGCCGTGGTTAATAAAATCCATGAAAACGACAGCGACAATTCGATGACAATTCTCGAAAGCGGCCGGATTTCCTATATTATTTCCACTTCCGAAAGGGCTAGGAATCCTGCCGACGATGATGTTCAACTGCGCAGGAAGGCCTGCCTGCTGGGAATTCCGTGCCTTACTTCGCTCGACACGGCAAATGCGCTGGCTGACGCGCTGCTGAGCCGGTACAGCGAAATAAACACCGAACTTGTAAACATAAATGAAATGAGGGAAGAGCGTATGAAACTGGAATTTACCAAGATGCACGGCTGTGGCAATGATTATATCTATATCAACTGCTTTGAGAGGGAAATCAACTGCCCCGAAAGTCTTTCCGTGGTTCTTGCCGACCGCCATTACGGCATAGGCGGCGACGGCGTCGTCCTGATATGTAAAAGCGATGTTGCCGATGCAAAAATGAGGATGTTCAACCTCGACGGCAGCGAGGGCAAGATGTGCGGAAATGCTATTCGCTGCGTTGCGAAATACCTGTATGATAACGGCATGGTAAAAAAGGACACAATAAGAATTGAGACGCTGAGCGGAATAAAAACAATACGCATAAATACACAAAACGGCCTTGTCTGTTCCGCAAAAGTCGACATGGGGAAGGCGGAACTGGAGCCATCGAAAATCCCGGTACTGCTCGAAGGTGAGAGTGTTGTGAATGTTCCGGTGGAAATAGGGGGCAAAACGTGGCACATAACGTGCGTTTCCATGGGCAATCCCCACGCGGTGGTTTTCTGTGATGAGATAGATGATCTGAACCTGGCGGAAATAGGGCCACTGTTCGAATACAACGAGCTGTTTCCTGAACGCGTGAATACGGAATTTGTAAAGGTTATGGACAGGAATAAGCTGAAAATGCGCGTCTGGGAGCGCGGGAGCGGCGAAACCCTTGCTTGCGGAACAGGCGCATGCGCTGCGGCGGTCGCGGCGGTGCTTAACGGGTACTGCGACAAGAGCACTGATATCAGGGTGCTTTTGCTCGGCGGCGAGCTGATTATAAATTACACCGATGAAACGGTGTTCATGACCGGGGACTGTTCAAAGGTATTCGAGGGAATTGTTGAAATTTAGGCTTGCTTGATGGTGCCGCTGTTGATTAACCGGAAAGTTAGTTATAATAAAAATGGCTTGCAGGAATAAAATGTCGAAAGACATGAAAAATAATCTCTTATGTAAATTTAATTTTTGATAAATTGAACGAAAAGGTTCAACGGGATGGGAGTGGAACATATGACAAAATTCATTTTCATAACCGGGGGAGTGGTTTCGGGTCTCGGCAAGGGAATTACGGCAGCCAGCCTGGGACGGCTTCTCAAGCAGAGGGGACTTAAGGTGGCCGCGCAAAAACTGGATCCGTATATAAATGTTGACCCCGGTACCATGAGTCCATATCAGCATGGTGAAGTGTTTGTCACCGACGACGGGGCGGAAACGGACCTGGACCTTGGACATTATGAAAGGTTCATGGATGAAGACCTTACCAAGTTTTCCAATCTGACATCCGGAAAAGTTTACTGGAGTGTTTTGAACCGCGAGCGCACGGGGGGATACCTGGGACAGACTGTCCAGGTTATTCCCCATATTACTGGAGAAATAATAAATTTCATTTACCGCGCGGCGGAAAAAAGCGGTGCAGATGTGCTAATCACCGAAATAGGCGGCACAGTCGGAGACATTGAAAGCCAGCCCTTCCTGGAGGCCATCAGGCAGATATCCCTTGAAAAGGGACGTGAAAACTGCCTTTTTATTCATGTTACCTATGTGCCTTTCCTGAAATGGGCCGGCGAGCATAAATCAAAGCCCACGCAGCACTCGGTAAAGGAACTCAGGTCGCTTGGTATTTCCCCGAACATCATCGTCGCCCGCACCGATGAGCCGCTGGAGGATCAGATCAGGGCGAAAATTGCATTGTTCTGCAACGTAAAACCCGATTGTGTCATTGAAAATCTCACGCTGCCATGTCTTTATGAAGCGCCGATAATGCTTCATAAAAACGGCTTTGACGAAGTGGTATGCAGGGAGCTGAGGCTTAAGACGGATAAGCCGGACCTGAGCGAATGGGAGGACATGATACGGAAAATTCATGAGCGCAAAGACCAGACGGTCATCGCCATAGTGGGCAAATACGTAAAGCTGCACGACGCCTATCTTTCAATCATTGAAAGCCTGAATCACGCGAGTTTTGAAACCGGCACGAACGTGAATATCAAGTGGATAAACAGCGAGGAAGTAACGGAAAAGAACAGTTCAGAATTATTTGGTGATATAGACGGCATGATTGTCCCGGGAGGATTCGGCGACAGGGGAATTGAAGGCAAGATAGCCGCCTGCAGGTACGCGCGTGAAAACAACATTCCATTCCTGGGTATTTGCCTTGGAATGCAGGTTGCCGTAATTGAATTTGCGCGCAATGTATGCGGGCTGGAAAGAGCCAATTCCGGGGAGTTTGACGAGATGTCGCCCCATAAGGTCATAGATTTGATGGAAGAACAGATCGGTATCGAGAGAAAAGGCGGAACCATGAGGCTCGGCGCCTATCCGTGCAGGATCAGCGAAAATACGCTGCTCTTTAGCCTGTATGGAGAGACGATGATCAGTGAACGGCACAGGCACAGGTTTGAAGTCAACAACGCATACAGGGATGTTCTTGTGAAAAATGGATTGGTCATAAGCGGAACCTCGCCTGACAACAAGCTTGTGGAGGCTGTAGAATTGTCCGGGCACAAATTTTTCGTGGGAGTGCAATTTCATCCCGAGTTCAAGAGCCGCCCGAACAAACCCCATCCGTTGTTTATGGGCCTTGTAAGGGCCTCCATGGGGAAGGAACAGGCCGGTAAATAAAACAGAATGAAAACAGAACGAAAACAGAACGGTAGCGGACCGGGATAGTTTGGAGCAGTTATGAAACGGAACTGCATCTGAGATGAAAGGCATTATAATTAGAGGCTTTTTAATGGAATATCCCGTTAAAATGGAATATCAATATATTTACCTGGATATGAAACGTAGTGTCCGTGAAAGAAATGTAATGGCCATGAAATGGGAAGGCATATGAATGGATCAGATTCAAAATGGAAAGATACCAGGCAGAATGGGTACAAAACTGAATGGTAATGAATTCGGTAGTCATGAAATGTAGCGGTCATGAAATGGAATGGTTGTGAAACGGATTGGCCAGGAAACGCAATAGTTGTAAAATAGATTAAATTTTGAAGCGGTATGGCTGTGAAATGGTATGGTTATGAAACAGAACGATGATTATACAATGGATAGGAAAGAGACCCGAATCCGGGTCCCGGGCTGCAGGATAAAAAGGATGTCATTCTGCAAATGGCCCCGGCAGGAATTTGGCTGATACCCTGTTCGTTTATATATATTTCTGATTAATTTTAATATATTTCTGACTTATTTTGATATTTCGGATGATTGATTTTACTGCAAAAACTAAATTTGCTTTAAAGATGAGTTGCCAAAATTCATGATTAATTTTGAGAATTCTGAACAGGGTGATAGTATGAATATAAACAAAAATTTCCTGGACCTGAAGGAAAGTTACCTTTTTTCACTGATTGGGAGGAAGGTAAATGAATATAAAGCGCAAAACCCCGATGTTGAGATCATACGCCTCGGCATTGGAGATGTCACGCTTCCGCTCGTTCCCGCGGTTGTGGAAGCCATGGGAAGAGCGGTTTTGGAAATGGGAAACGCCGAAACTTTCAGGGGGTATGGAGAGGAACAGGGATACTCCTTTTTGAGGCACGCGGTATGCGGATATTATGCCAAAAAGGGCGTAGAACTTTCGGAAAACGAGGTTTTCATCAGCGACGGCGCGAAAAGCGACCTCGGGAATATCCTCGATATATTCGATACGGATAATTCTGTCCTTATTCCCGATCCCGTCTACCCGGTGTATGTTGACACGAACATAATGGCAGGGCGTAAAATCACGTTTTTGAACGGCAACGCGGAAAACGGTTTTTTGCCGTTGCCTGATCCCGGGGAAGTGTATGACATAGTGTATATATGTTCGCCCAACAATCCTACCGGAGCGGTTTATACGAAAGCACAGCTGAAAGTGTGGATCGACTGGGCGATAAAAAACGATGCCGTCATCCTGTTTGACAGTGCCTACGAGGCATACATACAGGACAGCGACCTGCCGACAAGCATCTACCAGGTTGATGGGGCGAAACAGTGTGCCATTGAATTTTGCTCGCTTTCAAAAACCGCAGGGTTTACGGGAGTTCGATGCGGTTATACAATCGTGCCCCTTGAACTTGTGAGAAACGGCGTGTCCCTGAACAAGCTGTGGCTCAGGCGGCAGACGACTAAATTCAACGGCGTGTCGTACATAGTCCAGAGGGGAGCTGAAGCGGTATTTACTGAAGAGGGATTGAAGCAGGTAAAAGAAAACATTAAATATTACCTCGATAACGCGAGGATTATTACTGAGACCCTGGCCGAGCTCGGCATCTGGTTCACGGGCGGCAAAAATTCGCCGTACATCTGGCTGAAATGTCCCGACGGCATGTCGTCGTGGGAATTTTTTGACATGCTGCTAAAGGAATACGGTCTCGTGGGAACTCCGGGTTCAGGATTCGGGGCGAACGGCGAAGGATTCTTCCGCCTGACCGCTTTCGGTAACAGGGATAATGTTTTAAAAGCCATGGACAGGATAAGGAAAATGCGACTGTAGGTGTTCATTTTTCCACGCGGAGCATATACTGATGAATGTGAACAAAGGCGTTCGCCGGACGATTGCCTTTATCGTCCGCAGCGCCTTTGTTTTTTATTAATTTATCAGCGAGGTGCTTATATGTGTGGAATAGCCGGATTTTGCAATTTCAGTTCTGATTATACCAGGCAAAGCGAATTCTGGAATAATGTCCTGGTTAATATGAGAAAGTCCATAGCCCATCGCGGAAGCGACAATACCGGAGAATACCTGCGACCCCATGTTGGGCTTGCCCATACCCGCCTGTCGATAAGGGACCTGAGCAACGGGGCACAGCCAATAGTCAGAACTGCCGGTGATGATGAATATGTAATTGTATATAACGGTGAAATATACAACACCGATGAGCTGGTCCCGGAACTGGAGAGGGCGGGATACGTGTTCAGGACGACCACCGATACCGAGGTCATACTATATGCCTACATGCATCATGGAATCAATTTCGTAAATAAACTGAACGGCATTTTTGCCTTTGCCATATGGGACGGAAGGCAAGGAAGGCTCGTGTTATACCGCGACCGGGTCGGAGTGAAACCGCTGTTTTATTCCATGCACGATGGCACCCTGGTTTTTGGTTCCGAGATAAAGGCGCTTTTTTGTTATCCGGGTATAAAGCCAAAAGTTGACCTTGACAGTTTCAGGGAGATTTTCGGCGTAGGACCGGCAAGAACGCCGGGCAACGGTGTTTTCCACGGCATCAGAGAAGTAAGGCCCGGGCACTATGCTGTTTTCTCGGAAAAAGGATTCAGCGCCGTCCGGTATTGGGACCTGGAGAGCAGCGCTCATACTGACAGTCCTGGAGAAACGGTGGAAAAGGTGTCATTCCTCGTGCGCGACGCGATAAGAAGGCAGATGGTTTCCGATGTTCCGGTCTGCAGCTTTTTGTCCGGCGGGATTGATTCGAGCATTGTAACGGCGGTAGCTTCCGATTATTTGAATGAAAACGGGGTAAGGCTAAACACGTTCTCCTTTGATTTCAAGGACAACAGCCTGTTTTTCCGGTCCAATGCTTTTCAGCCTGAGCGAGACAGGCCCTACGTGGATATAATGGTTTCGAAATACAATGTAAATCATACTTACCTTGAATGTGATGAAAACCTGCTGGCCGACCTGCTATACGCCGCTGTTGACGCGAGAGATCTGCCCGGAATGGCTGATATTGACGGTTCGCTGCTGTATTTCTGCTCGCTTGTCAAGCGCCATAACAAGGTTGCGCTGACGGGAGAGTGCGCCGATGAGATTTTCGGCGGGTATCCCTGGTTTTACAGGGAAGAACTGATGTGGGTCAACGGATTCCCGTGGTCAAGGGAAATGGACGCAAGAACGCTATTGTTATCAGATGATTTCAGCCGGGAACTTCAGCTCAGGGAATACGTATCAGCGAGGTACAACGAATCGCTCAGCGAGGTTCCGCGTCTCGACGGCGAGAATGCTGTTGACAAAAGGCGAAGGGAAATTACTTATCTTAATATCAAGTGGTTCATGCAGACGCTGCTGGACCGAATGGACAGGGCAAGCATGTTTTCCGGTCTTGAAGCGAGAGTGCCTTTTGCCGACCACAGGATTATCGAATATGTATTCAATGTGCCTTGGGATATTAAGTTCAGGGGCGGCATCGAAAAGGCGCTTTTGAGGGAAGCTGGAAAGAGCCTGCTGCCGCGCGAGATCCTGTCGCGCAAAAAGAGCCCCTACCCCAAAACCTATAATCCCAATTATGAGCGACTGCTCGGGCAGAGACTCAGAGAGATTATAAACAATCCCAACTCGCCGATCATGGCAATCATTGATAAGAAAAAAGCACTTTCTTTCATACAGGCGCCGGCTGAATACGGCAGACCATGGTTCGGCCAGCTCATGGCAGCCCCGCAGATGATGGCTTACATGATCCAGGCCAATTACTGGCTAGAGAAATATTCGCCGGAATGGGTTTGAGGGGATGCATGCCGCGGGATCGGGACAGAATATAAAATCAATGTCAGCCTGAAACATTGGGATAAAGCTTCGTACACTGCCAGGGAGACGGTTTTCCTGACACTGTCTATTTTGTACAGTGTCATAAAACCGTCCCCGTGACAGGTCTGTAAATCATTAATTTTTCGCCCGTTTATTCTGCGCCAGCTTTAATCGCTCTATTTCTCTTTTGAAGAAATCAATGGGATCTCCTTCTGTGATTTTCCAGTCGTTTTTCAGAAGTTCAATAATTTCATTGATTTTTTCAATAGCCTTACTGTAGTTGCCCTGGATTTCATATATGTGTGAAATTGCTACCAGAGAATCGGTATATTTGGGGCTTGGCTGCAGCTCGTACCCTTTTGTGTAGTATTCTATTGCTTCTTCATATCTGCAGAGTTTTGCCATGCAATCCCCTCTGCTGACCCAGGCAATCCATTCATTGGGATAAAGATCGGTCATCTGTTCCCAAAGAGCCAACGCCTGGGGAAGATTGCCTTCTTCCTTGCATATCAAACCGCCGTACAGCTGATATAAATATCCTGGATGGATTTTATTCAATTTCTCCAGAACTTCTCTCGCTTCAGCACACCTGCCGTCCGCAATCAGGTAATTCAAAAGCCACTTGTAAGCTTCCCAGTAATCCGGATGCTCCTGTATGAAATTTTTATAATATTCAATGAGTTTATGCCGGTTTGAGAAGTTCCAGTCAAAAATGGCTCCCTGCTCTGCATCTCTCAAAGCGTTATGTGTGCATTTTTTATAGGGATCAATTGCCAGCGCATCTTTTGCATACAGGGAAGCCAGCTCACGGTGTTCATTGGAACGATGAATATGCAGTTCTGCAAGCAGTGAGAGACATTGAGCTCTTTTCTCGGTGTCATTCAGTTTGCGTATAAGAAATTGTTCTGCGTAGTCAAAATCGTCTTTTGATATTATGCGCTGATTATAGATTATATTTTTTATGCGTTCCAAATGCGTTTTATCGGTCAGTTCAAACAGTTCGTCAATTGTGACACCGAATAATACGGATAAATCCGGAAGTATCTGTATATCTGGCATGGTAATATTGTTCTCCCACTTGGACACTGCCTGAGATGATATATTAAGTTTTGTTGCCAGTTCTTCCTGGGTCATACCTTTTTGCAAACGCAATGTTTTGATTTTTTTACCCATTTCAATATTCATATTTTGTAACCTCCGATTTTTATAATTTCGACCGGTCAAATACATTATAAATTCTGGTAATAGTACTCTCAATGACCTCCCAGTTAAGCCGGGTAACTTATCAGTTACATTAGTGGGACACGGGGACTGTTCTCCGACTGTTCCCTGGGACACGGGGACGGTTCTCCTGTCCCAACTATGGGACACGGGGACTGGGACACGGGGACGGTTCCCTTGTCCTAACTATTAAAGCGATGACGGCTTTTCAGGAAGACTTTTTGTCAAACCTTATCCCTTGACATTGCCTGTTCTGCCAATGATATAATCTTGGCATATAAACAGTAAAGGGAGATAATTTATGGATATGATATCAAAAAAGGATCGCGAAAGGCTTAGAGAGCTTGCGAAACGGCATCTTGAGCTCGCCAACTCAGAGGAAAATGAGAAAATACTTAAAAAATGGAAGTGCATCGAGGAAGGTAAAATCGGCGAGCCCACGGTGAGATTTCTTGTGTCGAACTTCACCAATGAAACGATAACGCCCCGTATGAAGTGCGAAGGCAAAAAGGCAAGGGAACTGGAATTCAGCCTGCTTTTCCAGTCAGCGGGCAGGGAGTTGTTTAACGACGATACTCCGTTAACCGGTGAGTTCTTGGTCCGGCAGAATACCTGGGTAAAACCCTTTGGAAATGAACCTAAACGTATTAAAAGCGAAGGTGAAAATGCGAAGGGCTATCACATAGTGCCTGTCATAAATGACCTTGAAGAAGATTTTGACAAGTTCACAGAAGGAAGCTTTGGCGCAGACATGCAGGAGACAAATGAGAGAATTGAGCTTGCCAACGACGTTTTCGGGGATATTCTCAAGGTCAGAAAAGTTATGCCGAGCCTGCCCGGCGCTATTACTTACCACCTGGTTCACCTGATGGGGATGGAGAACCTGTACCTGTCGATGTATGATTATCCCGATTTATTGCATAAAGTCATGGATAATGCCTGCAGGGTATATGAACGGTATTACGATTTCCTGGAAAACGAAGGCCTTTTGCTGCCTACCACCGATGTGAGCCCGGTTGCCCAGGAAAGCTTTGCCTTCAACCATGAGCTTCCGACGGATAAGGCGACTAAAACCACCGATTGTTGGGGGTTCCTGGAGTCCCAGGAAACAACGGCGGTTTCGCCGGAGACCTTTGCCGAGTTTGTGTTCCCTTACCAGGACAGGCTCGCAAAACGGTTCGGATTGTTGTCCTATGGCTGTTGCGAAAGGGTGGACGCCATCTGGAAGTACATCAGCCAGTGGAAAAACCTCCGCAAGCTGTCGGTATCGCCGTTTAACAACGAAAAACTCGTCGGTGAATATCTCCGCGGAAGTAATATAGTTTATTACAGCAAACCCCGGGCTGAATTCGTCACCCTTGAAGGTCCTCTCGATGAAGAGGGAATTATCAATTGCTTTAAGGATATCGCTGAAGCGGCATCAGGCTGTATGCTCGAGATTGCCCAGAGAGAGGTTAACACGATCCATGGAGACTATGAGCGGGGAAGAAGATATGTGGAGCTGGCCAAACAAACCATAGAGAAATACTGGAAGCCATAGTATCGGAGATAACCACGAATTTTTCCGGGCTGATTTGCAATAAGTAACTCCATTTTCAGCGATAAAACAGTCGCTGAAATGTAGTTTTTATTTTCAGCACAAAATCACAAGGTGAAAAATGTTGTACTTTTAGCCGCAAAGGGCGTAAATGCCAGGCTGTTTGTTAGCTTCGATTATTTAAAATTTGCCTTAACTCATTATGATGAGGTGATGTCTATGGAACAGGACATTTATAAAAGAAGATATAAACTCCTTACTGATTTTACCAGGGTTCACAGCTTTCTTACCGACATTTATTCGCCTGATACCCTGAATAGCTACCTGTTGCCGCAGTTTTTCGAGTATGCGCATACTCATCCGTATTTTAATCATAAGCTGACCCATCGTTTCGGACTTTGGGAGGAGAACGGCGAACTTGTCGGCATTGCGTGCTATGAAATGGATGTGGGGGAGAGCTTTCTTGTTACAGATTCCAAGCACACATTCCTTTTGCCAGAAATGCTCGAACATGCGGAAAAAGAGCTGTCTGTAATGAAAAACGGCAGGAAGATCCTCTCGGTTTGGGTGACTGATAAGGAAAAAGATAAAATCGAGCTGTTGAAACAAAAGGGTTATACAAGAGTACACACCGAGCCCGTGAGAATATTCAGTTACAACAAGCCGTATCCCGATGTTGAATTACCCGACGGCTATACCGTCATATCGCTAAAAGAAGAAAATGATTACAGGAAGATACATGATTGCCTCTGGAAGGGATTTGATAACGGCGATAAACCTGATGATGATATTGACTGCCGTATTCAGATGCAAAGCGGGCCGAATTTCAGGAGAGATCTCACAACCGTAATAAAGGCGCCAAATGGGGATTACGCATGTTTTGCAGGGATGTGGTTCGACGAAAAAAACAAATATACTTACCTGGAGCCCCTTGCAACCGTTCCCGAGCATCGCAGGAAGGGACTTGCCACGATCGCCCTTACTGAGGGTATGAAGAAAACAAAAGCGCTGGGCGCAAGATATTGTTTCGGCGGTGTATCGGAATTTTATACAGCCATCGGCTTTGAAACAATCTGCCATCGCGAAATGTGGAGAAGGGAATGGGGTGATACATCAAGGATTATTTCAAACGAACGATAAATGATATTAAAGCCTGCTGCCATGCTAAGACGGTGGAGATATTGTGTTAAGGTAAATCAGTAGATGAAAACAAGGCTAACGGTTGACAACAGGACATAAATCGCATATTCTTTTAAAAAATAAATATTTCAAAGGTAATGAGAAAGAGTAGTATATATTGCCCGATTTCAGAGAGAAGATGGCCGGTGCGAATCTTTATGACGGCAATATAGAAGGCGCTTTTGAACTGTGGTTTGAAAGGAGAATCACTTTAGGAGAAAAGTGCTTTAAAGGAGAGTCTCCGAGTAGACACCAACGGATTTTCCCCCGTTAAAAGGGAAGCTGCATATATATTTGTGCCGGCAGAGAGCAGATTCTATCTGAATTCAGGTGGAACCACGGACATAATATAAGTTCGCCCTGAGCTTTAAGCTCGGAGCGGACTTTTTTATTATCAGAAAATTTATCTTTAAAGTAAAGGATTTACTTTTAGAAACTTTGTTATTAATTAATATATCAATACAGAAATTTAACTATATGTGAGAATTTTCATTATTAAGAATCAGATGGGAGGATGATTGTATGAGTAAGGTAACCATGGAAGAAATGGTGTCATATTGCAACCGGTACGGGTTTATTTTCCAGGGAAGCGAGATATACGGCGGATTAGCAAATACATGGGATTATGGGCCGCTCGGCACGAGATTGAAAAATAACATAAAGGACGCCTGGAGGTATTATTTTATACAGAGGAGGGATAACAGCTATGAGCTGGATTCTAGCATTCTTATGAATCCTACCGTATGGAAAGCCAGCGGGCATTTGGACAGCTTTTCCGACCCGTTGCTGGATTGCAAAGAGTGCAAGACAAGGCATCGGGCTGATAACCTGATAAGCAGCTATGACGCCTCTGTAAACACAGATTCTATGACCCAGGAGATGATGATGAGCTATATCCGGGAGAAAAAGGTGCCTTGCCCCAAATGCGGCAAATCAAATTTCACCGATATCAGGCAGTTTAATCTCATGTTTGCGACGCAGCGCGGTGTAACCCAAGATTCATCCATTACTGTCTATCTGCGCCCGGAGAATGCCCAGGGTGAATATGTGAATTTCCTGAACGTTTTGCGCACCATGAGAACGAAACTGCCATTCAGCATTGGACAGATCGGAAAGGCTTTTCGCAATGAGATTACACCCGGTAATTTCACGTTTCGTACGATTGAATTTGAGCAGATGGAATACCAGACTTTCTGCAAGCCTGGGGATGATGAAGCCCTGTATGAATATTTCAAAAATTATGGTATTGAATTTTTCGAATTTATCGGGCTGCCAAGGGAGCGTTTGCGTTTTCATGATCATGAAAAACTGGCCCATTATGCAAAGGCCGCCTGTGATATAGAGTACCTGTTTCCCTTCGGATGGGGCGAGATAAACGGGACTCATAACAGGACCGATTTCGATTTGCGCAGGCATCAGGAATATTCAAAGAAGAGTATGGAGTACTTTGATGTTTCGTCAAATGAAAAATATATCCCTTATGTGATTGAGTCAACTTACGGACTTGACCGGATTGTTCTTGCTGTCCTGTTTGAGTCATTAACGTTGGAGAAACTGGAAAACAGAGAAACAAGGGAGGTCCTGAAAATCAGCCCGTTTCTTGCACCCTTCAAGGTAAATGTACTGCCTCTAATTAAAAAACGCCATGCTGAAAAAGCACAGGAAATATTCAATGAGCTGAGAAAGTATTTTATGGTTTCTTATGATGATGCCGGAAATATCGGCAGGCGCTACCGCAGGGGTGATGCTGTCGGAACTCCATATGCAGTTACGGTTGATGATGAGACCCTTGAGCATAATACGGTTACGGTACGGGATCGCGATACCATGCGGCAGGAAACGGTTGCAATTGAGGAGTTGAGAGCTTATTTGGCAGAGAAGACGGGGTTCGTTAAATGAGGAGAATATTTACGAGGGAAGCCGAACCGGATTAATAGTGTTCTCACATTGTACCTGGACTAAATTTTACGGAGAGTTAATAATATGAAACTTTGGTATCCCGAAGAATATTGCTTTAAAATAACGGTTCTGTCCATCAAGCCTGATAACAGTCCGAATCGTTGCAGGAACGGCCATGAAGTTGGTTATGTTGCTGCACCTGCGCCTATATCATACTATAGGGTGATGGTTTTTTGTCAATTTTTTGTTAACATTTTGAAAAGTAGGTTGAATTCGATTGATGATAAGAAGTACGTCCAAACAGTGAGGTTAAATGGTCACTGTTTCCTTCCTCCTCTTGTATCCCGTACGGTTTGAATAGTACGGGATATGTTTATTTTGGGCAGGAAATATTTGTTTAGGCGGAAAAATATTTTATCATTCTTACTTATAGGCCAGAATAAGTATTGGCAGGAGTATCAGCAGGCAGGAAGAAAAAGAAAGTTGATGGCTGCAAAGACAAAGATAGAACAAACTAATAGAAAATGCGTGTTAGATTTCATTATGGGTTATTAGTATTATATAACTATAATTAATTTCACTGTGAAAAATTGCTAAATAATTGAAAAATTTCATTATTATTGAGAAGTTTTTGCGTATAACAATTACACCGGGGTTTAGACGGGAAACCTGGGCTAGTGTTTAGGGACAGGGGAACTGTACCGATATTCAGACTATATCCCGTTCGCGGAATACTGTATCGGTATTCAGCCTGTATCTCATCGCATAAGAACTATATCGGTATTCATGTTTAATGGTACAGACGAATATTGCCGGCAAGATGTCTTTTGTTGAGGATACAGAAAAATCGCCCCAAACCCGACTTGTGCCTCGTGGGACAGGAGAACCGTCCCCGTGTCCCATGCTGGGACAGGAGAACCGTCCCCATGTCCCGGCTTACAATCCATTATCTGAAAGGAGTGCTTCCGATGTCAAAATTTATGTATTTATTTATGTTAGTGACGAGCATTGTTTTCGGGCTGACCGCTTGCAGTGCTTCCAGCACCAAAAGGCTGGATGTAACAAAGCTTGGCGTGGTAAAGAATGATTTAAATGCGGCTGCCAAGAACACGGAAAAGATTAATGAGATTATTTCATCAGCCCAGGAGGGGAGCGTTGTATATTTTCCGCCGGGGAAATATTACATTGAGGCTTCGATTCAGATTAAAGAAAAAAGCAATATAACAATAAAAGGGAAAGATGCTACGATCATTAATGCGTCCTATAATCCGAGAGATAAGAGCGACCGTGCAAAATACGGCAACAGCAGGATTATCAGTTTTGAAAATAACACCAATGTGACGATGGAAGGTCTGCATTTTGATTTTTACAATCATACCAGCGCCAGCGGCGTTATTACGGCCATGGAAGACGGTTATACATACATCAAGCTTTTCGAGGAATATTACAATGACAAAGAAAAGCCGAGGCTTCGCGGCGGGGAATTTGCGGTGACTGTAAACATATTCACTTCTGAAAATATTCCCCTGGAAGAATATTGGCCTGCGTCGCAGGATGTAGGATATGAAACGGTCATGAAGGATGCGGAGAACGGTATATACGGAATTGAGGGCTATTTCGGCAATATAGGGGACAGGATTGTTATCCGGTTCACGATGGCTTCCTACGCATCGCCGGCTTTTACCTTCAGAATGAATGACGGTATTAAGGTGAAGAACTGCTGGGTCTATTGCAGCCCAAGCTCCACCTTTGAGATTGGTCAAAACAATAAGAATTTCAGTTTTGACGGATTTTCCATTGCACCCAAAAAGGGAAGCGAAGCAATATGGTCTTCCAACGTGGACGGGATATATGTAATTGGTCTGAGAGGTTCTCTCCAGTTGAAAAACTGTGTTTTTGTAGGCCTGGGAGATGATTCGCTGAACGTGCACCATAATGCTGCAAGGGTTGCTTCCGTTGACGCTGCTAAAAGCGAAATAACCTTGGTCAGCGCCTCGGGAGGAAGACCAATGTCGGGTAGTTGGTGCGAAGCCGGTGATACACTTATGTTCTATGGTGCGAGCTTTACACCGATTGGAACAGCTACAATAAAAGAATACAAAGATTCGGTCGCAGTATTGGATGCGATTCCCGAAGGCCTTGAAGCCGGTGCATACGTGGCCAACAGGGCAATGATGCCTTCGGTGATTATTGACAAATGCAGCGTATCCAACAGCCGCGCAAGGGCATTCCTGATCCAGACGGAAAATGTGGAAATCAGGAATTGCTCTTTTGAGAAATTGAGACTTGCAGCAATTCTTATTGCCCCTGACATCGACAGATGGAATGAAATGGGGCCGTCGGCCAATGTTTATATCCACGACAATACTTTCAAGAATATTTGTACTGACTACACGAACGATTACAGGTTTGGCGCAATTACGATAAAAACCAGCCATGATGCCTATGGTGCCAATTCGCCTGCCCCGATCCATAAAAATATACGGATAGAAAACAACAAGTTTGAAAACATCGGCCATTATTGCGTTTTTGCAACTTCCACCGATGGCCTGGTTATAAAAGACAATGACTTCAGCAGCTTTGGAATGTATTCCTATGCCGCGAGCCCATCGGACAATCATTCCATTTATGTTTCCAATTCAAAGGATGTGCAAATTAGCGGGAATTCGAACGAAAATATCCTGCAGGACAATGTAAGTTTCCGCGAGCAATAAGTTGAGAGCTAAGTGAGCATGCATAAGCGTCAGGGATTGCCGGAAAACAGCCTGGGGAATGCGCTCAGCTTAGCAGTAACCGGCGGGCGCACAAACAAATTGCTGAATGCGAGCTGCATGGGGGCATCAAGGCTCTACAAGCGCATAAGGATTTCAGAAACAGGGGATACGCGGGAGCCCTTATGCAAAAGGCATGCGATATCGCAGCAGGCAAGGGATGTTACAAAATCATGCTGCTTACCGGAGCCAGGGATGAAAAGACATTGAGATTTTATGAAAAATGCGGTTTCAACAGGAAAGACAAAACAGGATTTATTAAATGGATTGATGGTTAATTATGTCGGGATTGATGGTACATTTACTTTTAGCACGCAGGATCAGGCCGGAAGGGAGCGTAATGTTTTTCCTCGGAAGCATTGCTCCTGATGCAGTTGCGGCCTGGAAGGAGAAAGATATTACCCATTTCAGAAATGTCCTGGACAGGAACCGGGCATTGGCCGATCTTGCCATTCAGACACCGCCTTCCGATGATTTCGCTGAAGGGATCCTGCTTCATTTGTATACCGACTGGCGGTGGGACATCTTAGCACGGGACGAGTTCATAAAAATTGCCGGAGATGATTGGTTTATAAGATATCGAAAAGAAATAAGCCTGACTGACAGTTACGCATTCCACCACGACAAATGGCTGCAGGACATATGGGAGCGGATGCTGTCGGTAAATGTTTCTGAATATGGGCCTATTCCCGGTGCAACGGCCGTGGAATTGAAGAAATTTATCGAAGGCTACTATAAATGGAACGTGGAGAATGAAACCGGGCCTTCGGCCGCTTTTCCTCCGGAATTTATCAATAATTTCATTGATAAAACAGCCGAAGAGTATATTCAATGGAGAACGAAGAAATACGACATCGCGGAGGCTAATGATGACAGATGAATCCTTAAGGGAAATTTTGTCGCGTGTCGGAGCGGTTTTGTGTTCCCTGTTTGTTAGGGACAGGAGACAGTTGCCATATTCCGCGGTCGTCGCATCCGGGACAAGAGAACCGTCCCCATGGCTATTTCCCGGCTTGATTCGTCGATTTTTGAAAAGTGTCTACCCTCAATATGGGAAAAATTCAATAAAAGAGGACTTAATAACGGGAAATATTTCAATATTATTGACAAAATTACATAAATCATTGTAAAATGTTAACGTCAATAGTAATAACCGCATTATATAGATATATTTATTAAAAATATAAGTATTGGCGTTTTGTTATAAATTAATAAAACCCAGTAATTCTATATTGATACTGACAAATCTGCATCATCAGGCAAATCCAAAAGTGTGCTTACATCTGTGTCAAATGCTTAAATGATCCCGTAACTTAAGCGCGACACTTAAATAACCCTGTAAATTAACTCGACGTTCAAATGATCCCGTAACTTAAGCGCAACAAAAAATACCCGCATATATTTGTAATCTCTTCCGCTTCTATGACCCGATTCAAGAACTATCCGGCTCAGGTTATTCGTCTGCAGGTATATTACTTGCTGTGTTTTTATGATGGAATAATATTACTATAAAACAACAATTTTACATGGAGGTGGTACCGGTGTATATCAGAGCGGACATCAGAGCGAGCAACAGAGTGAACAGGGCGAGCAACAGGGTGAGCAGCAGAGTGAACAACATGGTGTACAGCTGCAGGAAGACTCCATTGTGGAAAAGGCTGCTGGCATTGTGGCTGGTAGCATGCTTAACTCTATTTTCTGTTCCTTTTACAGGGGTATACGCCGATGAACCCCAACTGCCTGCTAATTTGCTGAACAACTGGGATTTCGAGGATCCGCTGGGACCGCCGAATGCAAATGGTATGCCATCGATTCCTTAATGGGATCCCTGGACTCCGGGGGGAGCAAGCTCTGCTGAAGTTGTGTCCGGTGGAAATAATGTCTTCAGTGGCAACAATGCGCTCAAACTTACCATAACCCAGCCAGTAGTCAACAGTTACACGGGCTATTCCCAGCGCTGGCGCAACTGGCAGGGTTCGGTGATAGTTCCGATCGGCGAAGAAAGGACCTTCTACCTTACTTTTTGGATTAAAGGCGAGAACATTCAGGCTTTCGGCAGCGGAAGC
>JAMNXU010000003.1 GCA_023623175.1 Bacillota bacterium
CACAAGAGATCCTCCTTTTCAATGGTTTTTTATGGTGATTACATCGTATCAAAAAGTGAGGATCTCTTGTTATTTTTTATCCTGAAAATGTCCTACAATTATTTTACACTATGCTTTCAAACCATTTTACAGGGAGCTGTGAGCCCTGTACACCGTTGTTTCCACGATTTCACTGAACCTTTCCCCATCCCCGAAAGGACGGATGAAATGAGCAGCGTCACCGGGAACTTTTTTAAGATGCATCAGGTACTCGATATTGCCTTCAGGACCCTTTACCGGCGAATAATCTAGCCCTTCAACAGAGAAACCGAGCTTCGAGGATGCGGCGGCTACCTTCTCTATAACTTCAACATGAACTTTCGGATCCCTGACGACACCTTTTTTCCCGACCTTTTCGCGTCCAGCCTCAAACTGGGGTTTAATCAGGCAAACAGCTTGGCCCTGCGCCTTCAAAAGATCGTGCACAACGGGCAGCACGAGCTCCAGTGAAATAAACGATACGTCAATGGATGCGAAATCCACCTGTTCCCCGAGGTCACAGGGTTTCACATAGCGTATGTTCGTCCTTTCCATGCAAACGACCCTTGGATCCTGCCTGAGCTCCCAGGCGAGCTGCCCGTATCCTACATCGACTGCATACACCTTGGCCGCTCCGTTTTTGAGCATGCAGTCGGTGAATCCTCCCGTCGATGCCCCGACATCCACGGCGGTTTTCCCCGCAAGGTCGATCGAAAACACCCTGAGCGCCTTCTCAAGCTTGAGTCCTCCGCGGCTGACATAGGGCATAATATTTTCCCTTATGGCAATATCGCTGTCAGAAGCATATTTCATTCCCGGTTTATCAGCCTTTTGCCCGTCCACGTAAACCACTCCGGCCATGACAGCGCTCCTGGCCCTTTCTCTCGAACTGAAGAAACCCTTTTTTACGAGCAATACATCAAGTCGTTCCTTCTCCAATTTCTACCTCCCAATTCAGGACTTACTGCAGCAATTCATGATTTTTTCGGCAATTGATGGCGCATCAAGGCCGTATTTCTCCATCAGCATCTTCCTCGGGCCGTGAGGGATCGGCTGGTCGGGGTATCCAAAGGCTTTGAAATTCACCTTTACATCCTTTTCGCACAAAAGTGCCAGGACCCGGCTGCCAAAACCGCCTATCAGCGCGTTATCCTCCAACGTAAATACATTGCGGGTTTTCATCGCCGACGAAATTATTGTTTCTTCATCGAGGGGTTTTACAAACCTCGCGTTAATTATTTCAACGGAATACCCGTTTTTTCTCAGGATGCTTTCCGCTTCCAGCGCAGTCGTGCACATGTTGCCCAGTGATATGATTGTAAGGTCGTTGCCTTTCCTGACCAAAATTCCCTTGCCGAAGGCCACCGGGTTTTGTTCCAGCAGCTTTTCCTGTCCCGTGCCCCTGGGATACCTAATGGCGACAGGACCCCTAATTTCCCTGAGCGCAAATTCCAGCATGCTCCTGAGCTCTTCGTAATCGCACGGGGCCATTATCGTCATGTTTGGTATGTGGCTCAGGTACGAAATGTCATAAAGCCCCTGGTGGGTTTCGCCGTCCTCTCCCACAACACCTGCGCGGTCTATGGCAAACACGACATGGAGATTCTGCAGCGCCACATCGTGGAGTATCTGGTCGTACGCCCGCTGCAGGAAAGAGGAGTATATGGCGACCACCGGCTTTAAGCCGCATTTGGCCAGTCCCGCAGCAAACGTGACAGCATGCTGCTCTGCAATTCCGACATCAAAAAACCTTTCAGGAAATCTCTCGGCAAACCTGCTAAGTCCCGTGCCATGGGGCATTGCCGCGGTTATCGCTGCAATCGAGGGATCCTTTTCTGCCAGGCTGACGAGATGCCTGCCGAAAATCTCCGAGTATCCGGGACCGCCGTTGTTCAGCACCTCGCCCGTTTCAATTTCAAACGGCGAAATACCGTGAAACTGGTCGGGCTTGTTCTCCGCATGGATATATCCCTTGCCCTTGACAGTGCAAACGTGGATCAGCACCGGACCCTTCATGCGGCGCGCCCTTCCGAAAACCTTGATCAAATCCACCACGTCATGCCCGTCAATCGGGCCTATGTATGTAAAGCCGAGCTCTTCAAAAAGCATTCCGGGTACTATCAGATACTTGATAGAATCCTTTGCCGCGCTCAGGGCCTTTACCGCTTTTTTTCCCACGGCCGGGATTTTCAGCAGGAAATTGTCAAAATCGTTTTTTGCCTTTGAATAAAAGGGTTCGGACCTGATACGTCCCAGGTATTTCGAAAGTCCGCCGACGTTTTTTTCGATTGACATCTCATTGTCGTTGAGTACTACAATAAGATCATTATCGGACCTGCCGGCATCATTCAGCGCTTCAAAGGCCATTCCTCCAGTCAGCGCCCCGTCTCCGACAACTGCCACGACGGAATACCTGTCCTTTTTTATATCACGTGCCTTGGCCATTCCGAGAGCGGCTGAAATGGCCGTACTGCTGTGACCTGTGTTGAAACAGTCGTGGACGCTTTCGCAGGTCTTGGGGAACCCCGAAATGCCGTCCATTTGTCTCAAAGTATAAAACCTGTCCTTTCTGCCCGTTAATATTTTATGCACATAGGACTGGTGTCCCACATCCCATATTATCTTGTCCTCGGGGGTGTTGAACACGTAGTGCAGCGCGAGGGTAAGTTCGACCACACCGAGATTCGAAGCAATATGACCACCTGTCCTGGATACCACATTTATCAAAAATTCTCTTATTTCATCGGCAAGCTCCGGCAATTTCGAATAGTCAAGTTTTTTCAGATCTTCAGGGGAGTTGATTCCTTCCAAGAGCCCCATTCAGTTTCCTACCTTCTTTCACATGTTTTTTCCTTTTGTTTGCCTTGCTGCTGTTCTTTCTCCGTGCTATGAATTTGAAAATAATCCCGGTCTTATAAATAATATAGTTGCTGTTGGATATGGCTACGGTTTTGCCAATTGCCTTGCCTCCCACCGTCATGGAAGCTATAAGTCCCGTGACAGCGAGACCCGTCAGCGTGGATGTCAGGGTATCTGCATTTCCCGCTATCCTCAGAATGATGTAGGTGGCTCCGGCTCCGCTTATGACTCCGCAGATGTCGCCTACAACGTCATTACAAAAATTGGACACCTTCTCGGCGTTCCTTATCAAAAAAATGGCTTCCCTGGCTCCATATATTTTCTTGGAAGCCATGGCATGAAAAGGAACTTCATCGGCTGCGGTCACCGCAGTTCCAATTATATCAAAAATAATCCCGATAACAATAATTAAAACGGTAATTGCAAGAGCTGCCAGCAGGCTAGCGTTTTCCATCAGCGAAGAAATAAGGGACAGGAAGGAAGATATAAGGAATGTTAAAAGGGTGATTAAAATAATCCAGCGCCTGTTTTCCTTTCTGGAATCAAAATTACGAAAATGGAAATTAACTTTTCTGTTGTTTTCCTTATTATTGTTTTCACTACGTTTACCGTTTGCCTTTCGCTTGCTTTTTGCCGGGCGTTTGTCGCTGCCGCTACTGTCGCCTTCCGAACGGTTATTATGACTTTCCAAAAACTATCCTCCAATCATTAACATGATTTTTGTTGTGTTGGAAATTATTATATCAGCGATTATGTACAAATACAAGGCGGAAGCTGGACGCTCCGCGCCCGGGTATTAAAAAATTAGGTGGTGGTATATTGAATAAATTTTGCGGCTTAGGTCAGGCTGGATTTCCCCGGAGTCTACTGGTTTGTCGCCAAACCAGCGGTTTCCCTTTAAAAACCCCGTTGCCGAGTTGCCTGCGGCAAGGCCTGATTGCCACTTAGTCCGCACTGCAATCTTCAATATACCTCTTACGAACAGTCTAGAGAATTTCTCCGACAACGCCTTACCGATTCCTAGCCTCTTTTGCAAATAAGGTTTCAAACAGCAATAATACTTCGGCATCGGCCAATGCCTCCGTATCCGATCCGTTATCCACCTTATTCACTCAAGGCAGGCTACTCTGTTCGCAGCTTCGCAAAGAAACCGCATAACAGGTTTAATCCCTGATCGTAGCTGACGTGCAACAGAACTTAATCTGTTTGCTTTTCACCCACAAGTCAGGGTCTCCACGGTAGAGGGGTCAACGCCTGCATGCCGTTGCAGATCGCCCCTGAACCTTAACTCCCAGCATCAGCCCACCACTGGGCGTAGCAAGCCGACACAAGGAACTTCATCGATGTGCCCTTTAACGGATTTTTAGGCCCGTCTTCAGAACCGGCGGCGTCGACTAGAATACTGCACCACCTAATCTCACTGTCAATTGCTCAATTTAGTTTTCAGCTATATTGTCCGCGACGAATTCTCTTCCGGTCGCAGCAATGTGTCTGGAAAGCAATTATATCATAAGATTTCGATTCCCGTAAGGACCGCCGGAGTCTTAATTAATCAAATAATATCTGCTAATACCTTAAAAACGCCGCTATCGTAACATAGCTTCACGGCATCGCGTCTGTCGGGTCGTTGCTGCGTGCTTCAATTTTCATTCCGCGCCCGCCACGTCCTTTATTTCAAACGGCTCTTCAACAACCTCGCCGTTTTCCTTTTCAATAAGGACGCTTATCTTCTTTTCAATTTCATCCAGTCTCCTGGTACAGAACCTGGAAAGCTCCATACCGCGCTGGAAAACGTCAATCGATTCTTCAAGCGGCAAATCGCCCTTTTCAAGCTTTTCCACTATCTTTTCAAGCTCAGAAATCGCTTCTTCAAAGGTTATTTCCTTTTTGTTCGCATCCTGGCTCATTTTCATTTTTCCTCCTTGTTCTTTTCACTGGCTGCCCCTGGGGCTTCTTCCACGTTTTCGACGATACAGTCAATATTTCCGTCCGCTACTTCGACACGCACACGATCGCCGATCTTGACCGACGACACTGAATTGATTATCTTGCCGGTTTCCACGGACTTTATTATGCCGTAACCTCTCGATATAATGGTAAGCGGGCTCAAAGCGTCTAGTTTTCCGGCCAGCACGGCAAATTCAGCGCGTGCCTTTTCGAAGCGCGATTTAACAGCTTTTACCATGTACCGTTCAAGCACGTCAAGCCTCATTCTCTCCTGGTAAACCCTGTTGAACGGCTGCCTGAAAGCAACGCTGCCCAGAAGTTTTTCAAGCTTTGTCCTCTTAATTTCCGCAAACCGGTACATGGAATTTTTCAAACGTATTTCGAGCTCACAGATCCTGTTCTGGAGCGCAATTTTCTCTGGAATAACGAGTTCCGCGGCGGCCGACGGCGTCGGTGCGCGAAGATCGGCGACAAAATCCGCGATCGTAAAGTCGGTTTCATGCCCGATGGCGGAAATAATCGGTATGCGGGACGCAAAAATGCTCCTGGCCACTATTTCCTCGTTAAATGCCCACAGTTCCTCGAGCGAGCCTCCTCCGCGCGCAAGGATAATAACGTCAACATTGTTGAGTTCATTGAGTCTCTTAATGGCATAGGCCACCTGGCGGGCGGCGAGCTCTCCCTGGACCGCCACGGGGAAAAGCTTGATTTCCACGTTTGGGAACCTTCTTCCGAGCACGTTGATTATATCCCTTATTACAGCTCCCGTGGAAGAAGTTACAACGCCAATCGCCCTCGGCAGGAACGGCAATTTCTTTTTATATCTTGCGTCAAACAGGCCTTCCTGCTGCAGCCTGGCTTTGAGCTGCTCAAAAGCAAGGTGAAGGTTGCCCAGACCATCGGGCTGCATTTCTTCGGCATAAAGCTGATATTGGCCGTCGCGCTCGAAAACCGAGACATATCCCCCGATAATGACCTTCAGGCCGTTTTCGGGCTTAAACCTGAGCGCCTGGGCCCTGGACCTGAACATAACGCATCTAAGCAGGCTCGTATCGTCTTTCAAAGTAAAATACAAATGCCCCGAGTAGTGATATTTAAAGTTGGAAATTTCCCCCTTTACCCACAGCCGGTTCAAAACAATGTCACGGGAAATCAATTCCCGGATATACCGGTTTACCTCTGAAACAGTCAATACATTCTGCATGGCACACCCCTGAGTATCTAATAAAAATGAAGAATCCCCGAGGAATTCTTCATGTATTTCAGTTCCCATTTCAGTTGTCGACGGACGGATTCAGCTGATTTTCGACATTCGCGGCAACCTTGCCCAGGATACCGTTGACAAAGGCTCCGGCTTCCCTGCCGCTATATTTTTTTGCCAGTTCCACCGCTTCATTGATGGACACATTAGGAGGTATGTCCGTCCTGAACATCATTTCATAAATGCTTAACCGGAGTATTGAAAGGTCTACCTTTGAAATCCTGTAAAGCTTCCAGTCCTTCGCGTAGGTGCTTATCTGGTTGTCAATAATCGTAAGGTTATTTTTGACTCCGTCCACGACATCCCTGATGTAAGCCTTGTCATTTTCGGTCAGGACGTTATTCTCAAGAACATAGTTGATCTGCTGTTCCCTGTTCCCTTTCTGGATTTCCAGCTGATACAGCAATTTCATCGCAATTTCCCGGGATGCTCTTCTTCCCATCTGGTATCCTCCATTATCAATGTACATTTCCATGTTACAAGCCGGTGAACAGAATCTTCAGCTTAACCGCGCGTTCGGATACCTACCGGTAGGTCCCCGGAGGCAAAACCTTGTCGAGAAGCTTTTTCAGATAATCCTTGTCCTGGGACAGTTTCTTTCCCAGGTAATAACCTGCCGTGGTGCATACCGCAATAAACAGCGTATTGAATATGCCTATCAGCAGCACCGCCACGGAACAGAATCCTCCTACCATGGCCCCTATAACTTCACCGCGGTGGGAGTCGTAGAATTTCTTCAGCGTATCCCAGTTCATTCTCAGCCCCCCATCCTATTCAACCCTGGATGACTTGTAACCGGTATGTATATTGTCTACAATTACCTTAACTTCATTCACCCTTATGCCTGATGCTTCCTCTATTGCGCTTTTAACCCTATGTTGCACATCCTCGGAAAGCGAGGGGAGGTTTATATCGGGCAGAGCTACGAGCCTGATGGTTACTGAAACGCCTTCGTCGTTTTTATGAACATAGGCCTTAGATTCCCTGACGCCCATCGGCCGCCGTGAAGCTGAAAGGGCAATGTTTTCAATGGAATTCAATGATATCCTGATTTCTCCGATATTGGTGAATTTGCTGACTCCTCTTTTTTCCCTTTCGTTTTTCAGACCCGAAAGCAGAAAAACCATGCTGAGAATAAAGAAGGTGAGCGCTATCAGGAATAAAACCAGCCTCGAACCTGGAGCCTGCAGCACTTCCCCTATCATGAAATCGGAGAAACTGTAAAAAACATCGGGCTGAATGGCGCAAAAAACGGCGACACCCGATATTATCGTCAGGCAGAAGGCATAAATAAAAAGCAGCACCCTCATGAACAAACTCACGGAAATTCACCTCTTTCTGCAACATTGGGCTTTGTCCGTTTTATATTAACATTATAGTGTAATTTGTAAAAAAAATAAACCCTAAAGGTTTATTTTGATATTATTGACATATACATACTATTTAAATTGTTCTTCTATATTTAATCATTCTTTTTCTTCATATTTTAATCATTCTTTATTATAAAACATGCATTATGTAAATATGTCGATTGCTGTGACTGTTTTAAGCTGATTATTTCTTGATTCTGTTGAACTAAGTTTGTTTAAGTTTGTTTTATGTTTGTTTTTTTCTGTTGCTTTTTGCTTGTCTCATGCTTGTTAAGTCTGTTTGATGCAGATATGTTCATTACCTGCATTTTTCATCATTTTCCGATCAGCAATTTCAGCCCGATTATTTTGCGGAATTATTTCACCTTTGGAGGCTGCTCTTCCTGGACTTCTTTCCTGTATTCCTTTTCTATATTCACTCCCTGCACATGGATGTTGACTTCGACTACGTCCAGGCCCGTCATGGTTTCAACAGCCTTCTTGACCTTTTCCTGTATTTCCCAGGCAACGTCGGGTATGCGGCTGCCGTATTCAACAATAATGTAAAGATCAATAGCCGCCTCTTTTTCGCCGACTTCGACCTTGACTCCCTTGGAAAGGTTCTTGCGTCCCAACATTTCAGCTATACCGCCGGCTATTCCGCCGCTCATGCCTGCGACGCCACTTACCTCGGTTGCCGCAATTCCGGCAATAATGGCAACCACTTCCTCGTTTATCCTGATAGAGCCCAAATCTTCAACGGGACCTTGAATTTTTTCTTCCACTTCATTCCCTCCTAATGAAGCCCGCGGCTTATTCCGGCAGTGATATTATACTACACTGATTACGCATTATCAACATTACCCGCCACGGAGGGCCTTCAAGCCTCTGTTGTGCGGACCTTGACTAATACATGGGTTTTATCTTGATATTTTTCATTTCCACGTTGGCCTGTCTTGAAACAATGTCGGCAATCTGCGCCACCTGGGCCGCATTGAGAGAAGGTGCCTTGACAATTACATCAATACTTCCGTCGTCACCGATCAGCGCAAATACATCTTCATATCCCTTTTGCTTTATAAGGTTTTCCACTTTCATTTCCTTCTCCGCATTCGAAAGCATTGTCATCATTTTTTCATAGGCCTGCTCCCTTATCTCTTCGGAAACATTCCGGTCCTCAAAAATCTTGGTCAGCTGATCGGCATTTCTGCTTCTCGTAATTTCCTTGTTGATCTTGGCCTCGGCGAAAAATTCATTAGCCTCCTTGGAAGCTTTCACTACCTTATTCTCTTCGTCTGCAATAATGTTCTCACCTATGCCACCGGTGTTGTCGACGTAAACGGCTTCGCCGGCTTTCCTGCTCGCCTCGTCCGAACTGCTGCTCTTTTTATAGGAATACTGCAAATAGCCTGCCGCAATAATCATGATGATAAGCGTAAGAACAACAATCTGCTTTTTTCTGAACACCATCATTATAATAAACCCCCTTGACACCTGAATATACATAATGCATATATTCAGAATATATATATTCAAATTCGGACTGCTTTATATCTTTTGCCTTATATCTTTTTTAAAATTTGGCATCGCTTCATTCCCGTTCGAAAACCTGGATCCTGTGCAGCGGCACGTCCAGTAGCGCCTGCACCGCCTTGCAGATGCTTTCCCTGACAACCGGGTCGTGGGCTCCGTCAGCCGCTACCACCACACCCTTCACCTCGGGCATCATTTTCTTGACCACCACGGGTTTTTTGCCGCCGCCCGGGATCTCCTCGTAAATTATCGTTTCCTTCAGCGTGCTCTGGTTTATTTCCCTCGTTCCCCCGCCGCTGTCCCTTTCACTCGTTCCGTTTTCGCTCCTCTCGGTCTGAAAGGCCGGGACATCTTCCACGGTGGACGCAAAGGTAATCATCACGTCGACATTTCCCACTCCTTTTATTTTTGAAAGGATATTCTCGAGGTCTTTTTCATAACTCCACGCATCGTCGGTTTCATAGCTTTGGGATTCGCCCGGCTTTTCAGTCCCGGCGGCCGCCGCAGGCTCATTGACGCTTTTTTCCCCGTCGCGCATGAAATTGCCCGCGGCAATTATGGCTATGATGCAGATGATTACAACTATCGCAACATTTTCAAAAGTTTTTTTGCTTACGGGCTTTCTGAAAAAGCCCCAAAGCGCTTTTGCCTTTTTATTTCCTTCCAAGGCGCATCGTCACCTCCTTGCCTGTTTTTATTCCCGGCGTTCCGCCGGCGTATCGTAGGAACCGTTTTCATAGACATTAATAACGACATCGTCGACGCCCACGTCAAAATGCGCGGCTATCTCGCGCTCCAGCTCCTTCCTTACCGGTGAGCCGGGGTCGTTTCCGGAATCTTCAGAAGGCACTCCCCCTATCGTGATTCTGCGCACCGGTTTTACGGGTTCAATCCCGTGCCGTCCTCCTTTGGTTATCGCTATATCAACGTAAATCCTCAGTATCCTGCCGAAATTTTCCGAAGCGCTGTCCTCGACAAGCTGAACCTCGGAACCCAGGAACACGATGTCCTCCCTTTTTTCACACAGTTGCCGGATTCTTTCCCCAATGTTCCGGCGGTACAATTCGACAATCTGTTGCGTCTGCGTTTCATCGAGGATCCTGCTGCTTTGCTCAATGCTCTTCATTTCGAGAAACATCCCATCCTCAATGCTGATGCCTTCAAAATCCACGCCGCTTCCGAAACGCTCCAGAACGGGATTGATTATCGTAATTACAATCAAAAAGCCCGAAACCATGTTGACAAGTTTCCTGGTCCTGCCCGAAGGCAGCAGTATTTCCATCATTGTCAGAAAAACCGCGAGGGTTATGACAGTCATTATCCAGCTTTTCACAAAAGCGACCATCGCATTCACCCTCTATCTCACCATTGCGCTTATATTCCCGGCGCAGACGATGACGGCCAGGGAAATGAGGAACATTACCGCAAGAGATGCTATTATGCCGACTATAAAGGTAAGCGAACCGGCCATATCATTTATGCATTTCGTCACCCTTTGCCGGGAAATCGGTTCCACGAACACGCATGCGAGCTTGTAAACCGCAATCAGCGCAAATATTTTCAAAATAGGCGCAAGGCAGATGATTATTACGCCTGCCATTGCAACAACTCCAGCGGCGTTCTTAATCAGCAGGGTGCAGCCAACCACCGTATCTGCCGCATCGGAGAGATATTTCCCCGCCACCGGGATAAACGTGCCTATGGCAAACTTCGCCGTTTTGCTCGTAACTCCGTCCACTACGGCACCGAGGGTTCCCTCCACCGACACAACGGCAATGAAAACCGTCATTAGAATGCCCAGCGCCCAGGCACCTGCCTGTTTCAGGAGAGCTGACAGCCTGGAAATCTGTACCCTGTCGGAGATATTGTCCACTATGCTCAAAACCGTAGACAAAAATATCAGGGGGATAAAAAACACCTTGAGCAAGGTCGCACCGATGCCTGCAACCGAAATCAGCACTGGTTTGAAAATTGCCGCGGAAGTAATATTGCCGCCGGCAACAAGCAATGTCAGCAGAACGGGTACCGTGGACTGCATGAAGGAAACCATGTTGTCAATTATTGTTACAGCCATGGTGATGACTGAATTGAAGCTCAGGATCATGATCGACGCCATGACGATATAACATGTGTAAAACGCCAGTTCACCCACGCTTTCGCTGAGAAACGAAGTCTGCAGGTTATTGAGGACCGCGCAGAGCACCGCCAGGATTACCAGTCTCAGCAGCAGATTTATGTTTAGGTACATTTCGTGGAAAACGTATTGAAGAACGGCTTCCAGGAAGCCTTTTACGCTGAAGTTGAATTGTCCCGTAGAAATGTCCCTGAGAATGCTTTCAGGATCAAAATCGGGAAAAAGCTGCATTGAACTCTCGTCTGCGTAGCGGCTTATGGATTCCCCTATGGCGTCGACCCCGCCGGCTTTAATCTGTTCTTCAATAATGCGGATCTCGGGCAGGTCTCCACCGTCCTGGGAGCCTGAAACGCCCAGGGCCAGTACTTTCATGAATATCAGAAATGCGGAAATGAAAACCACTTTCTTTCCCATCGTCCCATCCTCTTTTGTTTCTCTCGCATTGAAGGCTCGTCTGCAACGCTCATGGCATGATACGGATTACAAGATCAAGAATCGACGTCATTATCGGCATCGCGAGGACAATGATCATCACCTTGCCTGCGAGTTCTATTTTCGACGCAATGGCGCTTTCGCCGGCGTCCTTGCATATCTCGGCTCCGAATTCAGCTATATATGCAATGCCTATTATTTTTAAAAGAGTCGTCACATAGGTACTGTCTATCCCGGATCTGTCCGCGTAATTTCTGAGGAGATCTATCACTGCCGAGAGCCGTCCTGCTCCCATGAGGAACAGGAACGTGCCCGCTGCAAGCGTTACCCACAGTCCCAGTTCTGGCTTCTGCGATTTCAATACCACGATTATGGCCGTTGCCACAATTCCGATACCGACAAACCGGAGTATGTCCAATCAGATCCCCCTCTTCAAAAACTGAACATCGTCCTGATGGTGGAAAACAGCCTGTTGATTTCCTGCAGTACCATCAAAAGCACTATTATCAGCCCGGCCAGCGTAGTCAGCATCGAGATTTCTTCTTTTCCTGATTTGTTGAGAACTATGTTCAAAACCGCCACCAGAATACCGATGGCTGCAATTCTGAATATCAGGTCCATTGGGCTTTACTCTCCTTTAAAGAATGAATATGACAAGCGCCAGTCCGCCTAAAAAACCGAGGTTTTTCACCATCGATTCGTTCTTCCTGCGGCTTTCCTCCGCTTTTTTTTCCTGCATCTCAAGCCGGTTCTGGGTCAGCCTTATATTCCGGATCTGTCCCTCGAGATCCGAACTTCCCAGCATATGGCCGAAAGAGATGATTATACCCAGGTCTTCATCGGTGAAAGCCGTTTCATTCCTGATTTTTCTGACCGCCGTCTCCCATGCGGCGCTTGCGGACAAACCCGCCGATTTTTCGAGCAGTTCGGCTGCCGAACTGAAAATCTTCGCCGTGATGCCGCCGGTCTGCGCAACTTTTCTGAATGCCTCGGGCAGAGGACTAGACATGAAGCTGAGTTCGTTTTCCAGTATCTGCAGTTTGCCGGTGAGATCCCTGAGCTGTCGCGGCCTTTCGGCGTATTCCGAGGCGCGCAGCCAGCCAACAAGCGACGAAGCCGTAATAATAACGAGACCTCCGATTATTTTAATCACCATGGCTTTCACCTCATTCCCCACGGAAAATGACCTCCATGCTTCTTCCGTCAACAATCTCCCTTACGGTCCCCGGTCCCCTGGTGTTACTCAGAACAATGTAGCGGTCAAACACAGCCTCTTCCATCATTTTCAACACTTCTCTGCGGGTTTTGAGCTCGGAAATGCTGTAACCGTGGGCCGAAGCAATTATCTTAACCCCGGCGTTTATTACCTTCAATACGGCTTCGCAGTCACCCTCGTTTCCAATTTCGTCGGTAATTATCACATCAGGGGACATGGAACGAAGGAGCATTGGCATTCCGAGCGCCTTGGGGCATCCGTCCAGCACGTCGGTCCTTATGCCGACGTTGTTCTGGGGACTTCCCCTGTAGCATGCCGCTATTTCCGACCTTTCGTCCACAATGCCAACCTTGACGCCGCCAAAGGTTCCGCCTGCGTCGCCGTTGCTGAGGAGCCTTGCCAAATCACGAAGGATCGTGGTTTTGCCGCACTGGGGAGGGGAAACTATCAGCGTATTCAGAACCCGGTTTTTCCCTTCGGTCACAAACCTGAGCAGTTTGTCGGCGCAGCCCTCGATCTCCCTTGCAATTCTTATATTCAGCCCAGAAATATCCTTAATGTTTTTTACGCTGGCTCCGTCAAACACCACGCGCCCGGCAATGCCAACCCTGTGCCCGCCCCTCAGCGTTATGTACCCGTTCCTGATTTCTTCCTGGTAGGCATATATTGAGTTTTCACACATCTGCGCAAGCACGCGGCGGATTTGTTCTTCGTTAACAAGGTACGGTTTGTCCGTCTTTGAAACAACACATCCGTCGGGCTCCACATACCAGTCCCTCATGCCGTAGCTGAGCATGAGCGGTCTGTCAGCCCTGAGGCGTATTTCCTCCAGTTTATCCGCGTTTGAGCAAACCGCCCTGCAGAGCACATTTCTCAAATCATCGGGAAAAAAATTCAAAAGATCCGTTATTCTTTCCTTTGCGTTTTTTCCGGTTTTGTCCTTGGTCTGCAACGTGTTCACCCCGTTTTGCCGCTGGGAGTACTTGTCATGTTTGTCCCGTATTTAATAAATATTTTGATGGGCCTTTGTTTATTACTTAATTTAATTAATATTGAATCAAAGCCGGGCTTATTACCGTTTTGCCGGGAAATTACATCATCCCTGACCGAAAAAAGCATAAAAAAACGGCCTGTCTGTCAAGGCCGTTCCTTTTTTTATCTACTTTTTATCCGCTTTTTTATTCATTCTTTCTCGCATTCATCGCATTCATCTTCATCTTCGTCTTCGTAGTCATCATCGACGTCATCATCGCAGCAGCAGTCCCATTCCACTTCGATGTCCCTGCCGCAGCCCGGGCACTTTATCGTTGTTCCGCCCTCATCGAGCATATCTATGTCCACGTCAATCTTCTCATTGCAGTAGGGACATTCGATCTCCTTGAAATAAAGAATGTCGTCTTCGTCGTCCTCGTCAAAAACGGCTCGTTCCACTTCAGAAAGGTCCTCGTCGATTATGTCGAGCTGCTCGCCCATCTGGTCCTGGATTTCCTCCACGTCTTCGATGGCCAGCGCAAAATCGTCGAGCACCTCCAGGATTTCCTTTAAAAGCTTGCCTTCCTTGGTCGAATCGTCAAGCTGCATTCCTTCAGCAAGTCCCCTGAGGTATGCGACTTTTTCTCTCAAGTAACCCATTCGATAACCCTCCGTTCGAATTTGTTCTTTAGCTTTTGGGACTTGCCCAAAGCCTGAAAATATTGTTTCCGTTAAATCCTTTCCATATACTCTCCGGTACGCGTATCTATCCTGATAACATCTCCCTTGTTAACGAAAAGCGGAACCTTGATTTGCGCGCCGGTTTCGACAGTGGCGGGTTTTGTGGCTCCCGTTGCGGTGTCGCCCTTGAATCCAGGCTCAGTGTCCGTTACGACGAGCTCGACGAAGGTAGGCGGCTCAATACCGAATACATTTCCTTTATGAGACAGGACTTTTACTACCATGTTTTCCTTGACAAACTTGAGGGAATCGCCTATGGTATCCTTGCCCAGCGGCAGTTGTTCATAGGTTTCAGTATCCATGAAGTAGTAAAGTTCGCCGTCATTATATAAATACTGCATGTCCTTGCGTTCGATATGCGCCTTCGGCATCTTGTCCGTCGGGCTGAAGGACTTTTCGATCGTGGCGCCCGTTATGATGTTCTTGAGCTTGGTCCTTACAAAGGCAGCTCCCTTCCCGGGTTTGACGTGCTGAAATTCCACCACCTGGTATATCTGTCCGTCAAGTTCAAAAGTGATACCGTTTTTAAAATCACCAGCAGAAATCATATTAAACCTCCAATTCTATGTAATAAAATGAATAATGCACTTATGGACTAGTTTTTCCTGGTCGCGGCAATATTATCACCGGGAAAGGCTCCCCTGAAACCCGGAGCAATTCACCGGACAAAACTTATATTAAAATAAACAAAGCCATATTTCAAGAAAAAATTTACTGATATCAAATATAAATTTTAGAATTTCAACTGCTGTCAAAGAACAATCAGGTTTTTCGGCGAGCGCGAAAGAATCTCGGGACCGCTGTCGGTAATAAACACGAGGTCCTCGATCCTCACACCGCCTTTTCCCGCGATGTATATGCCCGGCTCAACGGTAACGGCCATTCCGCTTCCCAGGATCCTGCCGCCTGACGGCGAAAGCCTTGGCTCTTCGTGAATCTCCAGGCCGACGCCATGGCCCAGTCCGTGCCCGAAGCAACCTTTGTAACCGGCCCGGTCGATTATGTCCCTCGCAACGGCGTCTGCTTCCCTTCCGCTCAGTCCCGCGCGGATGCTCTCAAGGGCGCGCAGCTGGGCTTCCAGTACCGTTTCATATATCCGTTTGAGCTCTTCGTCGGGTTTTCCTACAAACACGGTTCTTGTCATGTCGGAACGGTAGTTTTTATATATGGCCCCGAAATCCAGCGTAACCGCGTCGCCGTATTCAATCCGTTTTTCCGACGCCGTTCCGTGGGGCAGCGACGAACGTTTTCCCGACGCCACTATAATTTCAAAGGAAGCGCCTGTTGCGCCCTGTTTTTTCATGTGATATTCAAGTTCCGCGGCTATTTCAAGCTCTGTAACACCTGGCCTGATGCATCCCAGTATGTGGTCAAAGGCGTTGTCTGCTATCTCTGCGGCCTTTTTCAGCTGTTCCTTCTCATAGTCGTCCTTGTACATCCTCAGGGTTTCGGTCAAACCTTCCAGCGGCGCGAGCGATTCGCTTCCAAGCTCCGAGGAAAGATTGCCGTAAGTTTTGAAAGAGATATAATCCTCCTCGAAGCCGATCCTTCCTATATTTCTTTCGCGGAAAACCGACGCGGTCTTTCCGTCAAGTCCTTTATCATGCCGAATTATTGTATAATCCGGAGCTTCATCCTCCGCCTGTTCCGTATACCTGAAATCAGTGACAAGAAACGCTTCTCCCTGCGTTATCGCGAGGTAAGCCGAATCTCCCGTAAATCCCGACAGGTAGAGACAATTCTCCCTCTTCGCGACCAGGGCTCCTTCCAGTGATTTCCCGGCAAGACCCCTGCGAAATTCCGCGATTCTCTTTTGCGTGTCAGCCCGGTTCATAAAGGTTCCTCCAATCTTATGTTACAGCTCATTTGCCGCGTCCGGCAGCGAGGAACATCGCCGCGGCCCTTACGGCCAGGACGTAACCGTCGCTTCCGAAACCGCATATCTGTCCGACACAGACGGGAGCAATAACCGACTTGCTCCTGAATTCCTCCCTTGCGTGAATATTGGACAAATGCACCTCGATGGTCGGTATCTCAACGGCTTTTATGGCATCGCGGATCGCAATGCTGTAATGGGTATAGGCCCCGGGATTTATAATCAGCACGTCATACCGGCCGCGCGCTGAATGGATGTAATCGATAATGGCTCCTTCATGGTTGCTCTGCACAAAATCCGCTTCGAACCCAAGCTTCTTTGCTTCTCCCGCAACTTCCCGGTTTATCTCATCAAGGGATTTTTTACCGTAAATATCCTTCTCCCTGGTTCCGAGAAGATTTAGGTTGGGTCCATTTATTACAAGCAGTCTGCCCATTTTCTCCACTCCTTATGAATTGGCTCAGGGATTTGCATTTTCATGCCGGGGATGTTCCTTTACTATAGCCGCGGCCCTGATTATAGCGGCAATGACATCCACTTCAAACTGCTGCATAAGCAGATTTACCTTTGAATACAACTCACCCTTCTCCGAAGCTACATATTTCGGGGGAAGATTGTTCAAAGCCAGTGCTTCAATGTCCATGATGCATTTCGGACATTTGCATACATCCAGGCCATCGAGCATTTCCTTCAGTTTATTTGCAATAACTTCTTCCATGTAGTTTTTCAGCATGTCCGCATCAAACCCCCTGCTAATTTAAACATCATGGATTAAGATATCCTGCCAGTATTGCCTCGCCCCACATCAGCGATGCAAATGTTGCCGCCACGATAAACGGGCCGAAAGGTATCGTATCCCTGCGGTCTTTAATTTTCAATACTACAAGTACAAAACTTGTCAGTGCCGCCATCATAAAACTGAGAAACAATGCGACCAGCGTCAGCCTCCATCCGAGGAAAAGACCTATGGGCGCAAAAATTTTCACATCTCCCATGCCTATCGCTTCATCGGTTTTATATATCAGCCTGCCGGCCAGGTAGACGAGAAAAAGCATTCCTGACCCGGCTATTATGCCGGCAGGGGGATTCCACCAATTCCTGTCAAAATAAAAGCTCACGGGTTTGAAAAAGTTGTGCGCAAACATCCCGGTACCGCCGACCATGGCTGCAATAACGAGGCTGTCCGGTATAATCCTGTAATCTATATCTATAAAAAACACGATAATCAGCACTGTCATGAGGAATACGGCCGCGAGGAACTCAACGGACAGGGAAAATCTCAGGTAAAGCATCACGTAAACCAGTGACGTAAGGATCTCTATCATCGGATACCGCAGGGATATCCGGGCGCCGCAATGCCTGCACCTTCCCTTTGAATACATGTATCCAAGCAGCGGAATCAGCTCCTGCGGCTCAAACCGCGAGTCACAATTGGTGCACAGTGAAGGCGGGTTTATTATCGACTGCCCCAGCGGAATACGATGAATGCAAAGGTTGATGAAAGATCCGAACAACAGGCCGTAGACGGCCGTAATAACAAGGAAAACACCTGTCATGGATTTTATCCCGTTTGAATAAATCTAAATAACCTAAAAAACTCCCGGCAGTTTAAAGTTCGACATACAAAGTTAAAATCCTTCTATTTACCGCCCACCGTGTTGCTGAATTTGTCGAAAAGCTTCGCAGCAATTTCTTCGTCAAGCCTTTTTCCCGTCCATATCTCAAAAGCGTATATTCCCTGGTAGAACAGCCATCGAAGGCCGTTTACAGCAATGCATCCTTTTTGCTCCGCCCTTGAAAGAAACAGCGTTTTTGCGGGATTGTATATGGCATCGTAGGCAATTTGACCGGCATGAAAATCATAGGTATCATCCAAGGGACACCGGTCCAATTCGGGATACATGCCAACGGGCGTAGTATTGATAACAATATCGCTTCCCGCAAATATTTCGCGTGATTCGAGCGATCCGTATTTTGCCGCCAGCGCAGCGCCTCCTGTTTTTTCATTTACCAGGCGCGCAATATCCCTGGCCTTCTCTTCCGTCCTGTTGATTATTCCCACCTGTGCCGCTCCTTCCAGGGCAATCTTTATGGCAAGGGCTCTTGCGGCTCCTCCCGCTCCCAGGATCGCTACCTTTTTATCCCGGAACCCGGTCCCGGACTCTTCCCTGAACGCGCGCGCAAATCCTTCGGCATCAGTGTTATAACCGCACAGCCGGCCGTTTTCGTTCTTAACCGTGTTGACTGCTCCTATGAGTTCCGCCTCGGCATCGATTTCGTCCAGGAGCGGTATTATGCTCTGCTTGTGCGGTACCGTTACATTAAAACCTGCGACATTCAGCGCTTTAAAACCCCTGACCGCCGCTTCGAGGCATCCCGGTTCCACCCTGAAGGGCACGTAAATGCAATTCATGCCAAGTTCACGGTATATTGAATTGTGAAGCTGCGGGGATACCGAATGCTCGATCGGGCAACCGATTACCGCGAAAATCCTTGTCTTTCCGTTAACATCTGCCGTCATACCATGCTTCAACTCCTGTCCAATATCCTTCGGGCGCTGTCTTGTTTCCATTTTTTTCTCCTGGCATCATCTTCGGAACTCCTGCCGTGGTACCTGCGCATTACTATTTTTTCGGGAAGTCTTTTAATTCTTACAAAAAACACTTCCCTGTCGTCGACGGGTTTGACAAGCACGGTAAACATGTTGAGCCTGTTTCCACCGTAAATGTCCGTGAAAAGCTGATCCCCTACGACAGCAACTTCTTCGGGACCGAGTCCCATATACTCCGACGCCTTCAGCAGTCCCCTGCTGCCGGGCTTTGAAGCCCTGTGCACTGCAAAAACCTTCAGCTTTTCATTGAACCGGTCAACCCTCGTTTTCGATGCATTGGAAACTATGCAAACCTTGAGCCCGGATTCTTTCAACCTTTCAATCCATCGAACCACTTTATCGTCGGCAACCCTGACATGCATCGCCACGAGGGTGTTGTCTATGTCGAGTATTACGCCCCTGATGTTTTTTTCAAGCAGAATTTCAGGTTCTATATCGTAAATGCTGTCAACGGTCAAATCCGGAAAAAACTTCTCCAACATTTTATCCTCCGCACAAGTGTATCCGTCTGCGTGTTTTGGCTGATTTCCGCATGTCCCGGGCACAGCCGGAACGATAATCATATAATAGCAAAACGGCGTATTTATGGCAATGATTTAGTTCGCTTCCTTTTTATTATAGCCTGTTTGAATCATATGTTGCGAAAAGTATGGACTTTCGACAGGAAAAGTAGCATAATTAAAATAATATTAATGCAGCCTTATAATAATACATTTGTTAAATTCTTGACTATCTATTTAATGAAAGGAGTTACATATACATGGCACAGCAAATAAGAATCGAAAGGACGAAAAGCCCTAAACAAAAGCCCGATCCGAATAATCTCGGTTTCGGAAAGTATTTTACGGACCACATGTTCATTATGGACTATTCTCCTGACAAGGGATGGCATGATCCGAGAATAGTCCCCTATGCGCCGCTTCAGCTGGACCCGTCCACAATGGTATTCCACTACGGGCAGGCCGTATTTGAAGGCCTTAAGGCTTACAGGGCCGATGACGGAAGAATACTGCTTTTCAGACCCGAACAGAACATGAAAAGAATCAATGCATCCAACGAGAGACTCTGCATTCCTCCCATAGATGTGGATTTTGCCGTTGAAGCCATCAAGACGCTTGTAAAGGTTGACTCGGACTGGATTCCCGACGGTAAGGGAACTTCCCTTTATATAAGACCCTTCATCATTTCCACCGACCCCTACCTCGGTGTCAAGCCTTCTTCAACCTATATGTTCATAATTATTCTTTCGCCGAGCGGAGCATACTATCCCGGCGGAATAAATCCCGTCAAGATTTATGTTGAAACCAGCTATGTGCGCGCAGTAAAAGGAGGCACCGGAGCCGCCAAGACTCCCGGAAACTATGCTGCGAGCCTGAAGGCGCAGGCCGACGCTGAAAAGAAGGGCTACATCCAGGTGCTCTGGCTTGACGCAATAGAGAAAAAATACGTCGAGGAAGTCGGGTCGATGAACGTATTTTTCGTTATCGGAGACGAAGTTGTGACTCCGTCTCTCGAAGGCACCATCCTCCCGGGCGTTACAAGAAGTTCTGCGATAGATATGCTCAGAAGCATGGATATAAAGGTGACCGAACGAAAGATTACAATCCAGGAGCTCTATGATGCCCATGAAAAAGGCCTGCTCAGGGAGGCTTTCGGAACGGGCACGGCAGCCGTCATATCCCCGATAGGCGAACTCAACTGGGAGGGAAAAATAATTACGATCAATGACGGTAAAATCGGTCCGATTTCCCAGAAACTTTACGACTCGCTGACAGCGTTGCAATACGGAAAGGCGCCCGACAAATTTGGCTGGGTGCAGGAAGTAAAATAAACCCGGAAAGGTATAATTTTCATTTAAAAGGCGGCGCGTCCCGGAGCGTCCGTCTTTTTTTCTGCCGTGCTTTAAACTTCCGGCTGCTTGATTTGCCGCAAAGGGCAGCCGATTTTCTGTCGGAATATTAACCGCGTCAGTTTAATACAATCAAATAGGGAACATAATCAACCGGTGAAAAATTCGCCAAGATGCTGTATTTCATAGCAGCGACCGCAACGGTCCTTTTCGTTTACCTGTATGCGCGATACAGCGCAAAAGCAATATATATAAGGAAACTCCTGCTGCCTTTTTCATGCCTGGCCTTCGTCCTGTGCCTGGTTATCTTCCCGGAAACCACTGTTTCAGCAGCGGCAGGAGGCTTTAAACTATGGCTTGAAGCCGTGGTTCCGTCCCTCATGCCTTTTATTGTGGTGTCAAACCTGCTTGTTCAATCGGGGTTTGCAAAGTCCGCGGGTATCCTCCTCGAGCCCCTGATGCGGCCGCTTTTCAACATCCCCGGCTCGGGTTCCTTTGCATTCCTCGTGGGGATCACGAGCGGATATCCCGTTGGCGCGAAAATAACTTCCGACCTGTACTCTGAAAAATTGCTTACGGAAGATCAGGCAAGACGCCTGCTCGCGTTTTCGAACAATTCGGGCCCGCTTTTTATAATTGGTACCGTCTCCACGGGCATGTTCAAAAGCCCGTCACTGGGACTCTTTCTTCTCCTGTGCCACGTGACCGCCGGAATAACCGTGGGCGTCCTCCAGGGATTGCTGAGCAGAAAACGCAAAACGGAAAGGGAAACTTATTTAAAAAAAGGCATATACGCGCGCTTTAAAAAGCAGCTGAAAACCTCCGGCGGCCACAATTGGGGAAATCTCCTCGGAAACGCCGTTGCCGACGCAATGCAGACATTGCTTAAAATCGGAGGGTTTATTACTCTTTTTTCCGTATTGATAGCGCTGCTGCGTAAAACTGGCATTGTCACCTTTATTTCGGGCCTCATATCCATGAAATTTTCTCTGCCCGGACTCAAGCCCGAATTGGCTGAAGCCTTGATATGCGGCTTTTTTGAGATTACAACGGGATGCAGTCTTGTCAGCGGCCTGGCGGACACCCCCATGATCCTGAAACTGGCTGCTGTAAGCTTTATTCTCGGGTGGGCCGGGCTTTCGGTTCACGCCCAGGTCTTGGGAATTACGTCTCAAAGGAGTTTGGGGCTTAAAGAATATTTAACCGGAAAATTCCTGCACGGTATTTTGGCGGCGCTGTACGCCTGCGCGCTGTACAGGGTCCTGGGATCTTCAATACCGGTTTTGAGCCATATAGGTTCAAAACAAAAAATAGCCACGGACGTGCCATGGCATTATTATTTCATCAATTCCGTTTTGCTGCTGGCCGTAATGTGCGGACTATTCGCCGCCCTTTTCACAGCATTGAACCTGTTGAAAAAAACATGCATCCGGGACGGTAAACGTGTATATTCGGGCAAGCGCTTTTAGGCAGCCCTCACAGCCTTTATTTGAGTTCCTGCCTGTTGTTCTCAATCAGCTCGATGGTTTCGCGCATTATTTCCTGCACCTTTGCGAGGAGACTGTCGGCATATTCGCGGGTCCCCATCCGTATTTCCCTTGCGTTTTTCTGCGCGTTCGCAATTATTTCATTGGCCTGTTCATAGGCTTTCTTCGTTATCTCGTGCTCATCCACCAGTGAAGCGATCTTGCTTTCGGCGTCCTGTATGATACTGTTGGCTTCCTTCTGCGCTTCCAGGAGAATCCTCTGTCTCTCTTCCTTCACCCACTTGGCCTGTTTCAGGTCATCGGGAAGTTTCAACCTAATTTCCCTTATTATTTCAAGGATTTCCTCCTTGTCAACGAGGGCTTTGCCTATGAATGGCACGGTTACGCTTTTTTCTATTACATCCTCCAATGTTTCCAAAATATTGAGAATCTCCATCAGGTTCCCTCCCGGATTGTTTTATCCTGCGTCATTTTTTTAAAGATCTCAGTTTTTCTATCACCCTGTCTTTTATGCAGTCGGGAACCAGGCCGTCGATGTTGCCGTTGTTTGCAGCCAGTTCCCTGACCACGCTGGAACTGAGGTACAGGTAATTCAGGCTCGTCATCATGAAAATCGTCTCAATGTCAGGACTGAGCTGTTTATTTAAAATAGCCATCTGAAACTCATTTTCAAAATCGGATACGGCCCTCAGACCCCTGATTATTACTGAAGCGTTTTTTCTTTTCAGGTAGTCTACGGTAAGGCCGGTGAAGCTGTCTATTTCAATGTTGGGTCTGCCTGCCAGGGCGCATTTGAGCAGCTCGACCCTTTCCTCGATTGTAAACACCGGCTTTTTTTTGCTGTTTACAAGCACGGCGACAATGAGCTTGTCGCATTGTTTCGCAGCCCTGTCAATTATGTCGATATGTCCGTTTGTAACAGGATCAAATGATCCGGGATATACATAAATCCTCAACTTGCATTTTCCTTTCGTTTTTATTTTGTTTTTTGCCATGAAGGTTGCATGTTTTTTGTTAATTGATTTAATCAGTCAGTTGGTGCACCTGATAATTGGCTGATAGGTTTGTAAAACGACAAAATCGTGTCGCCGTATTTACGTTCATCATACAGTACAAAATGAACGACGCTCGCGGGTACCGGATCTCTCCTGTCGCGTTCAGCGACAATCAAACCGTCTTCCTTCAATATACCTGCGCCGGCAAGTGCTTCGAGCGTCTTCGGCACAAGGTCCATGCCATAGGGCGGATCCATGAAAATTATGTCAAAGGACCTTTTTTGTTTTGCCAGCAGTCCGACGGCGCGAAAAACATCGGCGGGAATCACCTCGGAACTTTCCGAAAAACCTGTGTGTCTCAGGTTCTCCCTTATAATTTCGACGCTTGACCTGCTGCTGTCCACAAAAACCGCGCTGCGTGCGCCGCGGCTCATCGCCTCGATCCCCAGGTTGCCCGTCCCCGCATACAGGTCAAGGATCACGCTGCCGGCAATCCTCGGGGTAAGTATGTTGAACAGGGATTCCTTCACCCTGTCTGTTGTAGGCCTGGTGTTTAAACCTTCCACGGTCTTCAGTTTAAGCCCTCCGGCGCTGCCTGCAATTACCCTGAGTATACCTGTCCGCCCTCCTGAAACTACAAAAATGCTTTTTTATTTTATAATGCTATTTTATAACATGCGGGACAAATGTCAACTTGATGGAACGCCTGTTCCGCCGTTTCAGCCAAAATTGAGCCTAAAGACCCAGTCCGTTCAGCTTGTCGCCGAACCTTTTCAGAATCTCCAGCCTGAGGAACCTGTGGTCCTCGCGCCGGAGGAACCTGTCCACGGAAAGTATTTCAGCGGCTGCCTGCTGGCACAGTTTTAGTATGTCCATGTCGCGATAAAGATTCGCGATCCTGAGATCGGGCAGTCCGTGCTGCCGCGTTCCGAAAAACTCTCCGGGTCCCCTGAGTTCGAGGTCCTTTTCGGCAATTTCAAAACCGTCATTGGAATTTTGCAGCACTTTCATGCGTTCCCTGGAAATCTCCGTTTTACCGTCATTGAACAGTATGCAGTAGGACTGGTGTTCGCCCCTGCCCACGCGCCCCCTGAGCTGGTGGAGCTGGGCCAGGCCGAATCTCTCGGCATTTTCGATCACCATAATCGTGGCGTTGGGAACATTCACTCCCACTTCGATCACCGTTGTGGAAACCAGTATATCGATTTTGCCTTCCACAAATCCTTTCATTACTTTTTCCTTTTCCGCGGGTCTCATTTTGCCGTGAATAAGTCCCACGCTCAGGTCGCTGAACTGTGCCGCGACTTTTTCCGCGGTTTCCTGCGCCGATTTTGCTTCCACGGCGTCCGATTCCTCGATCAGCGGGCAAACAATGTAAACCTGCCGCCCTTCCTTCACCATTTTCCTTACGAAATTGTTTATCCTCGGCCTCATGGTTTCATCCACGGCGTAGGTTTTCACGGGTTTCCGACCCGGGGGCAGTTCATCGATAATTGAAATGTCCAGGTCCCCGTAAAGTATCAGCGCCAGTGTCCTCGGGATGGGCGTAGCGGTCATTACAAGGACATCGGGATTGTCGCCCTTTTGTGAAAGGATACTTCTCTGCCTGACTCCGAACCGGTGCTGCTCGTCAGTAACCACAAGCCCCAGTTTTTTAAACTCAACGCCTTCTTCAATGAGGGCATGGGTCCCTATGACTATATCTGTTTCTCCCGATGCAAGGCTTTCAAGCAGAGCATTTTTTTCTTTCCTTCCAATACTGCCCGTCAGGAGCCCCACCTTTACGCCGTGGGCGTCGAGCAGGCCTTTTATCGATGAATAATGCTGTTCGGCAAGAATTTCCGTGGGTACCATCAGGGCGCCCTGGTATCCGCTTTTAACCGCCTTGTACAGCGCCAGCACTGCGACGATGGTCTTGCCCGAACCCACATCACCCTGTACGAGGCGGTTCATCACCCTGTTGCTTTCCATGTCGGCCTCTATTTCGCGGAATACCCTCAACTGCGCCGAAGTCAATTTGAACGGAAGGCCCGATATGAACGCGTCCATTTCTTCCCGGAGCTCTTGGAACGCGATGCCCTCCCTCGACTGACCGATCGCGTTTTTTATGCTCAGAAGTCCCAGCTGCAGTATCAGAAGCTCTTCAAAAGCAAGCCTGTATCGGGCATTTTTATAGTCTTCCTCGCTCGAGGGAAAATGAATATTCGATATCGAATAATTTATCTCGCTCAATTTATATTTATTTCGAAGCCATTGGGGCAGGGGGTCTGCGAGTTTTCCTTCGACGAGCCTGAGCGCGCTTTCTATCACGGACCGGATGACGTTTTGAGTCAGTTTGGCGGTGGAAGGATATATGGGCACTATCCGGCAGGTATTCCTGAACTCTCCGCGGTCAAGCCTTTCAAAAACGGGATTCTGAACTTCAAATACCCTGTACTTTCTCGTTATTTTTCCGTAAAAAACATAGCTTTCACCGGGTTTGAAAACCTTCTTTATGTAATGCTGGTTGAACCATGTGGCTACAATTGTTCCCGTCTCGTCGCGGATGAACATCCTGTAGATAACCAGTCCCTTTCTCGGCCTGGTCTCATGGACGGGTCCCGCCACCATTCCCTCGAAAGCGCATGATTCCCCGTCTTCCAGCTGAACTATCTTTTTCAGCCTCGAACGGTCCTCGTAGGTGCGCGGAAAGTACCTGATAACGTCTTCTATGGTATTAACGCCAAGCTTCTGAAAAAGTGTCGCTCTTGAAGAGCCCACATTTTTCAGGCTCTGGAGTGGCTTTGACAGTATTTGGTCCGTACCAAGGCTCAAAAACAACACCCCATTGCTGAAGTACAATATAAAGCACTAATATAATTTTAGTACAATGCCGTGAGGTTTGCCATAATATCATTGTAATTGTCATGAATTCTTAAAAAAAACTTGCAGTAAAGGGATTGTATATGCTAGAATAGTAAATGCTGTTGTTGGAATAACGAATTTTTGTTCGGATTTTTATTTCTCCGGCTTCAAAGGAGGTGTGATATAAATGGCAAAATGCAATATTTGCAGCAAGTCAACCACATTCGGCCACAACCGCAGCCACGCTGAAAACAAAACCAGAAGGTCCTGGAAGCCAAATGTGAGGAAGATTAAAGTTGTGGAAAACGGAACGCCGAAAACCATCTATGTTTGCACAAGGTGCCTTCGTTCCAACAAGGTGACACGGGCTATATAATTCGGCTGTATAATTTAGTCAAGATCAATTTAATGAAAAAGTTAAATTAATGAAAAAACCAAATTTAAAAAGATCAAATCAATAAAAAGAACAATTGAAAAAAAGTGGCTCGAGCCACTTTTTTAGTTTGGACCGGATTATGTATCCCGCCTGTCGCTTAGCCGATTCTCAATACTTTTTTTAAAAAGCTCCCGAAAAATTTAGGCATCTTTAATACAATGATCTTCACCGCTACTTTCCCCCTAACAGACAACCAAGTTTAACTACGGTATACCGGATAATAACAGTATATTCAAAAGGCATTTTTTTGTGACAGGGAGCAATTATTTATCTTTACCGTAATCGCACAGGCTTTTTACGGGGCATGCGGAACAATCCGGTTTTCTTGCCTTGCAGTATTTTCTGCCGTGATAAATCATCTGGTGGCAAAACCTGGTCCATTTTTCCCTCGGCAGTATTTTCATCAGGTCAAACTCGACTTTTACCGGGTCATCGTGCCTCGTGAAACCCATCCTTCTTGACAGCCTTCCCACATGGGTGTCCACCACGATGCCGGGTACCCCGAAAATGTCTCCGAGTACCAGGTTTGCCGTTTTTCTTCCGACTCCGGGAAGCTTCAGTAAATCCTCCATATTATCGGGTACCTTTCCGCCGAATTGTTCAACTATCATCCTGCAGCAGCCTATTATGTTCCTCGCCTTGTTCCTGAAAAATCCCGTCGGCTTTATATCCTGCTCAAGCTCACGGACATCGGCATTGGCAAAATCATGGGCGTTTTTGTATTTTCTGAACAAATCTGGCGTTACCTGGTTTACGCGCTCGTCGGTGCATTGGGCCGAAAGCTGTGTCGCTATTAAAAGCTGCAGCGGATCTTCATATGTGAGCGAACAACCGGCGTCGGGATAAATTTCATCAAAAATTTTAATAATTTCAAGGGCACGTTGCTTTACGTCCATTCTTTTCCCCCTGTTTTCCTTTTTTTATGCAGATTCTTAATTGTCATGTGATTTTCTTGTTTTTTTGCCGGGTTTTAATTTTTCCGTCCTAAAATATATTAACAGCTTTGACAGTGATTAAACCGAAATATATAAATCAAATTAGCATATACCCCGGATCATATCAACCTCCTGCTTTTATCCTTCCATCCTGCCCGGTGGATACATTGTACGGCCAGTAACGGTATTTTGCTCACAAAAACAACTGTATTTTGCCCACAATTAAGGAAAAAGCGGCTTGATGGGCCGCCTGAAACCTTTTTTACTCGATTATGCGTTTTCATTTATAATTTACGCATTCTCACCACGACTATGCTCTTCCACTTAATCAGTATTTTGCCTCGGTTAATGTAACCTTCAGCGTCTTGTATTCTCCGTCCCTGTAAATCTCCACGGTCACGACATCCCCGGGTTTTTTCGTATCCTTGATTGCATTTATGTCATCGACGGTATAAACGCGTTTTCCGTCAAACTTGGTTATTATATCGCCGACCTGTATGCCGGCCTTTTCAGCTCCGCTCATAATGTGGACTTCCCTTACATAAACGCCGTAAGGAGTACCATACATTTCCGCTATTTCCTCTGTATACTGGGGATGGGCCGTAATCCCGAGCCATGGTCTGCCCTTGACATAACCTACTTCAATAAGGGAATCGGTTATCTCCCTTGCCTTGTTTATCGGAATTGCAAAACCGAGGCCTTCCATGTCGTAACCGACTATTTTAAGCCTGTTGACGCCAATTATCTCTCCCTTTGAGTTTACAAGGGCTCCCCCGCTGTTACCCGGACTAATCGCAGCATCGGTCTGTATCAGCTGCAGCTCGGTGCCGTCGTCCAGGGGCAATTTCCTGTTCACTCCGCTGATAACACCGGAAGTAACCGATCCTGCCAGCTCCAGTCCGCCCGGGTTTCCTATGGCCACGGCAAGCTCTCCTACCCTTATTTTGTCCGAGTCACCCATTTTTGCTACCGGCAGGTTCGTTGCATTAATTTTAAGAACCGCAAGGTCAGTTTTATAATCGCCGCCGATGTATTCGGCAACATAGGGTTTATTGGGCTTGTTGGGAAGAATTATTTCAATTTTTGAATCCTTTTTCACCTTGTTCGTCGTAAGATCCAGCGCGTTCTGAATAACGTGGAAATTCGTCATTATATATCCGTCTTTCCTTATTATTACGCCGGAAGCGACACCTTCTTCCTGCCGGGATCTGAACAGGAAGTTGCCGGTATTTTTATAGGTAACCTTTACACCCACAACGGTCGGACCGACAGCCTCAGCTATTTCAGCCACAAGATTGCTTTCCCCTATTACCTCCAGCTTCTTGTCAACGCTCAGTGCCCTGACAGCCGAACTGTCAATGTAATTTCCCGCAATTTCCTGCAAATACTCCCTTACGGCTGGTGAAGTCTTGGGAAGGAATACAAGCATGGCTGCAAAGGCAAAGGCTCCGATGAATGCGCTGACAACCGACACCAGCGCAAGCTGCCACAGGGACCTGTCTTTTTTCTGCGGCCGCTTCCTGTAATTTTCGGTGTAGAACGGCGCATCCCTGAGGGCATGCCTGCAGTCGGCCGGCGCCGCGCCGGTCCCGCTGTCTTTCAGCCCTGGTCCGGTATTTTCCGTCTCCGATCCCGGATCCGGAGTTACGGGAAGCTTCTCTGTTTCTGCCTGCAACGCTTCCGGTGAAACGTCATTCGCAGGCGCACCTGCTTCATTTTCATTGCAGCAGTTCATGCCGGTATTTTCATTGTCACTGTTATTGGCGCCGGCATCTTCGTTACTGCATCCGACAGCTGCATTGGTTTCATCTGTATGATCATCAGCGGCATTGGTTTCTGTCTGCCGGGAATCTTCCGAAGTACTGGCGGTAGCTGTATTTTCCGCTGATTCGTTTTCTGTTGATTCGTTTTCTGCTGATTCATTTTTTACCGGTTCATTTTCATTTTTCAGTGATTCATTTTCTGCATTGTGGCTGGCCATGAATTCGTCCATTCCATACACTCCCCGCTATTTACTTTTATACTTATGATAAAGCATATTTTTGAAGATTCTGTGAATAAAGTGTTAACTTTGGGTTTCAATGTTCCTTGACGTAGCGGCCGGCAGGTAAAAGCTGAATTTAGTGCCTTTTCCCGGTTCGCTCTCCACCTTTATTTCGCTCTTGTGCTCGAGGATTATATTTCTCACTATGGACAAGCCGAGTCCCGTTCCGCTTTTGTCCCTGCTCCTCGATCGGTCGGTCTTGTAGAATCTCTCCCATATCAGTTCCAGGTCCGCCGGGTCTATGCCGATACCCGTATCCTTCACCGAAATCAGCACCCTGTCCTTCTGCTTTTCGGTGGAAACGGTGATAAGCCCTTTCGGCGGCGTAAACTTGATCGCATTGTGAAGCAGGTTTATAAGCACCCTTTCTATGGCATCGGGATCAGCCCTGACAAGAATCTCCTCCTCGTCAAATTCCGCCTCGATATTTAGCTCTTTTTCCAAAATCATATTTTCGAGTTTTATTATACATCTTCTTATCAGTTCGTTAATGCTGAAATTCCTCAAGTTCAGCTTGAGTTCCCCGGCTTCCATGCGCGCCAGGTCAAGCAGGTTGTTCACAAGCCTGTTCAGGCGGTTTACCTCGTCGCGGACGATCGTAAGATATTCCCTATGTTTTTCCGGGGGGATGGTTCCGTCAAGAATTCCTTCTATGAAACCTCTTATGGAAGTCATCGGGGTTCTGAGCTCGTGGGACACATTGGCGATGAATCCCCGTCTCATTTCTTCGAGGTTCTTGAGAGCCGTGATCATCTGGTTGAAACTTACAGCAAGTTCGCCAATTTCATCACTGGAATTCACCTCGAGTTTTTGCCTGAATTCGCCGGCAGCAATAATCTTTGCGGCATTTTTCATTTCCTTGAGGGGTTTTACCAGGTGCCTGGAGAAAAAGTACACGATGACCGTCGATATAGGAACGGAAACCATTATTGAAATGAAGAAAAACCTCAATACATCGGACCTGGTCTTGTTCACCTGTGCAACAGGTATGTTGAAAAAAACCGCGTAATCAGGCGGAAGCTTATTCCCTGCCGAGGCATATTCAAGCGGTTTTGCAAAGGTCAGCCACGACCAGCCGGTATTTTTGAAAAGGCCATAGAAGCTGCCCTGTTCGATAATTATTCCCGGGGGATCTGAAAACAGTCTTTTGTACTGCCTCGGGTCCGGCAGTCGCAGTCCCTTCGCCGTTATGGCAAACGAAGTGTTTTCAGGGATGCTTGAAAGCTCGTCCACAATGTAGCCTTCCCTGTCCACGATCCATATATTGGCACGGGAAACGTAGCCGCATACTTCAATAGTTTCCTGTAGATATCTCTGGTAAAACAGGTTGTCGCTGTTCTCCCACAACAGGTTGAAAGCCTCATTGATCTTGTCGGCGTAAACTTTAAGGTTTTGTACCGTATCCCTCGAAATATACTTGTTAAGAAAGAAAAACAGCGACATGCCCGAAATGGAAAAACTGATGAAAATCGTGGCTATGAATATGGTTATGAGTTTCGCAGATATAGACCGCCGCATTATTTCACCTCAAACTTGTAGCCCACGCCCCAGACGGTTTTGAGCTGCCAGACCTGGTCCTTTGACTCAAGTTTTTCCCTCAGCCTCTTTATATGGACGTCGACGGTCCTGGAATCTCCGTAAAAATCAAACCCCCATACATGCTCGAGGAGTTGTTCCCGCGTAAAAACCTTGTTGGGATTGGAAGCCAGGAAAAACAGCAGTTCCAGCTCCTTGGGCGGCAGTTCCAGCTCCTTTCCGTTTATGCGGACTGTATAATTGGATTTGTTTATAACGAGGTTCGGGTAGACAATTTCCTCGTAGTCGGCTTCCTTGTGCTCGTACCGGCGCAGCACGGCCTTTATTCTGGCCAGCAGCTCTTTCGGATCAAAGGGTTTTACCATGTAATCATCGGCGCCAAGCTCCAGACCCAGCACCTTGTCAAAGGTCTCTCCCTTCGCCGACAGCATTATTATCGGCACGCTGCTGAGTTTGCGTATTTCCCTGCAAACCTGCCATCCGTCAATACCCGGAAGCATTATGTCCAATATGACAATGCCGGGCGCGAATTCCCTGAACGCCTCAACAGCCTTTATGCCGTCGTACACGGCCCTGACTTCATAACCTTCCTTTTCGGCGTAAAGCCTTATAAGTTCGCAGATATTATGGTCGTCGTCAATGACGAGCACTTTCAGTTTGCTGCTCATTCAACCACTTCCCAGGAAAGTATTTGCCTGCGGCGGAAATGTAATACCAAATAAAATATATCATTGTACCCGGGGTCAGAACAACCCTGTATTTGCACAAAGGCACCCTGAAAACGAATCGAGCGCTGCGCATAATCGTACCAATTAACAACATATTTTTTATAGACAGACTGTCCGGACACCGATATTATATTGTATATAATATTAGTTATGTACGGCCGGAAAATAATTCGGCCCCGTTTTTCCGGAGAGCAATAATATTTTTGACATTTTTACTTTCAATGATTATAACAGGAGTGATACCATGCAATACAGAAAATTCGGAAATACCGGCGTGGAAATTTCGGCCCTGGGCTTCGGCGCAATGCGCCTTCCCCATTACAGCGAAAACGGGCAGGTTTATGTCAGGGAAGACGAAGCTGTTGCTGTGCTGCGCCATGCTTTTGACCTGGGTGTAAACTATGTTGACACGGCTTACAGGTACCTTGGCGGGAACAGCGAAATTGCTGTTGGAAAAGCTCTGAAGGGATATCGCGACAGGGTTTACGTGTCCACGAAAGTACCAACGTGGAACATCACAAAGCAGAGCGATTACAGGCGTTTTCTCGAAGAGCAGCTCAGGAAACTGGATGTGGATTATATAGACTTCTACCATTTCCACGGCCTTTCCCTCAATTCATGGGAGAATATCGTGCGAAAATTCGATCTCGTCAGCGAAGCGGAAAAGGCAAAAGCCGAAGGCCTTATAAAGCATATTTCGTTCTCATTCCATGACAAGCCCGAAGTCATGAAAATGCTTGCGGACACCGGCATCTTTTCGTCGGTACTGTGCCAGTACAACCTCCTGGACCGGTCCAACGAGGAAGCTATTGCCTATGTTAGGCAAAAAGGCCTTGGAGTCGTTATAATGGGCCCTGTCGCCGGTGGCAGGCTCGCCGCTCCTTCCGAGCTGATAACGAAAACCCTCGAAGGCAAAGTAAAGAGCACCCCTGAAGTCGCCCTGCGGTTCGTTCTCGGCAATCCCAACGTCTGCTGTGCTCTTTCCGGAATGTCCACGATCGCCATGGTGGACGAAAACGCAGCGGTTGCTTCCATAGAGGAACCCCTGTCAAAGGATGACTGGAACAGGATAAATGCAATGCTCGAGGAAACCAGGAAGCTTGCGGATCTCTATTGTACGGGCTGTTCATACTGCATGCCCTGTCCGCAGAAAATAGACATCCCCGAGGTCTTCCGCCTCATGATATATCACAGGGTTTACGGTTTGACGGACACTGCCAGGAATGAATTCAAAAGATTTGGCAAAGAAGGACATTCCGCGGCGCCGTCTGCCTGCGTCGAATGCGGCGCGTGCGAGAAAAAATGCCCGCAGCATATTAAAATAAGGGAGCAGCTCAAACAGGCAACGGCTGAATTAAGCCAGTAAGACCCTGATGTATCTTTCTTCAAAAGTATTATACCTTACGAGTATTATAATTAATTAATACTTAATAATAAAACACACATAATTAAATAATCCTCAAAGGAGTGATAAAATGTCCCGCAAAATAGCATTTATAGGAGCAGGCAGCTTTGGTTTCACGCGAAAACTTGTCAGGGACATCCTGACGTTCCCTGCTCTCCAGGACTGTACCCTGGCATTGATGGACATTGACGACGAACGCCTGATGTATATTAAGCAAGCTGTTGAAGCCATAATCGAAGTCGGCAATTATCCGGCAAAGGTCATTGCCACCAAGGACCGGGCTGAAGCGTTAAAGGGCGCCGACGGAGTTGTCTGCACAATACTCCAGGGCGGAGTTCAGGTTTGGAGACACGATATCGAAATACCCAAGAAATACGGCGTTGACATCAACGTTGGAGACACAAGGGGTCCCGCAGGAATTTTCAGGGCGCTGCGCACGATCCCCGTCATGCTCGATATTATAAAAGATGTTGAAAGATACTGCCCCAACGCGATCTTTCTCAATTACACCAATCCCATGGCCATGCTGTGCCGCGCAATGCAGAGCCAGAGCAAGGTACAGATTACGGGCCTCTGCCACAGCGTGCAGGGTACCGCCGAAATGCTTGCCGAATGGATAGGAGCCCCGATGGATGAAATAACATATACCTGCGCGGGCATAAACCACCAGGCCTTCTACCTGGAATACAAGTGGAACGGAAAGGACGCTTACCCGCTTATAAGGGAAGCCATCTTGACAAGACCTGAAATTTATAACGCCGAACTCGTCCGCAACGAGATGTTCCTGCACCTCGGGTATTATGTTACCGAATCCAGCGGGCACAACTCCGAATACAACGCATGGTTCAGAAAGCGTCCCGACCTTATAGAGAAATACTGCACCCATGGAACAAACTGGAATCCCGGCCATTACGCCTATATACTCAAAGAATACCTGGATATGGAGGTTAAATGGAGGGACGAAATCAAGAAATGGCTCGCTGACAAAAACAACATTAAGCTTGAAAGAGGCAACGAGTACGCTTCCTACATTTTCAACGCATGCTTCGGAGACGGATCGCTGTATGAATTCAACGGAAATGTGCGCAATTTCGGCCTCATAGACAATCTTCCCGAGGGATGCTGCGTTGAAGTCCCCGTCGTTGCTTCAAAAGGCGGTATTAAGCCCATCCATGTTGGTCCGCTGCCGGCCCACCTTGCGATTCTCAACAACATCAACGCCAGGTGCGAGGAACTGGCGGTTGAAGGAGCGCTCTCCGGCGATCCCGAGCTGATCTACCAGGCAATTTACTTTGACCCGCTGACTTCCGCGGTTTTAAGCCTTGCTGAAATAAGGAAGATGGTCGACGAAATGTTCCAGGTCAACAGGGACTGGCTGCCCCAGTTCAAGCACCTGAAATAATCGGACAAACTACTATTGCGCTGGAACATCCTGATATTGTATAATATGATAACAGTTTTTCGCAATGCAAAAAGCTCCTAATAAACGGAGCTTTTTGCATAGGAAAAAATCAACAGCATGCCGCATGTTTTGGGTAAATTATATAACATACTGACAGCCATGGCATGACAGGCATCAGCGAAAGGACGATGAACGCAAAAATGAAACTGGGAATTGTAGGCCTGCCCAATGTAGGCAAAAGCACGCTTTTCAACGCAATAACGAGGGCAGGCGCCGAATGCGCCAATTATCCCTTCTGTACCATAGAACCCAACGTGGGCATTGTGCCCGTGCCTGACGAAAGGCTCGATAAGCTCGCCGAAATGTACCACCCGGAAAGAGTGGTTCCCGCAACCATAGAGTTCGTGGACATTGCGGGCCTCGTAAAGGGAGCGAGCCGCGGCGAGGGGCTTGGAAACAAGTTTTTGAGCCATATTCGTGAAGTCGATGCGATTGTGCACGTGGTACGCTGCTTCGAGGATCCCGACATCGTCCATGTGGACGGCTCAGTTTCTCCCCTGCGGGACATAGAAACAATAAACCTCGAGCTCATTTTCTCCGACCTCGAGATACTGGAAAGACGCATTGAAAAAACCAAAAAAATGCTGAAGTCCGGCGACAAGAAATTTCTTGAGGAAATGGAGATTTACGAAAAAATAAAGGAAACCCTTGAAAGCGGAAAACCTGCACGTTCCATACCCTTTGCACCGCAGCAGCAGGAAATTGCGGACCAGCTGTTCCTGCTTACCTCCAAACCGGTCCTTTATGCCGCGAATATTTCAGAAGAAGACCTTTCATCGGCGGAAGAAAATGACATGGTGAAGGCCGTCAGGGAATACGCTGCCTCGGAAGGTTCGGAAGTCATCGTAATTTGCGCCAGGATAGAGGAAGAAATAGCCCAGCTCGATGACGAGGAAAGAAAAGCGTTTCTCGAGGAACTCGGGCTGAAGGAATCAGGCCTTGACAAGCTGGTAAAAGCCAGCTACAGGCTTTTGGGACTGATCAGCTTCCTGACTGCCGGGCCGAAGGAAGTCCGCGCCTGGACCATCACCAGGGGAACCAGGGCCCCCCAGGCCGCAGGAAAAATTCACAGTGATTTTGAAAGGGGCTTTATCCGCGCCGAAGTGATTTCCTTTGATGAACTAATGCAATGCGGTTCATACACTGCTGCGCGGGAAAAGGGTCTTGTCCGTTCTGAAGGCAGGGATTACGTAATGCAGGACGGAGATGTCACCGTGTTCAGGTTTAATGTATAGGCTACCAAAGATATATAAGCTACCAAAGGCAGTAACATTTCTGTCACCATATTAACCATACACTGAGTCAGGGAGGTAACGGCCATGATAATAGTAATGAGTCCTAATGCGACAAAAGAACAAATAGAAAGCGTGGAAAAGAAACTCACGGAACTGGGATTTAAAACCCATACCATAGTCGGCGAATACAAGACGGTAATTGGCGCAATAGGTGACAAACGCCACCTCGACACTCAGTTTTTCTCCACCCTGCCCGGCGTTGAGAGTCTTGTTCCCATAATGAAGCCTTACAAGCTTGCAGGAAAGGAACTGAAAAAGGAGCCCACGATTGTAGAGGTTGGCGATATAAAAATAGGCGGTGATGAAGTAATCGTTATTGCAGGTCCCTGTGCCATTGAAGAAGAAAAAAGCTTTATTGAAACGGCCGTGAAAGTCAAGGAAGCAGGCGCCAAGCTTCTGAGGGGCGGGGCATTCAAACCGCGCACTTCCCCCTACTCCTTCCAGGGTCTCGCGGAGGACGGTCTTAAGATAATGAGTGAAGCCAGGGAAGTCACGGGACTCAAGCTCGTAACCGAAGTCGTCGATCCGAGGGACGTCGAACTGGTGGCATCCTATGTGGACATTCTCCAGATAGGAGCAAGGAACATGCAGAATTTCCGCCTGCTTAAGGAAGTCGGAATGTATAACAAGCCCGTGCTGCTGAAGAGGGGGCTGTCCGCCACTATTGAAGAATGGCTCATGGCCGCGGAATACATCATGGCTGAAGGAAACCACCAGATAATCCTGTGTGAACGGGGAATCAGGACATTTGAAACTGCTACAAGGAACACGATTGATATGAGCGCCATACCCGTGATCAAGGAAAACAGCCACTTGCCCATTTTTGTGGATCCGAGCCACGGAACCGGTTCATGGAAATATGTTCCTGCCATGAGCAAAGCCGCTGTCGCAGCCGGCGCCGACGGGCTTATAATTGAAGTGCACCATGATCCGGCCAATGCGTTGTCCGACGGCCCGCAGTCTCTGAAACCCGAAAAATTCAGCGAGCTTATGCAGGAAATCGCGCCCGTGGTCCGCGCTGTAGGAAAGAAATTTAATGTTTAGGGATATTTATAGAATGTATTACTTGCCTTGACGATTTGCATCACTTAATATCTGGTCATAGGTAACAACACTGTTCTTGCCCATGCTCTTGGCGTAATACAGGGCTTTGTCGGCGTACTCTATCACCTTGAAGATGTTGTTCGAATGGACAGGATACTGCGCGATTCCGCAGCTTGCAGTAACGTTCCACACGATACCGTTGATGTCGAACTGTATGCGCTTTTTTTCAAGCTGCCTGCGGATCCTCTCGGCGACGCTTACGGCAAGATCGAGTTCGAGGTTCCTGATCAGTATCAGAAATTCCTCTCCTCCGTACCTTATGGCCAGATCTTCCTTCCTTATGTTCTGCCTGATGATATCCGCGAACATTATCAGCAGCTCGTCCCCGGGTAAATGACCGTACTTGTCATTGAACTGCTTGAAATTGTCTATGTCAAACATTAGTACGTTAAGAACGCCTGACGTCATGTCAACATAGTCGGCTTCATCCCTGAGTCTCTGCTCAAAATGGTGCCGGTTGGCGAGTCCTGTCAGGCTGTCAGTTCTTGCGAGCTTCGACTCCCTGAGGTGTATTTCATTGAATTTCCTGATTTTATTATTTATTATCACGACGGACTGGGAAAACAGGAGTATATAAACATCCTTGAGCAGAATCAGTATATAATCCGGTTTGACACCGCTGATGCGCGCGCTGACCAGGGAAGCTGCGGTAAACAGCATCACGTTGAACGTTAAATTGACAATCATCTTCTTCTTATTTACATAAAATGCACAATAGGCTGCAATGAAATAATATGCTATATATGCTTCAGAATTCGGCCCTCCGGATATGGCAATAAAAGCAGAAATCGCCACCGAGTCAATCAGCAGTATCAGGTAGTTCATGTTCTTGTTGGGACGTTTTACGCTGAGAATCCTGTAGCTCACCAGGAGGTTATACATGCCTGCGAGGGAAAAAACGAACTCCATCAGGGGTGTTCTTTCGATCCTGACGAGGTAAAGAAGCAACATGCACGCAAAAATTGACCATCGGTGCAGTAAAACCATGCCCTTGCTGAAAGAAAAAGGAACCGCCAAATTATTTCTTACCGGTCTTTTGCCCGTTACCATTTTCATTATCTATCTCTTCTTTTAAGCAAAACTCATCTTCCCTGGCTCTGCACTGATCTTCGCTGAATATAATGCAGACAATTTGAAAATAATGTAAATTTATAAAAATCATGCAACATTATTAATTCCCTGAACTTTCAGACATATTTTATATTCTATAAAGCTTCATTAAAATCCTTCCTGTTCTTCCTGAAAACCCCGCGAATCCTGTCCCAGTAAATAACGACCGCTATACCTGCCAGGATAAGGACTGTTCCTGCGATTAAATTCGGGCTTATTTTCTCGTCAAGGAATATGGCCGCAAAAACGCTTGCCAGCGGTGGCTTGATAAAAAACACCAGTGAACCGACGCCGGCACCCATAATGGTCAGACCTCTGAAATACGTAAGATACGCAATACCCGTCACAAACACCGAAATGTAGAGTATGTACGGAAGAGCGGTATAATCAACATTAACAACCGGCACGCGGAATATCAGCAAAAACGGAAGCGTTACGAGGCTGCCGATAAGAAAGGACCATGTGTTCATCCTCAGACTTCCGACGCTTACCGAAACCTTCCTTCCCAGCACGGTAAACAGTCCGAAGAAAACTGACGCCAGCAGGCCGAGGAACGGACTTAAAAGCGACGACGAGCTGAACTGCAGCTTGTCCATGAACACAAGCGCAATTCCGGCGATGCCCAAAATCAGTCCGCAGATTTTATTAATCGTAATTTTTTCCTTTTCTATAACAGCTGAAAATAGAATTACAAATATCGGGTTTGCGCTGATCAGCACGGCGGAAACTGAAGCCATGGCGCCTTCTACAAACAGGCTCAGCTGTAACAGGTTCATGCTTACCGCCACATTAAGGATCCCGATTACCGCAAGACCGGGAAGGTCTTTCCACCTGATCCTGTATTCATTTTTAAATATGGCAAAAGCCAGCAGCACAATTCCTCCTATGAAAAAACGAAGGAAATTGATCTGAAAGGGGTTTGTCCTGTCTGCTATCGCTTTTATTGCCACTTCCAGTGTACTGAATAATATCAGCGTATTTGCAAGGTACATGTATCCTGCTCTCTGTTCTTTCACGATTTTGTCCCCCTGAAAAATACTGAATTATTTGCCGTAAAGCAGCGTGTAATTTCTCCAGAATTGCCTAACTTTTTTCAGATATTGCTCCGTTTCCCTGAAAGGTATTTTGTCGAGCTTTTCGCCATCGAGGCTCAGCGTCCTGTCCCTGAGCCAGCTGCTCACATTACCGTTCCCGCTGTTATATGCGGCAATTACTACATCAATATCGTGGAATTGCCTTGTCAGCCAGCCGAGATACCAGCAACCTATTTTTATATTGATCTCGGGATCGAAAATATCCTCGATTTCAAAATCCTTCATGCCAAGGTTCATCGCGCCCCACTCGGCCGTTCCGTCGGTAATCTGCATCAGTCCCTTCGCGTTTTTCCGCGAAACCGCATTCGGGTTGAACCTGCTTTCGGCCTTTATGACGGCAAAAACCAGGAACGGGTCTATGCCGTTTTCCCGGGCGTATTTATATACATATTCCCCGTATTTGACGGGATAAAACTGTTTCATCAAAAGTTCGGGGATATTGAATATTTTGACCGCTGTTATGATGAGAACAGTCAAAATCAGTAAAATAACCGTCCGCTTATTCCTTCCGGCCACTTTGCGCAAAAAACCACCCTGTCCGTATTATTCTTTTAATAATGACAATTGCTCCGCCACAATTTTCTCCAGTTCTTCAACGGAACCGTTGTTGAAAATAACGCGGTCTGCCAGCTCCAGGTATTCATCGTCGCTCATCTGGGCGTTTATCCTGGCTTCGGCGGCCTCCCGTGACAAACCGCTTCTTTGCATTATTCTCGAAATTCTCGTATCCCTGTCCGCCGTCACGACCCACACTTCATCGACAAGATCCAGGAATCCTCTTTCCACCGGAATGGGAACGTCAAGAACAACCGTCTTTTCTCCGTTTTCCCTGTACTCTTCCAGTTTCTTTTCCATTAAGTCAATTACGTGTTTATGGGTTATTTCATTGAGCTTTTCCAGGAGACTGCGTTCGTTGAAAACAATCGCGGCAAGTTTTTTCCTGTCCAGTTCGCCGTCGGCGGTAAGAATACCTGTTCCGAAAAAATCCGCGATCTCTTCAAGAACCTTTGATCCCTTTTTCACAATGCTTCGGGCGATTTCATCAGCATCTATCACGCGGGCGCCGTGCGATGCGATTATACGCGCCACTGTGCTCTTTCCGCTGCCTATGCCCCCGGTAACACCGATTATCCGCAAATTGCGCACCCCGATTCCTTATTGTTATTTTGTTTCGTACCAGTTGTCGCCGCACCGGATATCGACATCAAGCGGCACCGAGAGTTTTACCGCGTTCTCCATGCAATCCCTTATAATTGCCACAACTTCATCCTTTTCACTCTTATGTGCCTCGATTATCAGTTCGTCGTGCACCTGCAGGATGAGCCGTGATTTCATGCCTTTTTCCCTGAGGCGATTGTATACCTTTATCATGGCTATTTTGATTATATCGGCGGCGCTGCCCTGGATGGGCGTATTCAAAGCCACTCTTTCGCCAAACGACCTGATGTTGAAATTTTTCGATTTAAGTTCGGGCAGGTAGCGCCGGCGGTTGAACAGCGTAGTGACAAATCCCTTTTCCCTGCCATCGGCGACGATTTCCGCCATATACTTTCTTACGCCCGGGTATTTGTCGAGGTAATCCTCTATATACATGCGGGCCTGTTTCCTTGTAATACCGAGGTCCTTTGAAAGGCTGAAATCCCCGATACCATAGACAATCCCGAAATTAATCGCCTTTGCCCTGCTCCTCATGAGCGGCGTGACTTCTTCGCGCGGCACATTGAAAACCTTTGCCGCCGTTGCCGCATGAATGTCCTGCCCTTCGCGGAATGCCGAAATCATGTTTTCGTCACCCGTAATATGGGCAAGCACCCTGAGTTCTATCTGGGAATAGTCGGCATCCACGAGAATATAACCATCTTCGGGGATGAAGACCTTCCTGATTTTCCTTCCCATCTCCAGCTTAACCGGTATGTTCTGCAGGTTGGGCTCGGTGCTGCTTATCCTCCCCGTCGCAGTAACCGCCTGGTTGAAACTAGAATGTATTCTGCCGTCGCGCGGGTTTATCACATTGAGAAGCCCTTCCGCATAGGTTGATTTAAGTTTTACAAGCTGCCTGTATTCAAGCAGTAGTTCTATTATATCATGTTCCGGCGCCAGTTGCTCCAGGACTTCGGCGTCGGTGGAATAACCAGTCTTGGTTTTCTTTATTACGGGCAGCCCGAGCTTCTCAAAAAGTATGTAGCCAAGCTGTTTCGTGGAATTGATATTGAACTCTTCACCGGCCAGCGCGTATATTTCGGTTTTCAGCTTTTCAATCCTCTCTTCGAGTTCCTTCGAATATTGCGCAAGCTCTTCCCTGTTGACCCTGAACCCGTGGTACTCCATGTCTGCGAGCACTTCTATCAGCGGCATTTCAATTTTGCTGAAAAGGGACGCCTGGCCGTTTTCTTCTATCTTTTTTTCCATAACCGGCCTGAGCCTTATCAGCACCGACGCGTGCACGGCGCAGGGGCCGGAAATTTCCTCTTCCGGCAGTTCGTAAAAATGGCGGTGGTTTTTCCCGCTTCCCGCAAGATCTGCCGGGTCTTCAATATCAATGCCGAGAAATTCCTTTGCCAGTTCCCTGACGGTGTAGGAATCCCTCGAAGGATTTAGCACATATCCCGCGATCATTGAATCAAAAGCCATTCCCCTGATATTTACACCGTTGTTCCTGCAGATCAGGATAAAGTTTTTCAGATCATGGCCGATTTTTTTAACGTTTTCATCTTCCAAAACGTCCCTTAGCGAACTGAGAACGCTTGCAGCCGACAACGGATCCCCGGCGGCAATATACCAGGCGCTGTCACCGTCAATACTGATGCCGATACCTGCAAGCACGGATGTGAACTGATCGGGTCTGTCTATAAGGCAATAAATTGCAAAAACACCGGCCTGCCTTATTTTTTGCCTGATTTCCTCAATCTGCCGTCCATTGTCAACAACTGCGGTCTTAACACTCTTTAAAACGCGGCTTTCGCTTTTTGGAGCTTCAAGGCCGAGCCTTTCAATAAGGCTGAAAAACTCCAGCTTTCTGAAAACATCGTAAAGCTTTTCCCGGTCGAAACCCCTGAACGCCATTTCCTCAACCGGGCAAAGCCCCGGCACATGCCTTTCAATCGTCGCAAGTTTTCTGCTCAGGAATGCTGATTCCCTGCCTTCTTCAAGCTTCTTCCTCACGCTTTCCTTTTCGACGCTGTCAATTTCTTCGTACAGCCTGTCGATGCTCTTGTATTTTTTTATTAGCTCAAAGGCTGTCTTTTCGCCTATGCCCCGCACGCCGGGTATGTTGTCCGATGTATCACCCATCAGCGCCTTTACATCAATGAACTCTGTCGGGGTTACGCCGTATTTTTCCACCATCCTGTCATAATCGTATTCCTCGGTTTCCGTTCTTCCTCCCCGCGTAACCGGAAGCTTGACCCTTGTAGAATGCGAGATAAGCTGCAGGGAATCCCTGTCCCCCGTAACGATCACTACTTCAAAGCCCCTTTCTTCCGCGCACGCGGAGACGGAGCCTATAATGTCATCGGCCTCATAGCCTTCATACTCAAGCCTTTTTATATTCATGGCATCGAGTACTTCCTTCACAAGTGGTACCTGGACCGCCAGCTCGTCGGGCATGCCTTTGCGTTTCGCCTTGTAGCCGTCAAATTCCATATGCCTGAATGTAGGCGCTTTCAGGTCAAAAGCTACACATATGTATTCGGGCTTTTCTTCATCCATGTACTTGAGCAGAATATTTACAAACACATAAACCGCATTTGTGTACAGACCTTCCGAAGTGGAAAGAAGTCGACCTCCTCCCATGCCGTAAAAGGCCCTGTTTAAAATGCTGTTTCCGTCAACAAGCATCAGTTTCGGCCGGCTCATTCTTTTCTAAACCCCATCTCTGAGCAATAATTTAAACTATACTTAATATTATACAAAAAAAAAGCAGCAGTAAACCTGCTTTTCCATTCAAACCGGCAGGAGTGCCGGACCGGATCGCAACCGGCCCGAATCCTCCCAGGTTAATTCTTCCTTTTGATTGTGATGGTAAGATGGATAAATTCGCTGTTTTCTTCCATGTATTCTAACTCTTCACAGTATTGGCTCAACTGCTGCTCAAGCATGGCCATCAGTTCTTCTTTTTCCGGCAAATCGCTGTCTGTTATGGATTTGATCCTGTTTTCAATCTCGTTAATTTTATTTTTCAGTTCCTCGTATTCCGCCGATCTGTCAATTATGTCAATATTGCCGATGCTAATATCAGCCTGGGGATAATATACCTTCAGCGCGGCGACAAAGCCGTCAAACCCCTGTTGTTGCGCCAGGCCCGTGATAACAATCCTGTCCGGGTTATAATCTTCGTCCGCGTCTTTATTCCCCGTCGCCACGTCAATCACATCCCCGGGCGATTGGCCGGTAATTCTTAAACCGTATAAGTCCGCGCGATTTTTCAGAGCAACTACTTCCGAAAGCGGATTCATTGAAAAAACGGATATGTCGCATTGGCTTTGGTAAACATGCCTGAGCCCTTCTTCATCTTCAGCCCTGTCGTCTTCTCCGGCCGCGTCTCCGGTTTCCTGGCCGGCTTCTTCTTCAGTTTCGTCTTCATCTGTTTCTTCTGCTTCTTTTTCGGCTTCTTCCATGATCTCGTCTTCAGCTTTTTCTGCGGCTTTTTCTTCAGCCGCGTCCACGACGGGCGTCCCACCCGCCCTGCTGTTGTCTTTTTCATCAGCATTTATATGAAAAGCTTGTTTTGCTGTACTGCTTCCCTGGATTGCCACTGAGAAGGTTCCTGTCGGCGAAGTATCGGACTCAGGAACCTGAGAAGCCTGCGCCGTTTCCTGAAGCGCCGGGCTCTCCGTAACCGTATTGTCTTCGGGAGGTGATAATGCCAGTATTCCCACTCCCTGTTCTTCCGCTGCAACCTCCTCTTTTTCCACTGCGCTCAATGCGCCAATATCTCCGGCATCGTCAGCTACATGCTTTTCTGGCTTCGAAGGTGCTATAAAGCTGTCTTTCCACAGGAAAATCCTCGTGGCGAAAGCCACCACAAGGCAGGCAGCTATGGCTGAAGCAATCCTGACATATTTATTCCTGAATAACTCGATGTCAAATACAGTGCGCTTTTGTGCGACCGAATCTTCAAGTTTTTCCCGGAGCCTGGACCTGAAGTTTTCAGGCAGGTCCTCTTCAGGAAGGCTGCTCAGCAAACTGACCAACTGCCGCATCTGTTCAAGTTCCCTTGAGCAATCGCTGCAATTGTCCACGTGCTGCAAAAATTCTTCCTTTGCCTTTTCATCCAGCATATTATCAATATATGGTGAGATCATTTCCCTGTACCTGTGGCAGTTTTTCACATGCAACCCTCCTTTCTGATTATTTGACGAAATAGTTGTCGAAAAGTTCCTTATTATTTTTCAATAAGTTTTTCAAAGCCTGCCTCGCCCTGTTTATTCTTGACTTAACCGTACCTTCGGGACTGTTGAGTATTTTGGCGATATCATCATAACTCATGCCGTTCAAATCGCGAAGTATGAGCATCGTCCTGTGGTTGTCGGGCAATTTTTGTATGGCATCGAGCACAAGTTCCCTGACTTCGTTCTTTTCCGCCGTCACATCCGGTGTCGGGCCTTCATCCTCCAGCTGTCTCTTTACCTCATTTTCCCCCGTGTCAATCTCCTGGTCCAGGTATACAACTTTCCTGTTTTTCCTTTTCCTCAGCTCGTCAAGACAAAGATTTGTTGTAATCCTGTAAATCCAGGTGGAAAACTGCGCCTGCTCCTTGAAGTTCCGCAGGGATTTAAATACCCTTATGAAAACTTCCTGGGCCAGTTCTTCAGCATCATGGGAGTTGCCGATCATTCTCAGCGCTATATTGTAAACTTTTTTCTGGTAATCCTCCACAAGGGTTTCAAAGGCATCAATATCGCCTTTTTTCGCCCTTTCGAGAAGAATTTTTTCGTCCGGATTCATCAATTATCCTCCCTACGTCGCCGGCAGAACCGGCGACACATGCAAGGCAATTTTCCAAAACTGATGCTTTTATCATTATACATGTTTTAAGCAAATAATTGAACCTTTATTGATATCTTTGAAAAAACTTGTATGTGCCAATAGCGTTACACACCCTCCCGGATAGCTTATAGTCACTTTTTTAAAGCGCGAAAGAATCGGACCCATGAAAATTATCGACGATCTCATTTCCTTTACGAGGTGTTCCGGCACCTCGGTGCAGTTTGCAGTGGAAGAGTCAACAATGACGGTGCTTCCTTCCCACTTGACCTTGCAGCCAAGGCTCGTCAGGATCTGAAGCATTGTGGCGACATCATTCAGACGGGGAACATTTTTTATTACATTTATTCCTCCGTTTAATATCGTAGCGGCCAATATCGGCAAAACCGAATTTTTCGAACCATCAACCACCAATTCTCCCTTTAGCCTGTTTCCGCCTTCTATTACAATCTTGCTCAAGATGAAAACACCTCCGCATTTTCCGGTGGCCGTAAGAATTATGTCAGCTATTTAACCACAATACATATTATGCAAGCCGCAAAAAAGTGTTACAGAGGGCAAAACAGGCATGGATCGCGGCCCGAAGCCGGAGTCCTTTTGTAAATGGCTGGTGGTTGAAGGACCCGGGATTTGGGACAGGTATTTATTCCCGTGGACTGAAGACCTGGAATTAAGATTTAGGGTAGAAACCGGACATGAAGTATTGATTTCAAATTAGTCATAACTAAAATCCAGTTATGACTAAAATCCAGTTTTGACTAACTTTCAAATTCAAAACCGGGTATTCATGAAACTATCCGTGCTTTATAAACCAGGATACAAAAAAATAAAAAAAAGCAGTTTTTTGTGTTTTAAAACAGTTCCTGTGATTCATGCCCATTCTTTTATATCATATTCTTTCATATTTCGAGTACTTTGATATGTTCAGCAATATGCCTATCTCGGTCATGAAGAACAGGAGCGATGTGCCTCCGGAACTGAAAAACGGGAGCGAAACGCCCGTCGGCGGAATGGACGAGGTTACAACGGCAATGTTGAGCAAAACCTGGACTGTTATCAGTGAAGTTATCCCCACGGCGACAAGGCAGCCAAAAGTGTCGGGAGCGTTCATTGCTACCTTGACTCCGCGCCATACGAGCACAAGGAACAGGAGCATGACCGTTACCACTCCTATGAAACCCAGTTCCTCGGCCAATATGGAGAAAATGAAGTCATTATACGGTTCAGGAATATAAAGGAATTTTTGAAGGCTTTTCCCAAGTCCTCTTCCAAAAAGCCCGCCCGATCCTATCGCGTAAAGGGACTGTACAGCCTGCCATCCGTCTCCCTTGAGGTCGGACCAGGGATTTATGAACGAAAACAGTCTTTTCTGCATGTATTCATTCATCGCGACCACGATGCCGAGCCCCGCGACTGCCGGCACTGCCATTATTACAAAATGCCTTATCTTTGCTCCTGCGCAGAACAGTATTATCGATGACACGATCAGTATGATGATTGTTGCGCTCAGATGGGGTTCAACAACAATAAGCCCCGCAACCATTCCTATTACAACAAGATACGGAAGCAAACCCCTGAAGAAATACTGGAGCTGGTCCTTTCTTCTTGAAAGGCTGCTTGACAGGAACAATATCAGCGCAAGTTTCGCCATTTCCGAAGGCTGCACGGTAAACCTGCCTATTCTCAGCCACCGCCTTGCATTATTGGCTTCATACCCGATGGAAGGTACGAGCACGAGTATCAGCAGGACCATGCATATAACAAGGAGTATCGGTGCAAGTTTCGCCAGTTTTTTATAGTGAAAATTCATGGCAACAAACATCGCGATGAATCCCACGAAGGCAAAAAGCAGCTGGTCCTTGAGAAAGTGGTAAATGTCGTTTTTGTATGTGTAAGCAGCCGGCGCGCTGGCGCTAAAAAGCATAACTATTCCCATGGACAATAATATTAGGATAGTTATGAATATCCAGAAATCAAAAGGTTTTTTTGTTGCCGTCGTTTTCGTTGCCATCAACCAACCTCCGAAAGGCAGATACTTATTGGCGTAATCCCACACAACCGGATTCTCACAGGATCCGTTCGAGCAAAAACATTCCGACAAGGCAACCCAGCAGCGTTACCCCCCAGAAAGCATAAACCACCTTTGTCTCCTTCCATCCTGAGAGTTCAAAATGATGATGCAGCGGAGCCATGCGGAACACCCTTCTGCCGGTCCTCTTGAAATGAACCACCTGGATAATGTCGGAAAGGGACTCCAATACAAATATTATGCCCACTATGAACAAAATAAGCGGCATTTCAAAAAAAACCGCAAGGGCTCCTATTGCCCCTCCCAAGGCCAGCGAACCCGTGTCTCCCATGAAGATCCTGGCCGGATGAAGGTTAAACGTCAGAAAACCGAGGCAGCCGCCCGCCGCAATCGAGGAAAAAATCCTGAGGTAGGTCCAGCTGTCCTTTGACATACCCACCACGGAGAAGAAAACCATTATTATCAGCGTTATCCCGGAAAGAAGCCCATCAAGGCCGTCGGTGAGATTAACCGAATTGACCGTGGCATACATCAGTATTACCACGTAAACGGCAAAAAGCCACCTGGGAGCCTGGTAATCGAAGAATGGCTCAAATATGCCCGTTCCGGTTTCGGTAAAGTAGGTGACATATATGGAAAAAACGGTTGCCACGAGCAGCTGCAGCACCGTTTTTTGGTTCGCATAAAGCCCGTCTTTTCTCTTTTTTACATTTTTTATGTAATCGTCTATGAAGCCCACGGCACCGAAACCTACACTCACAAGCACGAGCGGGAGTATCTGGGGATAATCCCTGTAATAATACAGTCCCACAAGCACCATGGGAATGATGAAAATGAACCCGCCCATGTTAGGCGTGCCGGCCTTTTTTAAATGGGTGGCAGGGCCGTCGTCCCTGACCGTCTGCCCGAACTCCAGCTTTTTCATGAGCGGGATTACCATCGGACCCAAAACAAGCGCGATTACGAAGGATACAATAAAAGCCGCGATATGAGTGGATTTTAATATATGTAAATCAAACATGGCACGTACCACCTTTTGTATATTATTAATTGCCAAGCGCTTCAGCCACTTCTTCCATTTTCATGGCTCTTGATCCCTTGACAAGAATTATGTCGCCGCTTTTCACAATATTCTTCAGGTATTCAATTACTCCCCTGTTATCTTCAAAATGCCTTGCGTTTTCTTCCGAGATTCCCGCGGCCACCGCGCCTTCGCAGTACTTCACCGCGAAATGGCCTGTTGCCAGTAAATGGTCCACCCCTGTCCGGGCGGCAAGCCTGCCCACATCGTAATGGGCCGTTTCCGCGTATTCCCCAAGTTCCAGCATGTCCCCAAGCACTGCAATCATCCTGCGTCCCTGGCCCAGTTCCTTCATCACCCTCAGAGCAGCCTCCATAGAACTGGGACTTGCGTTGTAGGCGTCATTGATAATTGTAATACCGTTTAAATCCCTGATGTCAAGTCTCATTTCCCCGGAACTGTACGATGCAATGCCGCTGATAATCTCCGACGGTTCCATGCCTGTCTCCGCGCCCGCTGCTATTGCCGCCAGCGCATTGTAAACGTTGTGAATACCGGGCGCCGGCAGGTAAACGTCATATTCATCGTTTTTTATTCTAACACTGAAGTACACAGCCATGCCTTCGGTTTTTATGTTGTAAGCGCAATAATCGGCGTTTTTGTCCTCCAGCGCGTAGAATACGGTCCTGTACGGCAGAAGGCCTTTAAGCGCACTCAGCATATTATCGTCGCCGTTTAAAATGACGATCCCGTTTTGGGGCAATCCTTCAAGAATCTCGAGTTTTGCCTCGAGTATTTTTTGTCTTGATCCGAGCCTTTCAATGTGGGAAATGCCTATGTTCGTTATAATTGCAATGTCGGGCCTTGCGATCGTTGTAAGATATCTGATTTCTCCGAGACCTCTCATCCCCATTTCTACCACTGCAAATTCATGGGTTTCATCAATCTTCAGCAGTGTCTGGGGAAGACCGATTTCATTGTTGAAATTTCCTTCGGATTTCAGCACGCTGTAGCTCCGTGAAAGAACGGATGCCACCATGTCCTTGGTAGTCGTCTTTCCTACGCTTCCCGTTATTGCTATCATTTTGACGGGAAAACCGCTGCGATAATACCTCGCAATGTCTCCGAGGGCCTTGACCGTATCGCTGACGCGTATGGCAAACCGTCCTTCGGGAACATCCACATCCCTTGATACGACACAGCCGGCAGCGCCCTTTTCAAAAGCTGCCGGTACAAAATCATGACCGTCGAATCTTTCACCGCGGATTGCTATGAAAAGGTCTCCGTCGGCTACTTTCCTGGAGTCAGTGCATATATTGCTGATCCGGGTTTTCGGATCACCGGCAACAAGGGTACCGGACGTCGCATCAACCAGTTCCTTTAAACTTAAAGATCGCATAATATCTCCCTTACTATTTCCCTTTCATCGAAATGTATGGTTTTATCGCTGAACTGCTGGTAAGTTTCATGTCCTTTGCCCGCAAGAACTATTAAGTCGCCGGGACGGGCATTGGAAAGAGCGTACCTTATGGCTTCTTTCCTGTCCACAATCGTTATGTAGTTGTCCGTAACTTTTTTTATGCCTTCCTCGATATCTTTCACTATGGCAGCCGGATCCTCGGTTCTCGGGTTGTCTGAGGTTACGATGGTGAAATCGGCGAGCTTGCCGGATATTTCTCCCATGATCGGTCTCTTGGTTTTGTCACGGTCGCCGCCGCATCCGAACAGGCAGACCACGCGCCCCGGTGCAAAATCGCGGACCGTTTCCAGTATGCTTTTAAGGCTTTCCGGAGAATGGGCGTAATCTATCATCACCGTGAAGTCCCTGTCCGTTTCCACCACCTCGGCCCTGCCTGGCACGGAAACATTTTTAAGCCCGTTTTTGATGCTTTCAGTTCCCAGACCCATGAGGCAGCAGGCTCCTATCGCTCCGAGAGCATTGTACACCGTGAATTTGCCGGGAATGTTGACATATACATCGGTTGACATCCACGGCGTTATTACGCGGAATTCCACGCTGTCCGAATGCAGTGACAGGTTTTCCGCCCTGATGTCGGCGTCCTGGGTCAGCCCGAAGGTATATACCTTGCACTTCGCCCTTTCCGCGACTTTCCTGCCGTACTCGTCGTCAATGTTGACAACTGCCTGTTTACACATATTAAAAAGCTTCATTTTGGCTTCAAAATAGTTTTCGAAAGTCTTGTGATAATCCAGATGGTCCCTTGAAAGGTTTGTAAAAATTCCTATATCGTAATCGGAGCACGAAACCCTGTGCAGATCCAGGGCATGGGATGAAACTTCCATAACCACGTTGCTGACACCGCGGCCTTTCATATATGCAAACAGCGATTGCAGGTCCTTGGATTCGGGAGTCGTACGCTCCGCATAGAGAATTTCGCTGCCCACCATGTTGGCAATGGTCCCTATCAGCCCCGTTTTTCTGTTTTCAGCCTCGAGCATGGCCTTCAGCATGTAGGTCGTCGTTGTTTTTCCCTTTGTTCCGGTAACGCCGGTCAGGTGAAAATCCCGTGACGGGTGACCGTAGAAGTTTGCAGAAACGTGAGCCAAAGCATACCTCGTGTTGGGTGTTTTTATTACCGTCACGTCAATGGGCGCTTCAACATCCTTTTCAACAAGAAGCGCCGCCGCCCCCGACTGCACTGCGTCCGGAACGAACCTGTGCCCGTCGGTTTTTGTGCCTTCAATACAGACAAACATTGAACCGCTGCGCACTTTTCTCGAATCGTATTCCACGGAGGCTATGTTCCTGTTTATATCTCCCTCTATACTGACTACTTCCAGTCCTTCAATCAGCTTTGTCAAAAGCATATATAACCCTCCTATGTAAAATGTCAACAGCGCTTATTCAAGATCCGCCTCGTCAGGATCCATGAAGAATACTTCCACAAGTCCTCCCCTGGGTATCCTGGAACCCTGCTGATAGTTCTGCCTGTACGCTCTTCCTTCGCCGTTGACCTTTATGTTAAGCCCGAGACCTTTCAGAATGGCCACGGCCTCATCAACGGTCTTGTTGAGAAGGTCGGGAACAACCACCATATCATTTTCATCGGGCTTGTATGTGTAAAGCACTATTGTTGATTTCCTGGGGATTGCCGTTTCAGGTTTCGGAGTCTGCTCTTTCACGGTGATGTCCTTGTTGGTAGCATCCCCTTCAATCCTGTATTCAAATCCCGCTTCTCTTAAAATGCTCTCGGCTTCTTTCAAAGTCTTGCCGCGTACATCGGGCACATATACATCCTCGGCCAGTTTTTTCCTGTCTTTCTCGGTATAGACTCTCTCTTCCTGTAGATAGCTAAGAATATCTTCGACAAGTTTGCCTGCCACCGGTGCCGCGATAATTCCGCCCGTGTGGGGATATACATCGGGATGGTCGAGAGCCACGAGAACAACTATCCTCGGGTTGTCGGCGGGCGCAAAAGCCATGAAAGAGGCCACATACCTGCCGTCAATATCCGATGTTTCGGTTTCCGAGGTACCCGTCTTGCCCGCCACGCGATAACCCGGGACATAAGCCCTGCTTCCCGTGCCCAGCGTTACCACGTCCTGCAGCAGTTTCCGCATCGTGTCCGAAGTTTTTTTCGATATGACCTGCCTGACTATTTCCGGTTCAAATTTCTTTATTACATTGCCCTCGTTGTCAGTTATTTCCTTTACAAGGTGGGGCCTTATAAGCGTGCCACCGTTTGCAATGGCGCAATAAGCCGTGACCATGTGCAGCGGCGTGACCTTGAAACGCTGCCCGAAAGATGCAACGGCCATGTCAATTTCGGTGGGCCTTTTATGTATGATAATGTCTGCCTCGGGGAGCTCGATGCCTGTTTTGTCATAAAACCCGAAAGCCCTCATGTACTTGTAAAACCTGTCAATTCCCAGGTCCTGGGCCACTCTTACAAAAACGGGGTTACAGGACATCTGCAGACCCTGGGCAAAGCTTTCCTCGCCATGGGCGTTAGGTTTCCAGCAGTTGATCCTGTGTCCCCCCACCGTCACGGTAAAGTCATTAACCCGGCTTTCAGGCGTGATGACTCCTTCTTCAAGACCTGCCGATGCAGTAATGGCTTTGAACGTGGAACCGGGTTCATAGGTGTCAGCCAGCGCCTTGTTTCTCCACGTGCTGTAAATGGCGTTCTCGCGCTCTTCCATCGACATGCTGTTCCACGTGGCGTCATCAATATGCAAAGGCCTGAAGGGCGAATTGGGGTCAAAATCAGGCTTGGAAGCCATGGCAAGCACTTCCCCGTTATTAGGATCCATTACTATCGCAACGGCGCCCTTAAGAACCTTGTTGTCAACGATGGCCTTTTCAATTGCTTTTTCGGCCAGGTACTGTATTGTTTCATCTATGGTCAGGACTACGTTGTATCCATCCTGCGGATCAATATGTCTCTCCCTGTTAAAGGGAATCTGCCTGCCCTTTGCATCCACCTCGCTCAGTATCCTGCCGGGCAGTCCTTTCAGATACTGTTCCATGGCCTTTTCAATGCCTTCCAGGCCCTGGTTGTCAGTACCTACGCATCCAAGCACGTGGCTTGCGAGGTTTCTTTTCGGGTAATACCTTTTAGTGTCTTCATCAACGGTAATGCCGACTATTTTCGCTTCCTGCAGCCACGCCCTGACTTTTGCGCCCACCTCGGGCTCAACTTTTCTCTTTATGTACTCGTACGGGCTGTTCTTGCTTATTTTCGCCAGCACTTCCTCCTTGCTCATATCCAAAAGCTCTGCGAGCTTTTCGGCTACCGCTTCAAGATCGGCTCCGCTGTCCTGGAGTTCCTTGGGAAATGCGGAGATTGTATCAACCGAAGCGCTGACCGCCAGCGCAATTCCGTTCCTGTCATATATGGTTCCGCGTCTCGGGCTAATAATCCGGCTGCGGCTCTGCTGTTCGTAAGCCAGTCTTTGCAGTTCCGAGCCCTGGACAAACTGGATCCAGCCAACCCTTATAATAAGTAAAAAAGTTAAAAAGGTATACGCACCCAGCAGGACAAGCAATCTCTTTTTAGTTTGCATACCCGGTTTGGACAAGCTGAATCCCCCCGTATAAAATCAAATATAAACCAATCGTGCGACTGGTTTATATATAATTAATGGTCACAATCCTCTATTCCGAGGGTTGTTTTGTCTATTGTATTTATACCATATTGAACCTTTTCATCCAAGAAGGTAAAGCAAACTGGCAATTTTTTCTTTAATAACGTATATCCATCCACTTTTCTTTTCTGCTTTCAGACCGGATTCCGTAATCCTGGTGAAATCTGTCTTAGGCACATTTACGTAAATTATCTGGTAATCTTCCGGCATTTGCATACCCAGTCTTACCTGGGCTATCTCCTTCACTTCCCGGAGATCAAGCATCCTTTCAATCTCGACTTTCAGGCGGGCATTTTCATCCCTGAGCTTTGCATAGACTTTTGTTTCCTTGTTTATGTCATAATTGATCTTGGTAATCACGGCATACCGAAACATAATCGCCAGGAACAGGGCAAAGGTCGCCATTGTATAGGCAACCAGCTTGAGCTTGAATTTTGCATGGGATTTTTGTTCCTTTTTTTGCTTTAGTACCGGATTCTGCTCATATATATCATATACCTCATATTCCGGTTTGGGCGCGGCAGATCCGTTAACGTAGAATTTGGCTGTCTCTAACAATTTTATTCACCCCTGACCCCGATTATTACTATTGCACCGGTTATGCCGAAACAAGGTGTTTAATGGGAGCCCTTGAAACGGCTCCCGATGTCTTTTGTGTGTCTGAGCAGCTCATCTTTCGTGCCTGAAGGATGCTTTTCTTTTGTTTTTACCTTGAAGCGCTTTTCTTCCGTGTTTTTCGCCTGAAGCGATTTTTCTTTTGTAACTGCATCGTGTTTTGTCTTTTGTGCATTTTACTTTTTTCTTTTGTGTCTTCAGACCTTGTCCTTTGCAAAGTGACCCGTGAGTTTTATATATTCAAAAGCATGAAGCCCAGTTGACCGGTCTAAAGCTTTTCAGGGATTTAAAGTTTTTCAAGGATTCTGAGTTTTGCGCTCCTGGCCCTGGGGTTTTCCTCCAGCTCCTTTTTCCCGGGAACAACAGGTTTCCTCGTCAAAACCGAAGCGAGTGGTTTTTTACCGCATATGCAGGCCGGAAATTCGGGAGGACATGTACACGGGTCCGAAAGTTTCTGAAACGTTTTTTTCACTATCCTGTCTTCCAGCGAATGAAATGTTATAATACAGATTCTTCCTCCCGGTTTCAGCAGGTCCACCGCCGTATTTATCGCTTCTTCAAGAATTCCGAGCTCGTTGTTTACCTCAATCCTGATGGCCTGGAACGTCCTTTTGGCGGGATGGGGACCTTCCCGTCTTGCCGACGCGGGTATGGCGGCCTTTATTATGTCCACGAGCTGGCTTGTCGTGGTGATTCTTGAGTTCCGCCGGTAATCAGCTATAAACGACGCTATCCTTTTTGCCCACCTCTCCTCGCCGTAATCCCGGATAATCCGGTACAACTCCTGTTCGCTGTACTCGTTTACAACGGTTTCAGCCGTAAGTTCCTGCCTTGTGTCCATTCTCATGTCCAGGGGCGCGTCGTGCTGGTAACTGAAACCCCTTTTCGGTTCATCAAGCTGGTGGGACGATACCCCGAGATCCAGCAATATTCCGTCAACAGCCTCTATACCAAGCTTCGAAGCAACCTGTGCCATATTTATAAAATTAGTGTTTTCAAGTACAAAGCGTGCCCTGGAACCCAGCGCTTCAAGCCTGCCGCGCGATACTTCAATAGCGGTGGCGTCCTGGTCAAGGCCTATCAGCATTCCATTTTCTCCGAGTCTCACGAGAATTTCCGAGGAATGGCCTGCGCCTCCCATCGTTCCGTCTATATAAATCCCATCTTCCCTGATATTCAGTCCTTCCAGGCATTCTTCCAGCAACACCGGCTTATGGCTGTATTCCATCCATATACCTCTCAAATCATATGTTTATGCCGAGCGAAGCCAGCTTTTCGGCAAGTTTTTCACCGCTGAGATTCTCATTGCTGCTGTAGTTCTCCCATTTAGCCCTGTCCCAGATTTCGACCCTCGTCGAAATTCCGATTATGTATACATCCTTTTCAAGCCCAGCATATTCCTTGAGATTTTGCGGTATCAATATTCTGCCCTGCTTGTCCAGGACACATTCGGTGGCGCCGGCAAAGAAAAATCTCATGAACGCTCTTGCATCCTTGTCGGCCAGTGGCAACGATTTAAGCTTGTTTTCAAAGTTGGCCCATTCCTTTGGTGAATACGCAAAAAGACAGTTATCAAGCCCCTTGGTCAGAATAAAGCTGTGTCCGAGCCCTTCCCTGAACTTAGCGGGGATGATGACTCTGCTTTTAGGGTCTATTGTGTGCAGGTATTCACCATAAAACAATCAGTACACCCCACTTTTTTATCACTTCACACCACTTGGCCCCACTTTTCACCACCTTGTACTGTTATTTTAAGACAACCCTTATTAATAATCAAGTGTTTTGTTGCAAAAAAAACCAAAAATAAAAAAATAGGACATAAGTCCTATTGATTTTGGGAGCATGAGAGTTGTTGATTATGATTTTTGGAATCGCAGGCTGCAGCATGACAGCCATTGATTATGGTCCGAAAGTTCGTTGGCCGGCCTGGAAATGTGTCAGCACCAGAATAATGGCCGGGAAATTGGAAATACCGGCCGGACTTACTCGTCGCTGTTGAAAATGACCTTTTTTCTCCTGATGGCTACGCTGTGCGCTATCCCCAGGGCCATGTAATAAGTTATTACGGCGCTTCCGCCCTGGCTAACAAAAGGAAGCGGAACGCCCGTGACGGGCAGAAGGCCGAGATTCATGCCTATGTTTTCAAAGAAATGAAACGCGAACAGTCCCGTCACTCCCGTCACAAGGAATGCTCCATAGGTGTCGGAAGCATTTCTCGCAATAGTGACAAGCCTTATCAGGATAAACAGCGCGAGCAAAACCACGGCGACGGAACCGATAAAACCAAATTCTTCACCGATGACGGAAAAAATAAAATCCGACTCTTTTACCGGCACACCCTTGCTCTGGGTTTGAATTCCGTTCTGGAAACCCTGTCCAAACAGTTGACCTGAGCCAATGGCCATTTTAGCCTGGTTTACGTTGTATCCCTTGTTTCCCGGATCCCACGCCGGGTTTATAAACGCTATTATCCTGTCCTTCTGGTGCTCCTTGAACACGAAAAGCCACAAAAACGGAAAAGAGGCCACGAAGGCTCCCAGTGACATAAATATGTACTTGTACGGGATTCCGCAAATGAACACCATGACGGCGAAAATGAACATGAAAACCATCGCCGTTCCCGCGTCGGGCTGCTTAAGTATCAGTAATATCGGTATTGCCGCATAAACCAGGAGTTTGATGATATTGATATTCCTGTCGCGGCTTTCTTCCTTTATGCGTTCAAAAAAAACGGACAAAAATACAATGAAGCAAAGCTTCACAAGCTCCGACGGCTGAAACTGGCCGATAACCGGCAGCCTGATCCAGCTTTTGCTTCCTGCCACGCTGTAACCCCTGAATTCTACAAGAATAAGCAGACCTATTCCAAAGAGGTAGAAAAGAAAGCCCAGCGTTTTAAAATCCTTGTAGTCCAGCAGGCTGATGACAACAGACAGCACTGCTCCAACAATCATGCTGAACAGCTGGACTTTGAACATCCTGTCCCCGTTGGCTCCCCCGGGGAGCTCGCGGGTTGCGCTGTACAGCACCACAAGGCCAAAGACAGACAGTATTAAAACACTGAAAAACAGCAAATAGTCAAATCTCTTCCAAAAGTTTATACCCCTGGTTTTTTCAACAAAATACATTAAAGTTCACCTGATGAATCGGAAGTCCCGTTTTTTGCTGCATCCTGCGGCCCAGGGCTCTCTTCCTGCCCGAATCCGTCCGCTTTTTGAACTGCATCTTCTTTTTTATCCATTACTTCTCCAATTGCCTTTTTTTGTTTATCAGTTACTTCATCCTGGCCGCCTGTTTCTGCTTCCCTGGCACCTGCTTCCTGCTGCTGACCGCCTGTCTCTCCCGGGTTCACTGCATTCCCTGCTGATTCTTCTTTCTTTTCGACCGGCTCTCTGTTCTGATCATTCATTTCTTCCTGCGCAAGTTTCCTGAGGATTGCCCCATATTCACTGGAGCCGATTTGCGGCTCGTCCGGAATCGCAAGCGCTTTCCGCCGGTTGACCACAAATACAATGCTGAATACCACGACAAACATGATGGCCAGGACCTGGGAAGCCCTGAACTGTCCTATGTAAAGGCTGTCGATTCGCAATCCCTCAATATACGATCTTCCGAGACCGTACAGTATCATGTAAAGGTAAAATACTTCCCCGTCCGCCTTTTTGCGCTTCCTGTACCACAAAAGGAAGGCAAAAACCACTATATCCCATAAAAACTCATAAAGGAACGTGGGATGGTACGGCCCTTCTCCATTGATCATCATTCCCCACGGCAACGAGGTTTCCCTTCCGTAGGCTTCCGCATTTATAAAATTGCCCCATCGGCCTATACCCTGTCCCAGGAGAAGATAGGGCGCCCCGAAGTCAAAAAGCTTCTTTATGCTTATTTTCTTTACTTTCGCAAAAATCAGCGCGGTTACAATGCCCCCTATAATTCCCCCGTAAAGGCCAAGGCCACCGCTCCTGAAATCCAGTATTTCCAGAGGATATTTGCTGAAGTAGCTCCATTCGAAAATGACGTAGTACAAACGTGCGCCAATTATGGCAACGGGCGCAGCAAACAGCACAAGGTCAATGATGTCGTCGGTTTCAAACCCGAATTTCCTGCAGGCCCTGAGACCAAGCAAAACCGTAACGAGGAAAGCCGTCGCAATTATTATCCCGTACCAGTAAATGGACAGGCCGAAAATCTCGAAGGCCTGGGGATTTAACCTGAATTTTAGTCCAAGATCCGGAAATTCAACGGTATTTATCGTATTCATTATTTTCCCCCTGACATAAGGCCATTTTATGGTTTTATAACCGAAAGCGCAAGGTTGTCCAGGTTAAAATGGCCGGAAAATAATTCATTAACATATTCAAATGTTATTTTATCATAGACGTCAAAATAATCAAATATTGTGGCTCCCTTGAAATATGCGTTGATAAAGCTGTCACATATGCGCTCGACGGAGTTCCACTGCCTTATGAATTTGCCCGTTGAAGATTTCCGAATTCTTTCAAACGTTTTTTCGTCAAGCCCCGATCTGTATAACTCCTCCATGGATTCCACAAAAATATCCCTAACTTTTTCAGGGTCCGGCGATTCTCCGCCAAAAGCCGAAAAAGCGTAATTTTCCTCGTTGGTGAAGCTGAACGCAAAGGTGTTGTTTATCAGTCCTTCTTCATACAGTCGCGTATACAGCGAAGAACTTCTCCCCATGATCATTTCCAGGAGAATTTTCACTCCGACTTCCTGCATCAGGGCTTCCGCGCCTTTCAGGCCGGTCCTGTTGTCCTTGAAACCCATTTTGAACAGGGGTACAGATACAGCAAGTTTTTGTTCCACGTATTTCTTGTTCAGGCTCTCCGGTTCCTCGGGAAAAATCCTTTTTATTTCCCCGCGGCTTTCCTTGTGCCTGATGCTCTGTTCAACCTGTTCAAACACCTTTTGATAATCCACGTCCCCGACGACCATGATAACCATGTTGGAGGGATGATAGAAGGTATCATAGCATTTCATCAGCATTTCCCTGTTTATCTGCCTGATGCTCTCCACGGTTCCGGCGATGTCAATCCTGACCGGATTCCTTGAATAAAAGGCTCCGAGCAGGTTGAAATATGATCGCCAGCCCGGATCGTCCTCGTACATCCTTATTTCCTGTTCAATTATATCCTTTTCCTTTTCAACGCTTTCGTCGGTTATATAAGGATTCTGCACAAAGTCGAGCAACAACTGGAAATTTTCGTGGAACCTGTCGGTGCAGGAAAAAAGATAAACGGTCTGGTTTGAGCCCGTATAGGCATTGGGCCTTGCGCCGAGCGCTGAAAACTTGTCCATTATGCTGCCGTCTTTCTGCTCAAAAAGCTTGTGTTCCAGGAAATGGGCAATGCCGTCAGGCACCTTTACGGGGCTGTCTTCCCCGGGAATGATGAATTCGCTGTTGATGGAACCGTAATAGGTCCCAAACGTCGCGTATTTTTTCAAATAGCCTTTCTTAGGAATGACATAGGTCTTTAAGCCGCTGCTGTGACTGTATACATGCATCGTTTCCCCGATGTGTTCATAGCTGTAACTTTCCGTTTTCATATTTCCTCCCGCCCGTCCTTCGTGGTAAGGAAGTATATCGTATCAAGGAATATTTTGTTTCCGAGTTCCGATACTTCCTGTTTCGTCACCGCGTTCACCTTGCCGATCAAATCGTCAAAATCGTCATTGGTGCCCGCAATAACCTGGTTCAGGTAAAAGCTGACCGTCTGGAACTGGTTGTCCCTCATGGAACGGATCACGTTTTCGAGGTACATTTTGCTTGAATTGATTTCATGGTCGGAAATAACGCCGTTTTTGATTTCGTCCATCTGGGCCTTTACGAGGTCAATGGTCCTGTTTTTATTTTTGCCGTCAATGCCGCAGGTAACAAGCATAAGTCCCTTAAAGCTTTCAAGCATCGAAAACACGTAATATGCCAGGCCTTCTTTTTCCCTCACGTTTCTGAACAGCTTGGAGTGTATTCCGCCGCCCAGGATGCTGTTGTAAACCATGAGGGCATGGTAATCTATGTCGGAGGGAGCCGTATTGGTCCTGAAACCGAGGGACAGCTTGCTCTGGTTTACGTCTAGCTTCTCGGTAACCTCCTTTATTACGTCGGGCCTGCGGTATATCCCGCCGGCATCAATGTTCTTCCAGAAGCCCCGTTTCATTTCGCCGAATTTTTGGACCACGCGGTTTATTTCTTCGTCGGTGAAACTGCCCGAAAGGAAAACGTCCACGGGCAATTCCTCCAAAAATTTCGCATAATGCCTGTAAAGTATGTCGGGCGTTATCTTCTCAATATCCTCGACGCATCCGTATTCATATATGCCAAAGGGCTCATTGCTGCACATTTCTTCGTAACAGCGCTCGATTGCATAGCGGTCCTTTTCGTTTATTCTTCCTTCTATCAGCCTGCGCAGGTTCTCCTTCTCCTGCGCGGTGTAATCCTCCCTGAAACAGCCGTTCCTGAGCGCCGGCGCGGTAATAATATCAAAAAGCAGCCCGAATACGTTGTCAAACAGCTTTGTATCGCGCCCCGTGTACTTGTCGGCTATGTATGCCATGTGAAACAGCATTATCTGCCGTTCGCCCTTTTTGTCAACATAGCAGTCAAAAACCGCGCCGTACTGTTCTTCAAGGAAAAGGGCAATATCCTGCTGCGTAGGCAGCTTTTCAGTTCCCCTCCTCAGCACGGCCGGGAGCAATGCATTCAGCGTTGCCCTTTCCCGGCTGAGCTCGTCATGGAAAAATACGTTAATGGTATTCGTCTTGAATTTGTCCGTTTCTATATAATAAACATTTACGCCTTTTTGAGAGGAAACTCTTATAAGTTTTTCCTCCTGTGCCGCCGTTTTCATTCAATCCATCCTCCGCTCAGTTTTTCCTTTTGCCTTTTCAAAAACCGCGTTTTTCCCAGTCGGACGGTAAAACAGGCCATGATAAAAAAACAGCTACCATTAGTATAATAAAAACAATTTTATATATTCAACTCTTTTTTACCTGCTGTTTCCTGCCGTCAGCTGCCCGCGGAAGAGACCTGGACCCAATTGTCCAGCATGTCACATAAACATATTCCATATGGAAATAATAATACTGTTTTGGCAACACCAAGAAAAAACTTTATTTCATTTTAAATAACCGATGAAAAAGACAGGAGGAGATTCTGTGCGCGTTTACAGGAGCAGGAAATACCCGATTCAGTATGAGAAAACTCAGGGCGTCGAAAACGAACCCAGGTCCATTGACTTGAGCATGGCTGCCGCCGCCGGAATTGTAACCGCCGCATTTATCGCCGGGGTGGTTTCCGGCTGGATGCTGAGAAGAAGGCGGTAGTACAAAAAGGCCGTTCCGCATTCCGGAACGGCCCCGTTTCTTTTGATTCTATTTTCCTGTGGCTTCGACCTGGCGATGTTACTCCAATTACCTGACCACGATATTGTATATCCTGCCCGGTACGTATATTTCCTTGACAATGGTCTTCCCGGCCAGCAGCTTGCTTATTGTTTCCGATGCTTCTACGGCTGCCTTTGCCTCTTCCTTTGTGGCTTCGCGCGACAGCCTGACAACATCCTTGACTTTTCCGTTTATCTGAACGGCAATCTCTATTTCATCGTCGATAACTTTAGTTTCATCCCATGCCGGCCACTTCTGCTCATGCAGCATGCCTTCATAACCGCAAATCTGCCAGAGTTCCTCCGTAATATGCGGAGCGACGGGATTGAGCAGCACAAGGAATGTTGCAAACTCTCCCCTCGTAACGGCGCCGGCGGCATAGAATTCGTTAAGTAGCGACATCAGCGCAGCCACCGCCGTGTTGAATTTCATCTTCTCAAAGTCTTCGCTGACCTTCTTTATGGTCTTGTGCATTATGTTATCAAGCTTTTCCGAGTATCCTTCCCCGGGCACAAGTATTTCCTGGAGCTTCCAGACCCTGTCAAGGAACCGGCGGCAGCCCCTGAGCCCCTGCTGTGACCACGGTATGGGCTGGTCAAAGGCTCCCTGGAACATTTCATATACCCTGAAGGCATCGGCGCCGAATTCAGCAACCACGTCATCGGGATTTATGACATTGCCCCTGGATTTTGACATCTTTTCATTGTTTTCGCCCAGTATCATCCCGTGGGAAGTCCTCTTCTGATACGGTTCCGGCGTGGGGACATAACCGCAGTCATAGAGGAACTTGTGCCAGAACCTGGAGTAGAGCAGGTGCAGCGTCGTATGCTCCATTCCTCCGTTGTACCAGTCCACGGGCAGCCAGTACTTAAGCTTGTCAATTGCCGCGAATTCATTGTCATTGTGCGGGTCTATATAGCGCAGGAAATACCACGAGGATCCTGCCCACTGGGGCATTGTGTCGGTCTCCCTCCTGCCCCTGCCTCCGCACTTCGGACATTCCGTTTCAACCCACTCGGTGATATTGGCAAGCGGTGATTCCCCTGTATCGGTGGGCATGTAATTCTCCACCTCGGGAAGCGTTACGGGAAGCTGATCGTAGGGCACGGGCACCCATCCGCACTTTTCACAGTGAATCAGCGGAATGGGCTCTCCCCAGTATCTTTGCCTCGAGAATACCCAGTCCCTGAGCTTGTAATTTACTTTTCTTCTTCCAAGTCCCTTTTCCTCAAGCCATTGGATTATCTTTTCCTTTGCCTCTTCCACCGAAAGACCGTTGAGAAAACCGGAGTTGACCATCACGCCCGTTTCAATGTCGGTAAACGCTTCTTTTTCGATGTCGCCGCCTGCGACAACTTCAATAATATCGAGGCCGAATTTCTTCGCAAATTCCCAGTCCCTCGTATCGTGGCCCGGAACGGCCATGATGGCGCCGGTTCCGTAAGACATCAGTACATAATCCGAAGTCCATACGGGTATTTTCTTTCCGTTCACCGGATTAACGGCCATTATGCCTTTAAGCGGCACGCCGGTCTTCTCCTTGTTTATTTCGGTTCTTTCAAAATCCGACTTCTTCATTGCCAGCATGCGATATTCGACAACGTCGGACCAGTTTTCAATGCGGTCTTTCATTTCATCAATGAGGGGATGTTCCGGTGAAATAACCATGTAAGTGGCTCCGAACAGCGTATCCGGTCTCGTGGTATAAACCACGAGCTTCTTGTCAGTCCCGTCTATTTCAAAACTGACCTCGGCGCCCTCGGAGCGCCCGATCCAGTTCTTTTGCTGTATTTTGACCTTTTCTATGTAATCGACGATTTCGAGGTCGTTGAGAAGCTTTTCGGCGTATTCTGTGATTTTAAGCATCCACTGGCTTTTTACTTTTCTTATGACTTCTCCGCCGCAACGCTCGCACACGCCGTTTACAACCTCTTCATTCGCCAAACCGACTTTGCACGACGTGCACCAGTTAATCGGCATTTCAGCTTTATAAGCCAGGCCTTTTTCAAACATCTTGAGGAATATCCACTGGGTCCATTTATAATAGGACGGATCGGTGGTGTTTACCTCCCTGGACCAGTCAAAGGAGAATCCCAGGGATTTGAGCTGGCTTTTGAATCTTGCCACGTTCTTCGCCGTCACTATTCTCGGATGTATCTTGTTCTTTATTGCGAAATTCTCCGTAGGCAGTCCGAAAGCGTCCCATCCTATGGGATACAGCACGTTGTAACCTTCCATCCTTCTTTTGCGCGCAATTATATCCAGCGCCGTATAGCTGCGGGGATGGCCAACATGGATCCCGTCGCCTGAAGGATAGGGAAACTCAATAAGCGCGTAGTACTTCGGTTTGCCCGTATCGTCGGAAGCCTTGAAAATCCCTTTCTTTTCCCATATCTCCTGCCATTTCGGCTCTATCTCCGCCGGATTGTACTCTTTATGCTTCATAACCTCAGTCCTCCTCAGAATTTTGTATTATAGCAAAATAACCGCAGGATATCAATAGTTTCGGGCTCTTTGGATGTCGAGCTCTACCTGTGCCACAAGCTCGTTTACGTTTTTGAACTTGATTTCATCCCTGAGCTTTTCAATGAAAAAAACCTCGATATTCCTGCCGTATATATCCCTGTCGAAATCGAATATATGGGTCTCTATCCTGGTTTTCCCGTCGGATTCGACCGTCGGATTGACCCCTATATTCGTTACGCTCCTGTAACATTCTCCGTCAACGAGTGTGCGCGTCACATAAACGCCGTTGCCGGGAAGCATGAGGTAGTCCTCCGGTACTAAGTTGGCAGTCGGAAAACCCAGTTTGCTTCCTATCCTGTGTCCGCTTACCACCGTTCCGGTCACGGAATAGTGCCTTCCTAGCAGCCTGCACACCTTGTCCATATTTCCCATGGCGACATATTTCCTGATAAGGGTGCTGCTTACCGGTTCGCCGTTAGCCATCACCGGCGGAATTTCTATTACGTCGAAATTGTATTTTCGGCCCAGTTCTTTCAGTAAACCTATGTTCCCCTGTCCCCTGTGGCCGAAGGTGTAGTTATATCCTGCCACGGCAAGCCTGACGCCGAGCCTTTCCACCAGGACGCGGGCAACAAACTCCTCGGGGGACAATGTCGAAAACTCTTCGTCAAATTCGTCAAAATATATGTAATCCAGCCGGGTTGTTTTCTCCAATATCTCGATTTTTTTCTCAACAGTGGTGAGCAGCGGCGTAAACCGTTCCTTGTGCAAAACGTTTTCCGGGTGACTTGTAAAGGTATACACCACTGAGCTCAGACCACGCCTGCAGGATTCTTCTATTGTTTTGTTTATAAGGACCATATGGCCTGTATGAAGTCCGTCAAAATTTCCGAGACCAATTCCTGTCGGTTTGTTAATACCCGGGCCGTATTTATTTCCATGAATAACCTGCATAATTTGCAACCCACCATGTTTTGTCAATAATTTTCAAACTCAGGAAAACTAAATCAAACACAATTAAATCGGTAAAACAATCAGTATAAACATCGGTTAAAATCTGCAATCAGTATAAATTCGGCAATAATCTAATCTTAAATATCCGTTTACATGCAAACTAAAACCCAGCTTAAAATGCAAATGCTCCGGAATCCAGCATAATCAGCATATATCCAGCTTAACTGCATTTGTCCGGCTTAACGGAATTTATTCAGCTTAATTGCATCTATTAATTGCATCTAATCATGCTTAACAGCATCTATTCAGCTTAATTGCGTCTAATCATGCTTAACAGCATTTATTCAGCCTAACTGCATTTATTCAGCTTAACACCATTTATTCCAAACCATTCAGTATTCCAGGCGTATATCCAAATCAATCTTTTAACAGGCGTTAAGCAAAATCATACAAAAATAAAATTTAATATAAACACACTAAAAATACATTTAAAAATAATAAACTTATATAAAAGTTAACGCAAGATTATATGAAAACTTTAAGCGGCTTTATCTTCATGCGGCCGTCCCGCCTGACCGCCTCGCCCAGCGCCAGAAATTCGCCGGAGCCCAGGTAAAGCCTGAATTTTGTTCCCGGCTTGATATCCCGTCCGCCGGTTTCAATCATTGCGCCGTTAACAATTCTTCGCGCGTCCTTTTCACCGAGCTGCAGCGCCGGCATTCCATCAAACACACAATCCACGCTCCTGAGCATTTCGCCAAGGCGGCCCTGCTCCGCCGAAATTTTTATATCCTCAAGCATGCATGCGTCGTTTATATCAAACGGTCCTGACCGGGTCCTGACCAGGAACGACATATGCGCTCCGCACCCGAGCCTGTCGCCTATATCAGCGCACAATGTCCTTATGTACGTGCCTTTTGAACATTTCACATCAAGCAGGACTTTCGGCCCGTCTATATCGAGCACTTCAATGGAGTAAATTTCCACCTGTCTTGGAGGCCGTTCGACGGTTATTCCCTTTCTCGCCAGTTCGTAAAGCTTGACTCCTCCCACCTTTATCGCCGAATACATCGGGGGTACCTGCGTGATTTTGCCCCTGAAGGACAAAACTACCTCCCTTATGCTCTCTTCTGAAACATCGGCGTTTTTTACCTCAAGCACATTACCCGACGAGTCCTGGGTATCGGTGGTAATGCCCAGCGTCAGCTCCGCCCGGTATGTTTTGTCCTTTTCAACAAGGTACTCTATCGCCCCCGTGGCCTTGCCCACGCAGACGGGAAGAACACCGGCCGCTCCCGGGTCAAGCGTTCCAGTATGCCCTATTTTCCTTGTTTTTAAAATGCCCCTGAGGTGGTTCACCACGTCAAAGGATGTCATCCCGGGGGGTTTCAGTACGTTGAGTATACCGTTCATATCCGTTTGATCTTTGATTTTCATAATTCCAGGAATTACTTCAGGGAAAGGGCTATCTGTTCCCTGAGATTTTTAATCACTTCCTCCAGCGGCATCTTCGTTGTAAATCCGGCAGCGCGGACATGGCCCCCGCCGCCGAAGGAACTTGCTATTGCCGCTACATCCACCTTTTCCTTTGACCTGAGATTAGCTTTCACTGACCCGTCCGGCTGGGTCCTGAGCAGCACGGCTACCTCGACTCCGCGTATTTTGCCGGCTATGTCGACGATGCCGTCAAAATCCTCATCGACGGCGCCCGTACGCGCTATTTTTTCATCAGTAAGCACAATCATTGCCGCTTTGCCGTCTTCAAATATACTTATCGAATTTATGGCTTCGCCCATGAGCTTAATCTTTTCAAAGGAAGCCGTATCGAAAATTCTGCGCGAAATCGAAGCCACATCAATTCCGCATTTGATAAGTTCGGCCGCAATCAGGTGAGTTTCAGGAACAGTGTTTGAAAACCTGAACCCCCCCGTATCGGTGGCTATTGCCACATAAAGGCATTCAGCAATGTCTCTCCCTATATGCACTCCCAGTTTTTTAATCAGCCCGTAAATAATCTCCCCGACGGCCGACGCCTTAACATCTACGTAATTATACATCGCGAACATCGTATTGGTGCTGTGATGGTCGATATTGACCGTGACGCGGGCCGCATTGAAAAGCCCGGCCCTTTTGCCGAGCCTGTTTATGTCCCCCGCGTCCAGCGCGATGGCAATGTCAAAGTCAGCCTGCGCTATGCATGAAGGGATATCCGGGCTGCAAACCCTGGCATCTCCGGTTCCGGGCAAAAATTCGTACACCAGCGGAATATCTTCTTCCATGCATACTTCCGCTTCCAGGCCGGCGCGCCTGAGAGCGAGAAGCAGCGCAAGGGAAGATCCGACGGCATCGCCGTCAGCGGATACATGGGGCAGTATAAGAGCTTTTTTCGATTCTCCTATAATTTTTGCAACATCGTCGAGGCTTGCCGTTATGCTCATACTATTCTCCGGTTGTTTCATTGATCAGTTTATTAATATATACACCTTTTTCTATGGAATTGTCCAGTTCAAACTGCAGCTGCGGCGTGTACCTGATCTGGACGCGTTTTCCCAGTTCCCTGCGCAGAAAACCTGCTGCGCTTTTCAGCGCAGCCATGGCGTTCTTCTTATCTTCTTCACTTCCCATTACGCTTACATATACCTTTGCATACCTGAGATCCTTTGTCACGTTCACGGACGTTATGCTCACCAGCTCAGGAAGCCTCGGGTCCTTGAGATCATAGCGCAATATGGAACTCAACTCTCTTTTAACTTCCTCGGAAATCCTGCTTGTTCTGTCAATCATGGAAACCGCCTCCGTACAAATCAGCCGCTGACAGACATTAGTGTCAGCTGTTCTCGACTTCCTGCATTATAAAGGATTCCACAATGTCCCCCTCTTTTATGTCATTGAATCTCTCTATCGACAACCCGCATTCAAATCCCTGGTTGACTTCGCGCACATCGTCCTTGAACCTCTTCAGCGAAGCAAGCTTTCCTTCATAGATTACAATTCCGTCCCTGATTACGCGGACTTCAGAGTTCCTGGCGATTTTACCGTCGGTGACATAACAACCCCCGATGGTACCGACATTGGAAACCCTGAATATGCGGCGAATCTCCGCGTGTCCCAGGACAACTTCCCTCAGGGTCGGCTCAAGCATACCCTTCATCGCAGCCTGGATATCTTCAATCGCGTCATAAATGACACGGTACAGCCTTATATCCACGCCGGATTCCTCGGCGAGGGCGGTCACATTGGACGAAGGCCTGACGTTGAAGCCGATAATGATGGCGTTTGACACCTGTGCCAGCATTACGTCGGATTCCGTAACAGTTCCTACCGCGCCGTGTATTATCTTTACCTTTACATCGTCGTTGCTCAATTTTTCAAGGGACTGTTTGACAGCCTCCACCGATCCCTGTACATCGGCCTTGACAATTATATTAAGCTCCTTGACCTTTCCTTCGTTAATCTGGTTGAACAGGTCGTCAAGGGATACCCTGGCGGTGGATTTCAGCTGCTGCTCCCTGATTTTTGCCTTTCTCTTCTCCACGAGCTGTTTTGCAAGTTTTTCATCGGTAACCGCATAGAATGTCTCGCCGGCTTCCGGTACTTCAGGCAATCCCATAATTTCCACGGGAGTGGAAGGTCCGGCGGATTTTATCCTGTTACCCTTGTCGTCCACCATGGCCCTGATATGTCCAACCGTGGTGCCCGCAATCACCGTGTCGCCGACCTTCAGCGTTCCCCTTTGCACCAGGAGCGTGGCAATGGGGCCTCTCTCCTTGTCGAGCTTGGCTTCTATTATGGTTCCCTTTGCCTGCCTGTTGGGATTGGCCTTAAGTTCGAGCATATCAGCAGTCAGCAGCACCATCTCGAGCAAACGGTCTATGTTTATCCTGTTCTTTGCGGAAACAGGCACACAAATGACGTCTCCGCCCCATTCCTCTGGAATCAGCCCGTGTTGCGAGAGTTCCTGCAATACCCTGTCAGGATTGGCCTGGGGTTTGTCTATCTTGTTGATGGCTACAATAATGCTTACATTGGCCGCCCTGGCATGGTTAATGGCTTCGACGGTCTGGGGCATCACACCGTCATCGGCTGCGACTACAAGTATTGCAATATCGGTGACCTGCGCTCCCCTCGCCCTCATGGCTGTGAAGGCTTCGTGTCCGGGAGTGTCAAGGAAAGTTATGGTCCTGTCGTTGATTTTCACCACGGAAGCGCCTATATGCTGAGTAATGCCGCCGGCTTCCGTTTCAATAACGTTGGTGGACCTTATGGCATCAAGCAGCGAAGTCTTTCCGTGGTCGACATGGCCCATGACCACGACAACGGGAGGTCTCGGCTGCAAATCTTTTTCATCGTCTTCACTTTCATCAAACAGTATGTCTTCCTCGCTGATGACAACCTGTTTTTCCGCCTTGACGCCAAACTCGTCCGCAATAATCGCGGCGGTGTCAAAATCAACTTCCTGGTTGACCGTAACCATGAGACCCATTTCCATGAACTTCTTAATGACCTCGGCAGCCGTCTTTTTCAGCGCCTCGGCTAAATCCTTGACGGAAATGGTCTCAGGTATTGTTATCGAAGTAAGCACAGCCTTGGGAGGAACATGCTTGGGTTCTTCCTTGGCATTTGCAGCATTCTTGTTTTTCTGGGCTTTCTTGGTTTTTCTGACCTGCCGGTCATCATAAAACTCATCGAGCAAATATTCATCATCGGACAGGATCTCGGAAAGCCCTTTCTTATCCCCTATGAGCAGTTTCTCAGGCTTAAACCTCTTATTGCCCTTGCCCGCGAGGGATTTGGCCGATTCTTTCCTCTGCTCCCTCTTGCTTTCCTTCTCGTCGTCCTTATCCTTTGCCATATACTCTCTCTTGGATCCTGCCTTGTAAGAGCTGATTTCATCCCTGTGCGCATCGGTAAACTCCGGTTTCGGGATTTCCAGTATCTTTCCCCTTGGCGCATCGGCAGTCTTGCCGGCCTGTTTGCCGTGTCCCGCCTTGTGATCCGCCCTCTGATCCTGGAAACGCCTTTCCTTTTCATGCCTGGTTTCAGCCTTTTTGGTCTCCTGGCCCGCTTTTTTGACGTCCCTGTGGTCCACAGGTTTTTCAGGCTTTTCCGCACCGGATGCCGCTTTCGTCTCCGGTTTCTGTATGTCCTTTTTCGGTTCAACTGTCGCCTGGGTTGAAGGCTTTTTGTCTTCTGCAACTTTTCTCGTTTCAGCCGCTTCTTTTTTCTCCTCTTTTATCTCGGTCTTCATTTCCTGTTTCATTTCTGCCTTTACTTCTTTTGTTTCAGGTTTTGCATCCCTTGTTTCCCTGGCTTCCGCCTTTATTTCAGGTTTAGCTTCTGGTTTTGCCTCGGGTTTGACTTCCGGCTTGACTTCGGTTTTTGCTTCAGGCTTGGCTTCTGCTGTCGTTTCGGGTTTCACTTCAGGTTTTACCTCAGCTTTCACTTCAGGTTTCACTTCAGTTTTTACTTCAGATTTTACCTCAGGTTTTGCATCGACCTTTGATACAGCCTTCTTTTCCGCAGGTTCCTTTGTCTTTGCCGCAGTTTCACCAGGACGCTCGGCTTTTTCAGGAGCTTTGGCTGCTTCAGCCTGTTTCTGCGCCGTCGTTTCAGTCTTTGCCTTGCGTGCGGCCTCTTTATTCATATTCAGCAGATCCTTGTAATCAAACCCCGTAACCCTTTCAAAACCCGGACGCAGCCCGGTAGTGTTTCCGCTCCTGACTATATAGGAATTCTTGCCCTTTCGATCGTCCTTATCTTCTGTTTCATTTTTTGTATTGATTATTATTTCCGTGGTCCTAATAATCCTGGGGGCGTTCCTGATATCCTTTCGCTCCCCTCTCCTGACTTCAGGCTTTTTTGCAGCAGCGGTCTGATTCTTGGACTTTTCTTCCTCTTCCTTCTTTTTGTCATGACGAATTACACCTATATGGTCAAACAGAGCCTCAACCTGTTCAGGCTCCAGGAGACTCATATGGTTCTTTACCTTTATATTTATTTCCTCCAGTTTTTCAATCAACCGCTTGCTCGTAGTATTAAGTTCCTTTGCGAGTTCATAGACCCTGTATTTTTCCAAACTATACACCCCCGTATTATTGGCGGGATTCGTCAATCAGTTGCATGAACCGATCTGCAAATCCCCGGTCCAAAATTGCCGCCACCGATCGGACACCCTTACCCGTATAAGCTCCGATTAATCCCTTCTTTCCGTAAAATCTCAACTCTATTCCCCTATATGCGCACATGTTTTCAAACTTCTTCACTGTATTCGGCGAAGCGTCTTCAGCTACAATAACCAAACAGGCCTTATTCTGCCTGATCGCGCGTTCACAGCTGTCGCTGCCAAGGACAGCCCTGCGCGCCCTTACGGCAAGACCGAGCAAAGAATAAACCCTATCGGTCATTGTTTTCCTCCAGCTGTTTTTTCAGTTCTTCGTATATTTCTTCTCCAATTGCCGCGTTAAAAGCCCTTTCAAATCTTTTTCCCTTCCTGGCCTTTTCAAAACATTCTATGCTCCTGCAGATGTATGCGCCCCTACCGGGTTTCTTGCCTGTGAAATCTACGCTTGTCTCTCCATCCTTGTTACGCACCACCCGGATCAGTTCCCTTTTGGGTTTCATCTCCTGGCAGCCCAGGCACATGCGCATCGGCGACTTTTTACGCTTCATTCCCGGTATCGCTCCTTTTCAATCATTCATCCCCATCATTTACGTTTTCCTCATAAGCTTCTTCCCCGCCGTCGTCGGTACCATCATCGGCGGCATCGTCCTCTTCTGCGCTGCCTATCAGCGAGGAATCAAACAGTTGCTGTTCAAGTGCGGCTCTAAGCTGAGATTCGCTCTTTATGTCAATCTTCCAGCCCGTCAGCCTGGCTGCAAGCCTTGCGTTCTGCCCTTCCTTTCCTATGGCCAGAGAAAGCTGGTAATCCGGCACAATTACCCTTGCCGTCTTTTCCGCTTCATCGGCGTCGACGCGCAACACCTTGGCAGGGCTGAGACTGCTCGAGATGAACTCCTCGGGATCACTGCTCCATTTAATTATATCGATTTTTTCGCCCCTGAGTTCATCTACCACGGCCTGTACCCTCGTACCCCTCTGCCCGACGCAGGCACCGACGGGATCCACGTTCTCCTCCCTGGAGTACACGGCAATTTTTGTTCTCGAACCGGGTTCCCTTGAAATGCTTTTTATTTCCACTATTCCGTCGTGGATTTCGGGTACCTCAAGTTCAAACAGCCTCTTGACCAGGCCCGGATGAGTTCTTGAAACGATAATCTGCGGTCCCTTCGTGGTCTTCTTCACTTCAAGAACATAGGTCTTGATCCTGTCATTGAACCGGTATTCCTCCCCCGGGGTCTGTTCAGCGGGAGGCAGTATGGCTTCCGTCTTTCCGAGGTCTATTATCACGTTGCGCTTGTCATATCGCTGGATTATACCCGTAACGATGTCGTTTTCCTTGTTCAGGAATTCTTCGAAAATAAGGCTTCTCTCCGCCTCCCTTATCCTCTGCATCACAACCTGCTTTGCAGTCTGGGCGGCAATCCTTCCGAATGACCTCGGCGTAACCTCGATTTCGACAATGTCTTCCAAATCTATATTTTTATTGATTTTGCGCGCCTCTTCAAGGGTTATCTCAAGCAAATTATCGGCAGGCTTTTCCGTCACTTTCTTCAGCGCGAAAACTTTTACTTCGCCGGTTTCACGGTCTATTACAATTTTAACGTTCTGCGACGAACCGAAATTCCTCTTGTATGCAGACACAAGCGCAGCTTCCAGCGCTTCGAGGAGCACTTCCTTGTCTATTCCCTTTTCTTTCTCCAGTTGTTCCAATGCATGAATTAATTCGGCGCTCATTAAAAGACCTCCCTGCTGATTTAAAATTCTATGACCCGCTTGACCAGCGCAACTTTTTCAGCTTCAAATTCCATGGGGCCGCTTTCCTGGTTTATGACAACCTTGCCGTCAATCAGTCCTTCCAGCCTTCCCTCAAACACTTTTTCGCCGTTTATGGGCTGGTAAAGCCTGACTTCCACGAGCTCGCCCCTGTATCTCCTGAAATCCTCAGGCTTTTTCAGGGGTCTGTCAAGACCCGGCGAAGAAACTTCAAGGAAATAGCTCTGCGGAATCGGATCCGTTTTGTCAAGCTTTTTGCTCAGTTCTTCGCTTACAGCCTGGCAGTCATCTATCGATATTCCTCCGGGCTTGTCAATATAGACCCGCAGGAACCAATGGGCTCCTTCCTTTACAAATTCCACATCGACAAGATCGAAGGAATGGCTTGCGCAAATGGGTTCCACCAGTTCCGTGACATGCTCTTCGACTTTTTTCCGTGCCATCGTCTACCTCCAAATAACGCGAAAGAGTGGGCATACCCACTCTTTCGGGAAAATCAGTTTTCAAAAGCCAAAGTTATTATACCACTATTATTTACAATAATCAACTTTTTATTAACATTGTGCGAATTTTTGTTTACAGCGCGAAAATCGACAACTGGTTGGTTTCGGGCAACCCGTCAAGACAACCGTAATTCTGCAGCGTTTCTATAACCGTTTTGCTGACCCTTGCCCTTATCCTCAGGTCGTCAACGGAAAGGAACTCTCCTTCCTTCCTGGCCTCCACTATGCTCTGGGCAGCAGCGGTGCCCAATCCCTGGAGCGCCCTGAGAGGCGGTCTTATTCCTTCGGGAGTGACATGGAATTTCACCGCGTCGGACTTGTACAAATCTATGGGAACGAATTTAATGCCGCGCAGGTACATTTCATTAACCAGCTGGAGGATTGTTATAAGGTTCTTTTCCTTCTGGGTCGCGTTGTTGCCTTTCTGCTCAAGTTCCCTGAGTTTGTTCCAGACAATATCTCGGCCCCTTGTCATGAGCTCGGCGTCAAAATCGTCAGCTCGCACGGTAAAGTATGCTGCATAGAAGGCCTCGGGCCTATAAACCTTGTACCAGCCCATCCTCAGCGCTGAGAGGACATAAGCCGCAGCGTGTGCCTTGGGGAACATGTACTTGATTTTTTTGCACGACTCAATGTACCATTCCGGCACTTCATGTTCCCTCATTACCGCTTCGTCTTCCTCGGTCAGGCCTTTTCCCTTCCTGACCGACTCCATTATCTTGAATGCCTTGATCGGCGGCAGGCCCTTGTACATGAGGTACGTCATGATATTGTCCCTGGTACCTATGACCTCCGAAATGGTGCATATGCCGTTCTTAATGAGGTCCTGCGCATTGTTGAGCCAGACGTCTTGTCCATGGGAAAGTCCGCTTATCTGCAGCAGGTCGGAAAAATTCTTCGGTTTTGTTTCGGCAAGCATTTCGCGCACAAACTTGGTTCCCATTTCGGGCAGCGCAAAAGTTCCGACTTCGCTTCCAAGGTCCTCGGGACTTACGCCGAGACTTTCCGTTCCGACAAACAGCGCCATGACCTTTTCGTCATCCACCGGGATATCCTTTACCCTGACGCCCGTGAGATCCTCGAGCATCCTGACCATCGTCGGGTCATCGTGGCCCAGTATATCAAGCTTGAGCAGCGTGTCATGCAGTGAATTGAAGTCGAGATGGGTCGTGATTACGCCCGTACCGGAATCGTCGGCAGGATGCTGGATCGGCGTAAAATCATATATTTCATAACCCGCCGGCACCACTATTACGCCTCCGGGATGCTGGCCCGTCGTTCTCTTTATTCCCGTGCATCCTTTCACGAGCCTGTTTATTTCCGCGGTCGTCGCCACTATCCCGCGTTCATCAAGGTAGTTCTTCACATAGCCGTATGCGGTTTTTTCGGCCACCGTCGCAATGGTGCCCGCACGGAAAACATGCCCCTCGCCGAAAAGCTCCTCGGTATACTTGTGAGCCGTGGCCTGGTATTCGCCCGAAAAATTGAGGTCAATGTCCGGCGCCTTTTCGCCGTTGAACCCCAGGAAGGTTTCGAAGGGTATGTCATGCCCGTCCCTGTGCAATTCCTCGCCGCACCGCGGACAATTTTTCCTCGGCAGGTCGAAACCGGATCCCACGCTTCCGTCGGTGAAAAATTCGGAATACTTGCATTTCGGGCATACATAATGGGGCGGCAGCGGGTTTACCTCGGTTATGCCGCTCATGGTCGCAGCAAAGGATGAACCAACCGATCCCCTTGATCCCACTATGTAGCCGTCGCTCAGGGATTTTGCGACGAGCTTCTGCGCAATAATGTACATCACGGCGAAACCGTTCTTTATAATGGACGAAAGCTCCCTGTCAAGCCTGTTCTGAACAATTTCAGGAAGGGGATCGCCGTAAATCTCCCTGGCCCTGTCCCTGCACATCTTTTCAAGCTCCTGTTCCGCACCTTCGATCACGGGAGGATAGGTTCCTTCGGGTATGGGTTTCAGGTCATCCTCAATCATATCCGCAATAAAATTGGTGTTGCCAACCACCACCTCGTAAGCCTTCTGGTCCCCGAGGTACTTAAATTCCTCAAGCATTTCATCCGTGGTCCTGAAATAAAGCGGAGGCTGCCGGTCCGCGTCGGCATAGCCCTGTCCCGCCATTATTATCCTGCGGAAAATTTCATCCCTGGGATCCATGAAATGAACGTCACAGGTCGCAACAACAGGCTTTCCGGTCTTTTCTCCGAGGTTTACAATCCTGCGGTTAATTTCCCGGAGCCCCTCCATGTCAATCCTGCCCTCGTCCACCAGGAAACGGTTGTTGCCCAGCGGCTGGATTTCAAAATAGTCATAGAAATCGGCAATGCGTTCAATCTCTTCTTCGCTTTTGTTGCTCAGAAGGGCCTGGAACAGCTCGCCGGACTCGCATCCGCTTCCAACCAGTATGCCCTCCCTGAGGCTAGTCAGAAGCTTCTTCGGGACCCTCGGCCTTTTATGGAAATACTTCAGATGGGACTCGGAAATAATCCTGTACAGGTTCCTGAGGCCTGTCCTGTTTTTGACCAGCAAAACCGCATGGTAGGTGTTTCCTTTTAAGAAGTCCTCCCTCTCAGCATAACGGGCCTGGATTTGCTCCAGCGTGGTCACGTTTTCCTTTCTCAATATCTCAAAACACTTGAGCAGTATTTCCGCAGTCGCCGCCGAATCGTCCACGGCGCGATGGTGTTTTTCCAGCGATACGCCGAGATGCTTTGCGAGCGTGTTGAGCCTGTGGTGCTCCAGTTCAGGAAACATGAACCTTGCAAGCTGAAGCGTGTCGAGGATCGTGTTGTCCGTCCTGAGACCCTGTTTTGCTGCATAATAGCGAATGAATCCAACGTCAAAAGACGCGTTGTGAGCTACCAGTACAGCGTCCTTCGCAAATTCCAGGAATTCCGGCAGCACTGTTTCAATACCCGGGGCATCATGTACCATCGCATCGGTTATGCCCGTCAGTTTCACAATTTTTTCGGGTATCGGCCTGCCCGGATTTACAAAGGTGGAAAAACGTCCCGTTATTTCTCCGCGTTCTATCCTTACCGCGCCTATCTCCGTTATCTGGTCAATGCCAGGATAAAAACCCGTGGTTTCGATATCAAACACCACGAAGGCGCTGTCAATGGTCTGTCCGCGTGGATTTATCACTATCGGCAGGTTGTCGTCGAGAAGGTAGCACTCAACGCCGTAAATGATCTTGATGCCGTTTTTCTTTCCCTCGCTGTATGCTTCAGGGTAAGCCTGCACGACGCCGTGGTCGGTAATGGCCACGGCCCTGTGGCCCCAGGAAGCCGCCCTTTTGACAATGTCCTCGGCGGAAGTCACGGCGTCAAGGGCGCTCATCTTGGTATGCACATGAAGCTCGACCCTTTTTACCTCTGCCGTATCCTTCTTCTCCTGTTTCTCAATTTCATACATGTCCCTTACGAAAACCGTCACTTCCCTGGAAAACCTGTCATACTGGGCTTCTCCCCTGACGGCGACGGACATGTTCTCCTTTACGGTTTCCCTTATAACGTCAATATCATTTTTGTTTACGAAAAACTTGGCAGTCACGGAACTTGTGTAATCCGTTATGTCAAATACGCAGAGAAAGCGGTCTCCCCTTGTCTCCCTGAATTCCACGCTGATTATGTCTCCCGAAAAGGCGACAATGCCCGAATCCTGCGTTATTGAGGCAATCTCGACAAAGTTCTCGCTAAAGGGCTTCCCGATTATCATGCCGTTCCTGCCCGCGGCTTTCGGCTTCTTCTGCGCCTTTTTGGCCTTTTGCCCGTTTTCGGCATTGGATTCCACTTCCCTGAGCAGCCTTTCCTGCTCGGTTTCGGTAAACTCAATGTATTTTTCGCGGTCGGATTCGTCTATGACGGGATTTTCAAATTCGACAATGAACTTTTGGCTGAAGCATTCTTCTATAAAATTCTGTATGAGCTCGTCGCATTTCTGCGACTGCAGGGATTCGCCGCCCAGTGTACAGAGCTTGATGACCAGCCTGTTTCCGTGTATCTCCGGAACCGAACCGGTCATCAGTCCGCGGCTCATTGCAACGTGTCGGTTGACATAATATATAACACTGTCCCAATACAGGTGCAGAAGCTCACCTATCGGCATGCTTATATCAAAACTTACCTTTATGTTCGCCTGTTTTACTTCCAGGAGTTCGCAAAGAAGTGATTCCAGTTTTTCTATGGTCTGTGCCGGAATTATTGTTTTTGATCTTAAATGCAGCTCAATTTTCCCAAGTTTTTTAAAATACCTGATGCCCGTGACCGGAGCGTCCTTTATGCATTCAAAAGCGTCCGTTCCGGCGATTTCAGGAAAAATCGCCCCCAGGAAATTTTCTCCGTTTGCTGCATTTTTCAATTTGCATTCCCCTTTACATCAAAAAAATTTGCCTTTTGCAATGCCGGCTCTCGGCAGTGCCGGAAAATTCCTCCGCTTTTGCAAAGCCCGAAAGTTACATCCTGTCTATCTCTTCCAGGAGTTCTTCCACAATCCTGTCTTCTGGGATTTTGCGGACAACTTTTCCTTTTTTGAACAGCAGGGCCTCGCCGATTCCTCCCGCTATGCCTATATCGGCATCCCGGGCTTCACCGGGTCCGTTGACCGCGCATCCCATCACGGCAACCTTCAGTTTCTTGTTCACGGATTTCAGCTTTTCTTCAACCATGTTGGCTATATTAACGAGGTCAATCCTGCAGCGGCCGCAGGAAGGGCATGAAATGAAATCTATGCCTTCGTCGCGCTGCCCGAGCGCTTTCAGTATTTCCTTTCCCACTTTGACTTCTTCAACGGGATCGCCTGTCAGGGACACCCGCAGGGTATCCCCGATACCTTCCGCCAGGAGGGTTCCTATTCCCACGGCTGACTTCACCGTTCCTGAAAAAAACGTCCCGGCTTCGGTCACGCCAAGGTGCAGCGGATAGTGCGATTTTTCAGCCATAAGCCTGTACGCCTCTATCGTCATGGGAACGCTGGAAGCCTTGAGTGAAATAACGATATTGTCATAGCCCAGGTCCTCGAGTATACGGCAATGGCCCAGCGCGCTTTCAACCATCGCCCCGGCGGTAACGCCGCCGTATTTCTCCAGCAAATGTTTCTCAAGGGACCCGGAATTTACGCCTATGCGTATCGGGATGTCCCTCTCGCGCGCCGCTTCGACCACCTGGCGCACCCTGTCGATGCTGCCTATATTCCCGGGATTGATCCGAACCTTGTCCACACCGTTTTTGATACATTCAAGGGCGAGCCTGTAATCGAAATGGATATCGGCCACGAGCGGTATTTTAACGGATTTCCTTATTTGCACCACGGCAGCCGCGGCCTCCGCGTCGGGAACGGCAATCCTTACGATTTCGCAACCCGCCTCTTCGAGCCTTTTTATCTGCTCAATCGTTGCTTCCGCATTGCGGGTATCGGTGCTTGTCATTGACTGCACGGTTACGGGAGCGTCCCCGCCTATGAAGACATTCCCCACCCTCACTTTTTTTGTTTTCCTTCTGTTGTACCTTTCCATACCATTCCCCGTCTCTTTCCGTCTACCCGGCTCTAGCCGAAAATTAGCCGGATCGTGTCATTGTACAGCGTAAATATCAATATGGCAAGAAGCATTACAAAGCCTATCATGTTTATGAAGGCTTCTTTTTCAGGTGGTATCGGCTTCCTGCGGATGGCTTCAATTGCGATCAGGAGCAGCTTGTTGCCGTCCAGCGCCGGTATGGGGATCAGGTTTGTCGCCCCGAGCGCCACGCTTAAAAAGGCTGTTATGTTCAAAAGCCTGATTATTTTGTCTATATTGTTCACGCCCTGCTCAACCACGTCAACAATCGTATCCACCATTCCGATGGGACCCACGAGGTTTTTCAGCGAAACCTTTCCTTTTGCAAACCAGACAACCGTGTACCCCACGTTTTTGATGGTTGACCAGGTAAATACCATTGAATGCCTGATTGCCCGGAGTACGCTGCCGCTGTCAAACTCGAAGCTCATTCCGACATAATACTGCCGGGGTATCTTTACGGCTGCCGGGGTTATATCCACGGTAATCCTGCTTCCGTTTCTCTCTAAAACCATTTTTACAGGTTTACCCCTGTTTTCAAGCATGAAGCTGTCAATATCCCTTTTTTCCCTTATTTCGGTATCATTGAGTTTCACGATGCGGTCGCCGGGCATTAACCCGGATTTTTCCGCCGGCGTTCCGGGAGAAACCAGCGCTATCACATTTGAATCAGGGCCTTCGGCGCTCCTGGCCGAAAATCCGAACCGGTAAACTTCCTTTTCCGGAATGATTTCCGGTACGAAGTTCAGTTTCATTTTTTTCCCGTTTCTTTCAATGCCGATAACCGCCGGAGCGCCCTCTTCCACGTAAATGAACTGGATCAGGTCCGCGGGCTGGTATACCCTCATTCCGTTGTAGGATACTATCCTGTCTCCTGGCTCAATGCCCGCCACGGCTGCAGGGGAGTCTTCCCCCACTTCGTCTACCCGTGTTGTATTGAAACCCGTAATGGAAAAAACAACGGAAAGTATCACGGTGGCAATAAACAGGTTCATGAAGGGACCGGCGGCAATAACGGCAGCCCTTACAGCCAGCGGTTTTTTGCTGTATGAAGTTGCACTTTCGGACTTTTCGTCTTCTCCTTCCATCTTGACATAGGCCAGCAGTGGAAGCAGCCTCAGCGAATAGGTGGTATCGCCGCGCGTAATGCTGAAAATCTTCGGTCCTATGAAAATGGAAAACTCGAGCACTTTTATGCCCGCCAGCTTGGCTGCGACGAAATGTCCCAGTTCGTGTATCAAAACTATGAAATTAAAAGCAAGCAATCCTGATATAAGTTCCATTGAATCCTCCGTACCATGAATTAATCCCGGTAATTTTCAGCGATTTAAAGACGCAGCCGCTTTCAGCGCCTGCGTTCTTGCCCACGAATCGGCCTTCTCGATATCCTCGAGGTCCGGGTTTTCAACGGGGCTGTGAGCGCTCATTACGGTGTCTATTATACGCGGTATATGATGGAATTTATTCCTGCGGCTTAAAAAGAGCTCCACGGCCGTTTCATTGGCTGCATTCATTACGGCCGGCATCGTGCCGCCCGCCGCCAGGGCTTCGAAAGCGAGCCTGAGGCATGGAAACGTATCAGTGTCGGGTTCTTCAAAGGTAAGCTGGCTGCACCGCAACAAGTCCAGCCTTGAAAAGCTGTTTGCGAGCCTGTCCGGCCAGGTCAGTGCATACTGGATCGGAAGCCTCATATCGGGCAGCGCCAGCTGGGCGATAACTGAACCGTCAACGTATTCCACGGCTGAATGAACTATGCTCTGGGGATGCACCAGCACCTGGATTTTTTCGGGCGGAAGGTCAAACAGCCAGCGGGCTTCTATCACTTCAAGCCCTTTGTTCATCAGTGTCGCAGAATCTATGGTAATCTTGTTTCCCATATTCCAGTTGGGATGAGCCAGGGCCTGCTCAACCGTGACTTTTTCAAGTTCCTGCCTTGTCATGCCCCTGAAGGGGCCGCCCGACGCAGTCAGTATGAGTTTTTCCACCTGTTCGCGCCTGTTGCCCTGCAGGCACTGGAAAATGGCCGAATGCTCGCTATCCACCGGGATTATAACAGCTCCCGATTCTTTTGCTTCCCTGGTCACCAGAACTCCGGCTGCCACAAGGGTTTCCTTGTTCGCTAGGGCAACGGTTCTTCCCTTCCTTATGGCTGCAAGCGTCGGTTTTAAACCGGCTATTCCAACTATGGCGGAAACAACGACATCGGCACCGTCCATTTCCGCCACATGTATCGCGCCTTCTTCACCCGAAAGCACTCTTGTGGCGCTGCTTTTCAGACGTTTTTCCAGTTCTTCGGCTGCTTTGTCGTCCCTTACGGAGACAACCTCCGGTTTAAATTCCAATACCTGTTTTTCAAGCAAATCAATATTTGAACCCGCTGAAAGTCCCAGGACCTCGTATCCGAGCTCCGCGGCGACCTCCAGGGTCTGCGTCCCTATGGACCCCGTGCAGCCGAGCACAACAATCTTTTTCTTCATTGAGGAAATTGTCCTCCTTCAGTATTCATATCCGGGAATAGCACAATGGTAACAATTAAAATCAGGAGTTTTAACCAAGAACCAGACTTACATAAAAATATACGGTCGGCGCGATGAAAAGGATGCTGTCAAACCTGTCCAGCAATCCGCCATGTCCCGGCATTATTTTTCCGTAATCCTTCACGCCCGCATACCTTTTTATTGCCGAAGCCGCCCAGTCCCCGAGTTGTGAAACAATGCCGCAGAGTGCTCCCAGTGCCGCAAAATGGTAAAGCGGGATGTTGCCGACCTTCCCTGCCACAAACAGCCCATATACGGTCATGGCCGCAATACATCCAACCAGGCCGCCTATGGAGCCTTCCACCGTTTTCTTGCTGCTTACCTGCGGCAGGAACCTCCTCCTGCCCATGCTGATGCCGGTGAAATATGCAAAGGTGTCCGTGGCCCATGCGCCGATAAAAATAATCCACATGTAGTAACTGCCAAATTCCATATTCCTGGTAAGTATAAAAAATGAAAGCAGGAAGGGTATGTACATTATGCCGAATAACGTCAGCGACAGGTCGCTGAGGGTATACCGGTCATGCCTGAACACCGCGTGCATGAAAACGGCAACCGTCAGTAGAAAATAAAACAATCCCATGGCGGCAAAAAGCTTGCCGTAATCAGCCGTTTTTCCGCTGAAAACGACGGGCAGCAGCATAAGGCACGAAGCATAGCCTATATATTCTATAGGTTTATAACCTGCTGATTTAAGAGAGTGGTAGAATTCATACAAACTTACAAGAGCTACCAGAAATATCGCAATGCCCACGGCTGTCCTGCCGAGCAGAATTACCGCAATCAAAAGGGATGAACCCACCGCTGCGCTTATTATCCTTGTCTTAAGCAATTAAATTCCTCCAAATCTTCTGTTTCTTTGCTGGTAAACCCGTATGGCTTCAAGAAAATCCTTCTTTGAAAAATCGGGCCACAGCTTCTTCGTGTACCAGAATTCGGTATATGCCGTCTGCCATAGCAGGAAGTTGCTGAGTCTCAGTTCCCCGCTTGTGCGTATCAGCAGCTCGGGATCAGGCACCCCTCCTGTATAGAGCCTTTCCGAAACCGTTTTTTCATCTATATCTTCAGGATTTATCCTTCCTTCACGGGCGTCTTTTACTATCTTGCGTATGGCCTGGATCAATTCGTCCCTGCCGCCGTAATTCAGCGCAAAAATCAGGTTCAGCCCCGTGTTTCCGCTCGTGTTTTCCGTGACCCGGTGTATTTCCTCCTGCAATTCATCCGACAGCCTCGACAAATCCCCTATAACCTGGAGTTTTATATTGCTGCCCGCGAGCTCCCTGTCGGCGTTTTGCAGGAATTCTTTCAGCAGCGACATCAGGTAGTTGACTTCGCTTTCGGGCCTTTTCCAGTTTTCAGTGGAAAAAGCGTAAAAAGTTATGTATTTTATCCCTATTTCATTGGCCAGTCTCACGATTCGCTTCATCGTGTTGGCACCTTCGCGGTGGCCTGCGCTCCGGGGCATGCCCCTCCTTGTCGCCCAGCGCCCGTTCCCGTCCGGAATGATGGCAATATGAACAGGAAGCCTGTTTACGTCAATGCTGGGCATTTTTTTAAATTTATCCAAAAGGGTCATTTTTTCCTCCCTGGTTGCAAAAAGTCAGCAACTTTCTAAAAAATTTTTCCATAAGGCTACAAATATTATAATATAGAATTTTGGATAATTAAACAATAAATAATACCCCTCTTTTCAGAGGGGCTTGCAAACCGTCACTTCAACATTTTGTCCGTCCGCGGATTTCAGCAGTACGACGCGCCAGCTGTCGTCATACTCATCACAGGTCTCCTTAGGAGGCTTTAAAACATGTACCTTTTTTATGCTAAGGCCCTTTTCCTCCAGCAGTTTTCTCGCCTTTCCGAGTGTGTATCCGCAAACATCAGGTATTCCGGTTTTCGTTTTGATCAGACCTCCATGATTTCCTTCTCTTTGTTCTGGACAATCTTGTCAACTTCAGCTATGTATTTGTCCGTTAACGCCTGCATTTCTTTCTCTGCAACTTTTAAATCATCTTCAGTGATTTCGGACTTTTTCTTCATATCCTTGAACTTCTCCATTGCATCTCTTCTTATGGACCTTATTGCCACCTTGGCTTCTTCTCCGTCCTTCCTGGCCACTTTTACAAGCTCTTTCCTGCGCTCTTCGGTGGGAACCGGGAAGACCAGCCTTATGACCTTTCCGTCATTATTGGGGTTGATGCCGAGATCCGATTTCTGTATGGCCTTTTCAATCTCCTTGAGCATTCGTGCGTCCCAGGGCTGAATAACTATGACCCGGGCTTCGGGTACCGATATGTTTCCAAGCTGGTTTATGGGAGTCGGAACACCATAATAATCCACCGTAATTTTGTCAAGGAGCGCTGGATTCGCTCTTCCGGCCCTCAGACCCGCAAGGTTTTCCTTCAGTGCCTGGATGGATTTTTGCATTTTCTCTTCATAGGGTTTATAGTCTTCTTTTGTCATATAAAGCCCCTCCTCGTATTATTTGATGATGGTGCCTATATCTTCACCCGTAATAACTTTTACAATGTTTTCAGGCTCGTCGAGCCCAAAAAGGATTATCGGTATGTTATTGTCCATGCACAGTGAAGCAGCGGTCGAGTCCATCACGCCGAGGCGTTTGCTGAGTACCTCGAAATGGGACAGCTTGTCAAACTTCCTGGCCTCGGGATTGATGTGGGGATCGCTGTCATAGGCCCCGTCAACGTTTTTGGCAAGAAGAATCACTTCGGCATCTATCTCCGCCGCCCTGAGCGCTGCGGCAGTATCGGTCGAGAAGAAGGGATTTCCCGTACCGCACGCGAATATCACGATTCTCTGCTTTTCAAGGTGACGGACGGCTTTCCTCCTGATGTAGGGTTCGGCTATCTGTTTCATTTCAATGGCGGTCTGCACCCTTGTGGGCACTCCTTTTGACTCAAGGGAATCCTGGAGCGCCAGAGCATTTATAACTGTTGCCAGCATTCCCATGTGATCAGCGGTCGTACGGTCCATTCCCTTTCCGCTGCGTCCTCTCCAGAAATTTCCTCCGCCTACTACAATGGCTATTTCAACACCCATCTCGTAGACCTTGATAATGCTGTCAGTTATTTTACTCAGAACCTCGGCATTGATACCGGTTTTATCATCTCCTGCAAGGGCTTCACCGCTTATTTTTAGTACGACTCTCTTATACCTGGGTTGCGGCATGCTGATTCCTGCCTTTCAATTATTTCTATTTTTTTCGCGGAAATCCTCCTGGACCGGGGGAAAACACGCTTATTTTTTCGATATTCAAATTATATATTCCACAATAAAGGGAACATATGAAAATATGTTCCCCTGATTTTAACCTTTGATTTGCTTTGCCACTTCTGCGGCAAAGTCTTCTTCCTTCTTCTCTATTCCTTCTCCCCGTTCGAACCTTGCAAACCTTCTTATATTGATATTCTCTCCGATAGTGGCGATCTTCTCGGTCAGGAGATCCTTTATTGTCTTGTCCGGATCCCTGATCCATGGCTGTTCGAGAAGGCAGGCTTCCTGGAAGAATTTTTCAAGGCGGCCTTCAACAATCTTTTCAACGACCTTTTCAGGCTTTCCTTCATTCAAAGCCTGCGTTCTCAGTATTTCGCGCTCTTTCTGGATAACTTCCTCGGGTACGTCCTCTCTCCTGATATATTCGGGCTTGGCAGCAGCAATCTGCATTGCTATGTCCCTTACAAACCTCCTGAATTCCTCGTTCTTGGCTGCAAAGTCGGTTTCTATATTTACTTCAACAAGAACGCCGATTCTGCCGTCGCCGTGGATGTAGGCGTCGACTATACCTTCTGCGGCAATCCTTCCGGATTTCTTGGCTGCAGCGGCAAGTCCTCTCTCCCTGAGTATTTCGATGGCTTTGTCCATATCACCGTTGGCTTCCGTAAGAGCCTTCTTGCAATCCATCATGCCGGCTCCCGTTCTTTCACGCAGTTCCTTTATCTTGTCAATCACTTGCAATTCCTCCATATTCTTAAATTATATAGTTTATTATTGTCTTATTGTTTTGGCTTATACCAGCGCACCGCAAATATGTAAAAATCCGGCCTCAGGCCTTCATTAAGGACTGAAGACCGGATCATCGGAACATCTTATTCCCCTTCTGCTTCCGGTTCAGCTTCAGCCACTGAAGCGGCTGTTTCCTCACTTTCAGCAGTTTCAGCAATTTCCGCGAACACTTCAGTTTCAGCGTTTTCAACGCTTTCGGAAGTTTCATATGCATCATCCTGCTGTTCGGATACAGCAATCTCAGTGCCGCTTTCACCCGTTGTCAGCTGTTCTCCCTGGCGACCTTCAATAACCGCGTCAGCTATCTTGGAAGATATCAGCTTGACGGCCCTGATGGCGTCGTCGTTACCCGGTATGACGTAGTCCACTTCATCAGGATCGCAGTTGGTGTCAACAATGGCAACTACCGGTATGCCGAGTTTTCTCGCTTCAAGGATCGCAATCCTTTCTTTTCTCGGGTCAACCACAAACATGGCACCGGGCAGTTCCTTCATGTCCTTGATGCCGCCGAGGTTTTTCTCGAGATCCGCCATCTCTTTTCTCAGTTTTGAGACTTCCTTCTTCGGAAGCACGTCAAATACTCCGCTGGCTTCCATTTCAATCAGCTGGTTGAGCCTTTCGATCCTTTTTCTGATTGTCTTGAAGTTTGTGAGCATTCCGCCGAGCCAGCGATTGTTTACATAGAACTGGCCGCATCTTAAGGCCTCGTCACGGATCGAGTCCTGAGCCTGTTTCTTTGTTCCAACAAACAGTACGCTCTGGCCGTTCATCGCGACTTCGCGGATAAAATAATAGGCCTCTTCCATCTTCTTTACGGTTTTCTGGAGGTCGATAATGTATATACCGTTCCTCTCCATAAAGATGTATTCGGCCATTTTGGGATTCCATCTCCTGGTCTGGTGACCGAAATGGACTCCTGCTTCGAGCAATTGCTTCATTGAAATGATCGACATGTATTCTCCTCCTAACAGTTTTTAACCTCCGCAATCCTCATTTCGCCGAAAAGACCCGTTTAAGGCACCGTTTCCGGCGATCAGACCGCGTGTGTTTTTTTCCTGAAGTAGTATATCACATGGTTTTGTTTTAATCAACAATTTTTTGCTGCAGATATTGAATTCAGGCATTTATTTGATATTTATTCTCCGCCAAATTGATTTTTGGCCGATTAGGATATAATATTATAATACTGTAATATTATACTGTAATTTTGCGCGACTATAATATTGCGCGGCCGGTATACATATTGTTATTATGACCGGAACTCAAATCCGACGCATTGAGGAGTTATTTTATGGATGCAAGGCTCAAGGCCTATATGAAAGTTTCACTGAAAATACTTTTGTGGGCGGCGGTTTTTTTGTCCGTCCTGCTTGTCGTGTACAAACTCTTCTTTTACATACTTCCGTTCGCAATCGCATTTATCATCGCTTCATCCATAGAGCCCGCAATCCGGTACCTGATCAATAAAGCGAGAATGAAAAGGAAGCTGGCCGCTCCCCTCGTGCTGCTGGCCTTTTTCGGAATTTTCGGAACCATCCTGACAATTCTGGCAATAAGGTTAATATCTGAAATTGCCGACCTGACGCAGCAACTGCCGCAGTATTACAACAAAATATACGGCAGCCTGAAAATGATTATTGACCGCGCTGCCGAGCTTTACGTCGAGCTTCCCAAAGAAATAACCGGCCAGGTCGAGCAGGTCATGTCTAATTTTTCAAAATCCCTCGTGGACATGATCAACGCTTTCTTCAAGGCCATTTTAAATACTGCGGTCTCGATACCCGATGCCTTGATATTCCTTATTGTAACCATCCTCGCCACATATTTTCTTGTCGTTGACCGCGAAACCATATACCGTTTTGTCCGCGCCCAGATACCGGACGAGGTATTCTACAGGGTCCGCAGTATCAAGAATGACTTGTTTTCTGCGCTGTTCGGGTATATAAGGGCTCAGCTCATCCTGATGACCGTCACTTTTTTTGAACTGTTCGCGGGTTTTTCGCTTATTGGCGTAAAGCATCCCCTCATCCTTGCGTTCATAATAAGCCTGATTGACGCCCTGCCGATATTGGGCACGGGCGGCGTAGTGATCCCGTGGGCTGTAATTTCGCTCCTGACAGGAGATATCAGGACCGGTATTTCGCTTTTTATTCTTTATATTGTCGTCCTTGTGGTAAGGCAGCTTATCGAGCCCAAGGTCCTGAGCCGGCAAATCGGACTGCATCCGCTGATAACGCTGCTGGCAATGTATACGGGTCTGCGCCTTATGGGATTCCTTGGCCTCGTAATCGGCCCTGTAACCGTGCTGATCCTGAGAAACCTTTTTGCGGGCATGTTAAAGGGACTGTCTTTCAGGGATGCATTGATGAAGTACAGGCAATAGGTCCATGTAAGACAGCCCCTGTTTTTCCGGCTTTCCGGCTGGTTATTGGCAGCTTTCGGGCTGCAGTTCCCTGCTCAGCTTCTTGATTGCCTTTTTTTCTATCCTTGAAACATAGGATCTTGAGATTCCGAGCATTTTCGCAATTTCCCTCTGTGTCCTTCCGTTGCCGTTCAAAAGGCCGTAACGCAGTTCAAGGACGAGTCTTTCGCGGTTTTTGAGCGCAGATTTCATCTTGCTGTACAATTTTTTAACCTGCATTTTGAATTCAACCTCATCAAGGACTGATTCGGAATCGTTGCCCAAAAGATCGTTAAGCGTGATTTCATTGCCTTCCTTGTCTACTCCGACAGGATCCTGGAGCGATACTTCGTTCTGGATTTTTTTGGATGACCTGATCTGCATGAGTATCTCGTTTTCAATGCAGCGGGCTGCATATGTAGCCAGCCTTGTGCCCTTGGACGCATCGAAGGTGGAAATCGCCTTGATAAGGCCGATGGTCCCTATAGAAATCAGGTCTTCGCTGTCACTTCCGGATGTACTGTATTTTTTCACAATATGGGCAACCAGCCTTAGATTTCTTTCAATAAGAATGTTCCGGGCTTCCTCGTCACCGTTCCTATACATTTCGATATATCTGGATTCTTCTTCCGGTGTCAGCGGTTGCGGAAAGGAATTGGCGTTTGTGAGGTAACCGAAGAGAAAAAACGTGGAACCGAGAGCTTCGATTATTGCTGAAACGAGAGCAGGAAGCAATACAGGCACCCCCTAAAAACAGGCTACCTTATATATATATGAGCCGTTTTATCCAATAGTGCCTGTACGCATGAAATTATTCTGACCCATCCTTCAGGCGCCAGGGATCACCATGCTGACAATATTTATTTGTCCCTAACATTATATTACTATTACATATATAGTTTTTGTGCCATGTTGTTATTCCAATTATCTGAAACAAATCAGCGGAATAAACCGGGAAAGCTTTACGCGCGGCCGGTCACAGTGATCCTTTATGATATCAGGTTTCACAATTGCCTGTTTTACTGCTGTAAGCCGACGAAACAATAGACATTTCCGTCATAGGCTCCTATGACGACCATGTTGCCCGAAACGGCGGGAGAAGAGTTAACCCACGTCCCAATGGCGTAACTCCATAACTTCTGTCCCGTTTTCAGGTCAACGGCATAGAAATGCCCGTCCTTAGATCCTGCATATACCGTGTCTCCGCTGACGGCGGGCGACGACTCTATATCTCCTCCTGCCCTGAAACACCAGCGCTCTTCATGGCTGTTTTTGTCAATGCACACGAGGTATCTGCCCGCGGGATAAACAACAAAATCCTCTGTCACCGCAATATAAGCCCTGCCCTCGTTGGCCGCTGCCTTGACATAATGCCATAGATACCGGCCTGTCTTCGCGTCTATGACCTCGAGGCTGCCCCTTTCGGTCCGCAGGTACAGGCAGCCGTCCGAAAGAGTGGGACCGGTTCTGAAGCGCGACGGCACCGAGGGATAATACCTCCAGAGCTCCCGCCCCGTTTTGGTTGAAACGGCGCAAAGATAACGCCCGTCTCCCGTAAAGTATGCAATTCCGTCGTTCACAAGCGGCGCTCCCAGGCGGTCCGAATCCCCGTAGCCGTCTTCATCGGGGCGAAACTCCCATATCTTCTTCCCGGATCTGGCTTCAACGGCAAGCAGTCCATGCCCGATATTCACATAGACTACGCCGTTGTCGAGAACCGGCGCGGCATGACTCCATGCCCTCTGGACACCGTCCTCCTGCATGCCCGTCCTGTGCACCCACAACATTTTTCCACATTCCGATGAAAACGCATAGACGTTTCCGCGTATGTCAGTAACATACACGACGCCGTCGGCGACGGTCGGAGCGCAGTCAACGGGAGCAGCCACATTGATGCGCCACACGGGCTCACCGGTTTCCGTATTGATTGCCGCCACGGCATGATTTTTGACTCCGTTTTCGTCCCTCATTCCTATAAACACCCTGCCGTCGGCTATCGACGGAGATGCTGCCAAAATGCTTCCGCCGCCGAAATAAGTCCAGGCAAGCCTCAGCGGTGGTTTAACGATATCTGCCGCATGTCCGCTTCTCCTGGTGTCGCCGTGCATGCATGCCCACCGGCCCCCGGCACAAGGCTTATTTATTTTATCAGCCTCAACCGCCGTAAAGACGCAGCATTTCTCCAGGATCTCCCCTTCGGCAGACCCTTCATCTAAACCAGGTGCAACGTACGCATCGGAATTCCTGTTCCCCGCGCAGAACTCCGCTTCAACTTCGAGCCGGTGCATTCCGGGCAAAATGCCCGAAGCAGGCCGTTCCGATACCCAGGACCACAAGCCTTTGCGTTTCAAGGGTTGCCAGCCTCCTTCATCGATCCTGTACCGGAGATGCCTGATTTTCCTAACCGTATCGAAGGCATTGACATGGACAAAAAACGGGCGGCCCGCTGCAATAACGCTGTCCGGCCCCGGATTCACCAGTGTCAGGCTTTTTTCAATTCCGAAGGGAACATATTCATGGCTGATATTTCCATCCTCATAAATGTTTATTATCCTGAACCCTTCGGGACTCCCGTCCTGGGGCTCCCGCAACGCCGCGGTCTGTATATGTTCGGCTCCTTTTATGACAGTTGCGTCAATATCATTGCTGTGCTGGTGTCCCGTGAGTACAAGGGCCACGTTGTATTTGCGCAGGATGTCCAGGAGACCGCCCTGGTTTTTGGCCTCGGGGGAATTGAATGGCATGTGGCCTGTAACGATAATTTTCTTTCCTTCCGGCACCGCCGCCAGGTCCTGTTTCAGCCATTCAAGCTGATCCTCTTCCTTTTGCCCGCAATTGTTTTCAAGCACGACAAAATGACAGCCGCAATAATCGAAGGAATACCATTCGGGGCCGATGAATTCGCGGTAATTCTGTACCAGGGATTTGTACGTGCCGTCTCGGTTTACGTCGCGCAAATCATGGTTGCCCGCCGCGGGCCATATCATAAGTGAAGAGATCGAAGTCGCCCCGGCATGGGCTTCGAACTCTTCCGGCGAAGCCCTGTCGCCGAAGTCGCCCCCGGTAATAATAAAATCCGCTTCGGACGCATATTCGTTTATCTGGGCAAGCTGCCTCTTAAGCCTCTCTTTCTCAACGTCAACGGACGGGTTTGCATACCGGGCTGTATGGGTATCGGTTATGAAAATGAACCTGCCAGCTTTCTTATATCCGGCCTCTCCGCTTCGCTCCGCCACAGGCACAAGTTCCAGGGTTATTTCGCGCGTTTCCCCGGCTTGCAGGTTTTCTATCCTCTCGAAAAATTTCGGTATCCTGGCTTCGTTCACGGGCACGGTGTAGCCCTCGGGAACAGTGACAAAAACAATGGCGGTTTTTCTTCTGCAAGGATCAACCTGCAGAAGGAAATAACCGTCTTTATCAGTCCTCGTGACACTTTTCCCGTCGGAAACCACTGCTCCGGGCACGCCCTTTGAGTCCGGAGCGGTTATAACCCTGCCCTTTATCGTTGCCGGACTACAACTCTTCATAAAGTTTTTTCACCGTCCAGTATGCCTGCTTCGGTTTCCTGTATTCATTTACAAGCCCCTTGTTGTTGAAGCTTCTCGGCCTCTCCAGCGCCATTTCCCTTGCTGTGCGTATGTCGCAGTACTGCCAGACATACATGCCTATAATATCCGGAACATTGGAAAAGAGCCTTATTGTATAATCAAGATATTTATCCTGGTAATTTTCAGTCCATTTCGGACCTTCAAAGGTGTTTTCACCATATATCCCGCCGGCGCCGAATTCCGAGATGATAATGGGCATATGGGAAAGGTTTTCATTTTGGAGCTTTTCTTTCAGCGCGGCTATACAATCGACCCACTTTTCAATGTTTCCGTCATACCATCCGAAATATTTATTGATGCTAACAATATCCACAAGGGAAAAGCATATGTCATCCAGCGGATACATTGAAGCATAAGTCAGCGGACGCGTTTTATCAATGCTCCTGATCTTGTCGGCAAAAGCCCTCGTAATTTCATAGGCTGCCGGTATCCTGGTATCTATTTCGTTGTGCAGCCCCCAGACAAATATGCATGGATGGTGGTAGTCGCGCCTGACCATCTCCTCGTGCATTTTCAGCCCCCTTTCAAGCACGAGCGGGTTTTTCAGCGACTCTTCGCGGAATCCCCACATGGGTATTTCCTCCCAGAACAGTATCCCTTCCTGGTCGCACAGGTCAAGGAAAATTTCCGCGTTGGGGTAATGGGAACCGCGTATTGTGTTGCATCCGAGGTTCTTGATAATATCCATATCCTTTTTCATAAGCTTGTAAGGAAGCGCAAAACCCCAGTCGGGATGGTCCTCGTGGCGGTTCACGCCCTTGAGGCGTACTTCCCTGTTGTTTATATACAGTTTTTTATTTTTTATCTCAATTTTTCTGAATCCGATTCGTTCCGTTAAATCGTCATTTCCTGTCTCAAACCGTACCATGTACAGGTTCGGTTCGCCGGGATTCCAGAGCTTGACTCCTTCCAGCGGCAGTCCTTCGACTTTGATTACGCTTTCTTTTTCAGCTTTGAATTCCACCGTATGGAATTTCCGCTCGTTGATGTATATGTCAAGATATGCCGGTCCGGCGTTATGCCCGGCCCCGGTGTTTTTCGAAAAACTCTGCACCGTTACTTCAAAATCCAAAAGGGCATTTTCGAGTTTCTCATCGAGCCTGTAGTCGATCCTGCAATCCTTGATCCATAAATCCCCAAGTTCCATTATCTCGACACTGCGCGTTATCCCGCCGTAATGGTACCAGTCGACCCTTGCAAGCGGTATCGTGTCGATGTCACTGTGGGTGTTGTCAACGCATACCACGAGAGAGTGTTCTCCCGCGGGCAGGTTTTCCACAACGAAATTGAAACCCGTAAATCCGCCGTAATGTCCCCCGAGATGATTCCCGTCAAGATAAACCTCTGCCTGTCCCGTCACGCCATGGAACAAAATATTGATGTTTTCGGATCTTGTGCGGAATTTTTTCGCGTACCACGCTTTTCCTTCGTATTCATACAGACCCAGTTCATTGTTCCAGCATGAAGGGACAACAATATCAACCGCATCCCCGGGAAAATGCTTATACCATTCTTCTTTCTCTCCCCTGCCTGCAGGGTCGGTTTTAAATTTCCAGATGCCGTCGAGGCAATATGTACATCTCTTCCTGTGCCTTTCAAACAGCCGTATCATGCAACATACACTCCTTGGCAATCAGTATTTTTCTGCAGAATTGTTTTAAATAACATTTGTATTATACCAGATAAAAAAACACGCTCCCATACGGGGAACGCTTTTTGGCGAAATTTATATTCTTTTCGATTCACCTTCAACGGTCGCGCGACCTTTTACACTCCTGGCAGGCGTCCTCAGAAATTAATCCGCTTGGCATCCATCATTCCCCCTTTTGAAGTTCTATTATTCTTTCAAACATCTCACCACCAATCCACGCACCCTGTGTAGGGTGCGACATACGCCTACTCCGTACCTTCCTAAATTTGCAACATTTCAATCCACGCACCCTGTGTAGGGTGCGACCCTGTTTTCTTATCATAATTCAGTAGCCCTTGATAATTTCAATCCACGCACCCTGTGTAGGGTGCGACTCCGACGATAACATAACCGGCGCACCCCAGAAGTATTTCAATCCACGCACCCTGTGTAGGGTGTTAATGCTACTCTAAAATCATACCACATACCGGGAAAAAATTAGGCCACCTTAATCAAATTTCCTGTATGATTATGTTGACCAAACATCATCGTACAGGAGGAAAGGATATG
>JAMNXU010000009.1 GCA_023623175.1 Bacillota bacterium
TCGCCCTTGACATCCTCCAACAGAGTGCACAGTTGTAAAGATTATACAAAATTAAGAAAGGAGAGCTAACTTAGAAAAGCTAAAAAACTGTCTTGACAATGGGGAGCATTATACAGATAGTATAGATGAGAATATTATGTTGTTAATACAACAATTTGCATTAGGATTATCAAATGATAAAAATCACGATGTAAGTAATTATGCTGTTATTGCATTATTGCATATGATTACTGAAAAAAATAGAGGTCCAATCATTAGAAGGATATTGGATATTATGGATTATGACAGCATTTATATCAAAAATAAGGTTTTAGATTTCTCAGAAAAATTGAAAAAAATTGATAAAGATGCTTATAAGTTTATTATTGACAAGGCATTAGTTGACAATCACTATGTTATCAGGAAGCGAGCGCTAGATTTAAAAGAAAATTAGATTAGTCATATTTATATGATAAGTATATGCCGTTGAAAAGCCTTGGTTGTTTGAGGTATGATGTCGAGTTAATAAGAGTGAGAAACAGAGGGTGTTTTTGGTGAAAAACAACAGAACAAACTATAATGAATTCATCACATATTACAATGAAATAGACGAATTCATGAGAAAAGAGCTTGATGTGGATGTTGGTCCCTCTCATACCGATTTAATTAAACGGATGGCCAGGAAAAATAAAGTGTTTGAGTATTATAAAGATGATCTCATTGCCTTTGCCAGGCTGCGCAATGCCATTGTACATAACCCGGATAAAAGAGATGCCGATCCCATCGCCGAACCCCATGATTTTGTTATAGAGAAATACAGGGACTTGTGTTCGAAAGTAATGAATCCTCCGAAGGCGTTGGATACGATTGCGGTGAAAAGTGAGGACATTTTTACTGCGAAGCCTGAAGATAATGCTTTGAAGGTTATGAAAGTGATGAGTGAAAATGCTTTTACGCATGTCCCGATTATCGAAAAGGGAAAAGTGATTGGGGTATTCAGCGAGAATACTGTTTTTTCATATGCGGTAAGAAAGGGAGAGGTTGTGTTAAAAAGCGATACTAAAATTAGGGAGTTTTCTGAGTTTATCCCGATGAACAAGCATGAGAGTGAGTATTTCAGGTTTGCTCCGCGGGATGTTTTGGTCATTGATGTCGAGGATATGTTTGCACAGCGCCTTGAGGAGAAGAAGCTGGCCGTGGTTTTTATCACCCACAGCGGGCATCCCGGCGAGGAGCTCCTGGGGCTGGTCACCGCGTGGGATGTTGCGGGGTACAGGGAGAAGTGAGCATATCATTAAACAGTCATAATTTATTAGTTATAATTAAATAAGTTAAATGAAATACCTGAGTAATGCGAATTAAACATCAATAATTAACCGAGGTCTTTTTTATGCCATCTGCATGCCATTCAATCGAAGAGTTAAACCCCAGGCAAAAACAAGTGGTAGAACAACTGGATAAAAATATCCTGCTGATTGCCTCAGCCGGTACCGGTAAGACCAACGTCATAGCCTGGAGAATCGCGAATATCATCCAACAGGGAAAGGCGGAGCCCAGGGAGATCCTGTGCCTGACTTTTACGAACAGGGCCTGCAGGGAAATGAAGGACAGGATTTTTTCCATTGTCGGCAAGCCGGCGCCGGGGATTACGGTCAAAACGTTTCACGGTTTTTGTTACAGCATTATCCGCGAGTGCAAGGACAAGACGGATTTGCCCGAGGATTTCCTCATCTTCGACGAGGAGGACTGCAGGGAGATTATAGCTAAAATTAGCCCCGGGTTTTACAGCACGGCCCTGCAGAATGTCATTGATTATATTAAGGAACATAGCATCCCTTTGGGGCACAGCGATTATTCCAGTATTATTTCACACATTTGCTCCGACCGCGGAAAAAACATGAAATTGACGGAAATGTGCTGTGACAGCCAGTTCCGCCATGATAAAAACCTGTATAATTTCATCCTGGCCAGGGGGAGCCGGCTTGTTGAATCATACAACGATATTCTTTCAGAAAACCACGCCGTTGATTTTACCGACCTCCTGGTTATTGCGGGCAGGCTTTTGCAGGATGAACAGGTGCTGAAGCGGCTGCGCGCGAGGTACAGGTATATACATATAGATGAAGTCCAGGACACGAGCGAGAATGAATACGGGATTATTCAAAAACTGTTCCATGACAGCCGCGTGGTTTTGTGCGGGGACCACTTCCAGGCGATTTACGAATGGAGGGGCTCAAACCCCGGGGCCGTGATGGAGGATTTTGTTAAGAAGTATAATCCCGAAATAGTCGTATTTAACCAAAACTACCGCTCCACGAAGACACTGCTGGACGCGTCCCATCGTTACCTTTTGAATACCTTCGGCCAAGAGGTCAGGAGATTTTATAAGGAAGATATCGAGGCCAGCGTGAAGGATGAGGGGAATAAAATCATTCTGAAAAATGCGCGGGATATTGCGGACGAGGCCCTTTGGATATTCAGGCAAATCAAGGCGCTGAATTCCCGGGGCGTTTCCGATATTTCCCGGATTGCCGTGCTGACGAGGACCAACAGTGTGAACCGGCAGCTCAGCGAGCAGTTTGACCGCATAAATGAACGCCTGCCAGAGGGTGAGCGGCTAAGGTTCATGCTGGTCGAGGAATTCAAGTTTTTCAGGAGGAAGGAAATCAAGGATATCCTCGCCTTTCTGAAGATTGTTGTGAACAAGTATGATCTTTTCAGCCTTGAAAGGATCCTGCTGAATTTTGTGGAAGGCGTAGGTCCGGCGACAATAGAGAATATAAAGGGCGAGGAAATGAGACGGCTTGGGATCAGGCTCAATGATTTCCTTGATCCGAACACATTTGTTTACGGTGATCCGTATTATTTGCTGCTGCAGGAGCTGGACAGCGGCAATGTGGTGGTGTTTGACGTTGAAAGCACCGGCGTGAACACCGCGGAGGATGAGATCGTGCAAATTGCCGCGCTGAAAATTGACGGCAGCAGAAGGGTTATTGACCGGATTAACAGGTATCTCAAGCCTTCGAAATCCGTGGGGGATTCGGAATTGATACACGGTTACAGCGACGAATTCCTTTCGGAACACGGCGAGGACCCCGCAAGTGTAATCGGTGAGTTTTGCGAGTTTATCAGGGACTGCGTACTGGTTGGCCACAATGTTAATTATGATATAAATATCCTGGCGAGCCAGGCGGAAAGGCTAGGGCTGGCGAGGCCGGAGTTCCGCGACAGCTTTGATACCCTCGATATGGCCAGGAGGTTTTACCCGGAATTGCCCGATCACAGGCTGGAAACCCTCGGCAGGCGCCTCGGCGCGGGAGTCGCTTCTGATCACAGGGCGCAGAATGACGTTGCCGCAACGAAGGATGTTTTGGTACGGATGGTGAATGAAAAGCTGCGGCCTGTCCTTGGCGCAAGGATGAATGCGTATAACAGGTACAGGGACAGGTTTGCCGGGATATGCAGGGATATTGATGAACTGCGCAGGGCAGGCGATAAGCTGAGACCCGGAGAATTTGTTGAGCTTGTAATAGAAAAATCCGGGATCCGGGAGGTTTATTCAGGGGATAAAAAACGGCTCGGCCATATTGAGAATTTCCGAGAAATAGCGGAGGCGCTGGATCAGCCGGAGCTTGGCTGCCGCGACGCGCTGATGGAGCTTCTCAAGATAACGTCTCTTTCCAACAGCGAGCTCGACAGGATCGTGGAGAAGAATCCGCAGATACCGATAATTACCGTGCACCAGGCAAAGGGCGCGGAGTTCGACTATGTGTTCCTGGCCGGCCTGCAGGAGTTTGTTTTTCCGAGTTATCCGGCGATTAAAAGCGGGGATATTGATGAAGAGAAGCGGGCGTTTTATGTTGCCATAACGAGGGCGAAAAAGCAGCTTTTCCTGAGCTGGTCAATGTTTCGCGACGGCAGGCCCCGCAGCAGGAGCAGGTTTGTTGATATGCTGCCAAAGGGGTATATAAGGGAAGTGTGAGATTGTTTTTTATCCGCATACCCGGATATTTCCCGGAAATGGTGATTAATCGTATGGCTCTCGAATAAAATAGGTCAGTAAAGCTTTAATTTCAAGGGCACAAAGCAGCCATGCACAGGGTATCTCTATCGGGAAAGGTTTTGTCCTTCGTTTTACTTGACATAAAAACTATTCCACTATAAAATAAAAGCCATAATGCAGGAATTAGCAGAATATATATGTAAAGGGAAAATACAGCAGAATACACATAAAAAGCAAATTCGAATAATCAGTGAAACAGACGTTTCATATATGCACCACAGTCATATCTGGTACGCAAAATATTCCTCATACAAAACACGGATACAGATGTTTTAATTGCGGCGCATATGTCCCTGGAATGGAATCATGGAGTTTTTCATATGCGCCACAGCTATTTTTGCATACTTTGTAATACCTTTTTTAACCATAAATTAAATTATTTTCTTTATTTACAATTTTTTATATATTTTAGCTTTTTACTTTTACAATTTTTTATATATTTTAGCTTTTTATTATTTTTTATACAACAGAATGACAAAATTTTCAATATCAAAGAGTTATTGCATTTTTAAGAAAAAACAGGTTTCGCAAAAAAAGGAGGAAACCTGACGAGCAGGGAGGATAAAACAAACTTAAAAACTTCAATTTAAAGTAAAATTTGGGGGAAGGAGTGAAATTTTTGTGAGAAGCCTTCGCAGGAAAGTTTTGCCTTTACTTCTGACTTGTGTGCTTATTGTGAGCCAGATGTCATTCTTCCCAGGCACAATGGTCAATGCGGATGAGCAGCCACAGGGAATTTACAATGCTGCATTCCAAAAACCGGTTACAACAAACGGAACCATTTCAAATGGGGCAAATCTTAATATCCTTACCGATGGTGTAAGGGACAGGCAATTTTATGTACTTATTGATGTAAATGATGGCCCGAAGTGGTGCCAGGTTGACCTGGAAAGCGAACTGCCCGTTGTAAGCATAAATCTGGTCAATGACTATAACCCAGATACTCCGCGCACCGGGCGTGATATAATAATCCAGCTTTCCAATGATCCTGACTTTGCTTTGGATGTAACCACAGTATTCAACAACGATGCGGACAACAGCGCAGGACAGGGGATCGGAACCGATGAGGAATATGAGGAACCCACAGATGGCAGCGGAAAAACCGTAACATTAGAAACACCGGTATTTGCCCGCTATGTACGCGTATGGTCCTGGGGACATCTGAGAGTAGGGGAAACTGAATACCGCATGTATAACACACCGGTAGAAATTGAAGTTTATGTAGACCCCAGCCTTATTCCGTCTCCGAGCCCTGGAGAATCGGGTGAACCGTCGCCGGGGCCGACGGCGGAACCCACTCCGTCGCCGGAGCCCTCGGCAGAACCTGATCAGTCGCCGGAACCTACGCCATCAGTAGAACCGACTCCATCCGCGGAGCCTACGCCTTCAGTCGAGCCGACACCGTCTGCAGAGCCTACGCCGTCAGTGGAACCCTCCCCATCGGTAGGGCCTTCGCCCTCCGGTCCAAAGGTGTTGCAAGTCGGTCCCGGAAAAGAGTACAGCAAACTGCAGGATGCAATCAATGCTGCCGATCCCGGAGATATCATAGAGATTGACGCCAGTGGAGTATACTATGGAAGCGATGCAAATACGACTGTTAATAAAAACGACATAATAATTCGTGGTGTCAACGGCCGTGCGAAGATGGAAGCAATACCGGGCGAAAGGGTTACCGCAAGGAAAGGAATCTGGGTGGTGACCGGAAATAATGTTACTGTTGAAAACATAGAATTTACAGGTGCCCAGGATAATGAAGACAATGAATATGATGACAGAAACTGGGCCGGAATAAGAGTAGAAGGAACAAATCTCACCATCAGGAATTGCTATTTCCATCATAACGACAATGGCATCTTAACTTATAACGATGCCAATGCAGTAATTACCATTGAAAACAGCGAATTTTCACATAACGGATATGTAAGAGCAGATGGCCATACCCACAATTTGTATATAGGCAAAATTAATAAGCTGATTTTCAGGTACAACTATACCCATGATGCCAAACAAGGGCACCTGTTGAAGACCCGCGCCGAGAACGGGGTAATAGAATACAACTGCATGCTGGATTTAGATGGCGGTTTGTATGCAAGCAGCTCCAACATAGACATGCCCAATGCCGGAACATACTATGTAATCGGCAATGTTTTCCGCCAGTCTGACGGAAACAACTGGCGCATGCTGTCCTACGGCGTTGAAGGTGCCAGCAACACGGGCAAAGAACTCTATGTGATAAATAACACCTTTGTAAATGAAGTACCCGAAGATGACGCCACCTTTATCCAGGTGCAGCCTGATGCTTCATTGTCTGTTATTGCAAAGAACAACATATTTACCGGAAAGGGAGCAATCTTCAGGGACAGGAACGGAGTAATCATTTCAGCTGCCGTGGATGAAGCCAACCTGAAGAATGTTGACCCGTATTATGCAGACAGGGCAAATTACGATTATCATCTCACGTCAAGGTCATGGATTGCAGTGGACAAGGGCGTTGATCCGGGAGTGAGCTCGGAAGGCTATCCCTTGACTCCCGTGAAAGAATATGTCCACCTGTGCTCCTCTGTTGACAGGACCGTCGTCGGTGCCGCAATTGACATAGGCGCATTTGAATTTACGGGGACCATTGTTCCGGAATCTTCCAGGTTCAGCGTTTCAGTGGAACCTGGATTTGTGGAACAGGGTCAGCAGGTAACTGTGACAATAAAGGCTGCCGAGGCCATTGACCTTTATGCGTTCGATTTCACTTTCACATACAATCCCGCAGTATTTGAACTCGTATCGGCCGGACTCTGCGATTCTGCAGCAGGCTTCCAGCTTCTGTCCGATATCTCTGATGCGGCCGGAACCGGAACAATTGACATTCTCGCTACACTGACCGGCAATGTTCCCGGAATTTCCGGAGCAGATGTAGACCTTGTCCGGTTCGTATTCAGGCCAAAAGCAGAGAGGGGCAAGTCGGAGTTCACACTGCTGGGAACAGGCACATCCTGCGACAGCGATGCCCGCGTCTATGCTTTGGGCGAAGACATCGGAGGCTCAGCCGGCATATTGAACTGCGACATTAACGGCGACGGCTATATCCGGCTCGATGACCTTGTACTGGTTGCAAAAGCCTTCGGGACAAAAGAAGGTGACGCAGGGTACAATGCCCTTCTTGACATCAACTATGACGGTGAAATCAATATCGTTGATCTCACGTATATCGCGCTTAAGTTGCTGATATAATCGCCAATCCTTCTAAGGCCAATCGGGCAGGCAGGCAAAATAAGCAGGCTGAACAAGGTTGAACAGGTAAACAAACACCAGGTATCCGGTCTGCCTGCCTGCCGTTAATTTTCTCATGATAAAGGCGAGGAGAATAACATGAAAAAATTAATATCCTCTTTCGTTGCTGTCGCAATTCTGCTCTCGGTTTTTCTTCCTATGGCCGTGATTGCGAATGGCAACGCCGGAACAGGTATATCTTTTGAAACCGAAAAGACGGAATACGCTGTCGGCGAAATCATAAGGCTTGATATAAATGCCGTCAACGTGACAGATTTGTTCAGCGTCCAGTTTAAACTGGTCTATGATCCGAATCTTGTCCAGATAGTCGAAGGCGGAATAGAGATTAACAGCGATTTCAGCACATTCGGCGGAGAAAAGGTGGACAGGGATAATGGCACAGTTCTTTATCCGCTGATAAGTCCCAAATATACAGGCAGGTCTGAAGCCAAAATCAAACTGGTATCGGTAAATTTCAAAGCTTTAAAAAGCGGACAGGCTTTAATAAAAGTTGAAGATGTAATAATGCTTGATACCAGGGTACAGAACCTGGTAAGTCCCGGTGAGGACACAGGCATGATTACCTTAACGATCAGCAGTTCACCGGCAACTACGCCATCAGAGACAACGGCTCCCACGCCGTCGGCGGTCCCGACTTCAACACCGTCACAGACACCAGTTCCTGTACCGCCGGTATCACCAACACCTGCGCCATCAGCAGCACCAACGATTGCACCGTCTGCAACTCCAACAGCCGTGCCAGCAGTGACGCCAACACCTTCGCCTGAGACGGTGCCGTCACCGACGCCGACGCCTATACCAACAGCGACGCCGACGTCAATGCCTGCAACTACACCAACAGCGACTCCAACGCCTGTGCCAGCGCTGACACCATCGCCGACTCCGGCAGTGTCGCCGTCAATGTCGCCGCCAGTAACACCGACACCGGTGAACGGAACTGTTTTATTGATACCTGAAAAGCAAAGTGACGGTTCCGCGGTGGCTACTGTTGATGTTAAAGTGCTTGAGGCGGCGTTGCAGACTGCTCCGACGGGTCCCGGCAATAAGAAAATAATAACGCTTAAAGTTGAAAAGCTGCCGGATGCCAAAGGTTATATCCAGCAGATACCTGCAGGCTTCCTGTCCGAC
>JAMNXU010000035.1 GCA_023623175.1 Bacillota bacterium
TATAGGCATTGATGGTCTTATTTTTGATAAATTCAGCAGGTGCACTGTTAAGGTTGAAGCGATCAACAATTACACCATGTTTTTTTAACGTATCAAGCACTGTAGAGATACGCAAAAGTTCAGGGTCTACTCCCACGCCACAGAGTCCGGTTGGGCAGCACATCGCAGGTTCAAATATTTTCATTTTTTTCATGAAGAACAACTCCTTTTATATAGATGATTTTTCAGCTGAAGCAATAAAGATGTTAATTGCGGCACTACTGCAGGATTCACAGGAATCGCAGCAGCATTGTTCATTTAAGTCTTCAATTTTTATATTGGACAAGTTCGCTTCGGTAAACCATTTTCTGATATCCGAGCGTTCAAAGCCAAGCCAGACATCAAACTGTTCTTTGCGTAAAAACTCATAATCATGCCGGTCCAGATCAGCAATCACTAATTTACCACCGGGCTTCAGTATGCGTGTCATCTCTGAAATCGCCTGACCCGGATTTTCAACATGATGCAAGAACATATTTGCCATCACATAATCGACGCTGTCACTTTCCAGAGGAAGCGAATATGCATCCGCCTGTAAGCAGACGATCTCACCGACAGAACTGTATTTCTGCTTTAATACATCAAGCATTTCCTGCGACTGGTCGATTGCTACTACGCGAAGCTTTCTGTTAAGCAGTTCCTGCGTTACAAAGCCGGTACCTGCGCCGACATCAACAGCAGTCAAACCTTCTTTTACCTGTGCAGCCTCGCACATTTTCTCCCGGATACTGTCGGAGAAAAAAGATTGTCTTATTTCATCCCACTCGTTTGATATTCGGTCAAAATATTCTTTACTCTTCATATTAAACACTCCTTTCCGCAGGGAACCAGTGCCTTGTATTATTCGCTATCTTCACTAATATCAACATAACAGGTACAATCGCGACGGCAACTGCCAGTTCAAAAAAGTTTGAGGCACCAATCATACCGGCAGGCGCTGCTATCTCATGGGGCAGTTTTATAGCCTTGCTTGCCAGGTATGCAATGAAAAAGACTAGGAAAGTCTGAAGAATCAACGGTATGGCAATCAAAACAATATGCAGTGGATTATTCAGAATTACATCGCCCTGGAATGAAAAGATTATTATTAATGTCAGCAATAGACCTATGGTCGTGATATTTCCGAACTTCGGTATGAAACTCTTTTCAAAATACTCGGGACCACGCTTTTTTGTGATGGTATTACGGGTGATTATTCCGCCAGCCAGCGGGATAACAACAAACAATACTACGGACAAAATAAGAGTGTCCCAAGGTATGGTGACACCGCCAACACCCAGAAGAAACGCAACTATGGGTGTGAAAGCGAAGAGGATGATAATATCATTTGTTGCCACCTGCACAACGGTATAAGCCGCGTTGCCACGGGTCAAATAACTCCATACAAATACCATTGCTGTACACGGTGCCGCTCCGAGAAGTATTGCGCCCGCAAGATAGTCTTTCGCAAGGTCTGAGGGGGCCGAACATGGTAAAAGGCTTTATCAGCCAGTTGGTTATCCATGTAACAAAAAGCCCCTTAGGATTTTTCCCAACATTTTTAATGCTTTGAAAATCCACCTTCAGCATCATCGGATATATCATAAGCCAGATTAGAATCGCCATAGGTATTGATACGTTCGCGTATTCAAAACGTCCCAAAAATGCCGGGATTCCGGGCAAAAACTTTCCGATCAGGACACCTACCGCCATGCAAAGAAGGACCCAAACCGTTAAGTATTTTTCGAAGAAACCGATTCCTTGTGTTTTCTCTTTGCTCATAGCGTATTACCGCCTTTTTTTTGAAGTTCAGCTTCATCCTTGTGCGCCTTGGCTTTAAAATATGTGTCAAGATTCTCAGGAAGCTGATAGACTTCGTTCTTTGACTCACGTTTCTCAGTGTTGTATACCTCGCGCAGGATGGCATCTACAATCAATTCTTTTGGAGGTGAAGTATACTCGACACCGTTATATACCCACACACGGCAGTCAACATTATCTCCGCAAAGGGTTCCACAATCCTCACAAAGTGATTCTCTAAGTTCTACTGCGATGTCATTTCCATTCACGCGGATAGTCGGCGAACTGATAAACTGATACTTTATCGCCAACTCCTTCGTTGCAATATTTACTTTATTTACCTTAACTTCATATCCCGCCGCATTAAGCACCACGGCCACGCTGGAAACTGCTTCATCCAGTGCTTTTTCTGTGTCCTGGCATCTACCGCAAACGGTCGTATCCAGATACAGAAAATCTATGTTGATCGGTTTTTTCGGCTGCGGCTGGCAACAGTTATCGGAAGAACAACAACATTTACTCATTTTCATTACACTCCTTACAATAGTTTGAGTTATCTCTGCAAATACAGTTTTCCTTGTTGGAAGTGATAGCACAGAAAAACTGTTTTGTTTTACTGATGGTTTCATCATCCAGCGAATAGTACGTCCATTTACCTTCTTCTCGCGCTTTTACAATCCCACATTCACACAGGATTTTCATGTGATGAGAAAGTGTGGATTGGGACATTTCAAATTTCTCCAGAATATTGCAGGCACAAAGTTCCCCGCAGGAAAGCATATCTACAATCATTGCTCTTTTGGGTTCTCCCAACGCTTTAAACACTTTCGTGTTCTCCAAGTAGTAGTCCATAACATCACCTCAAATCTAAAAACTTCGATATGATATATTATATGCGTCAAATCGAAAAATGTCAATTTGATATATGAATTTAAAATAAAATATTTCATTAACATTTTTATCGGAGCTGTTTCTTCATTTAAATAGAGAAGCATCCGCTAATTACGGATGCTTAATAACCATGTATATAAACCTTTTTAATCCTCATTTAGATCCACTAAATTATCCTCAAAAACGAACAAGTTTTGAATTGGAATTTTTTCGCGCAAATAATATGTTAGATCAGTATCGCCAACCGTCACTCCACCACAAAGTGCCCCCTTAAAATTATGAGATTTACCGTCCGTATCTGTAATTTTCATTTCCCAAGTTCCTATATCAGTAGCATAGTAA
>JAMNXU010000027.1 GCA_023623175.1 Bacillota bacterium
TAATGTTATTCAAAGAGACCTCTCCTTCCTTGGTGGTTTTTGTTTGGTTAATTTAATTATACCAAAGAAGATTGGTCTCTTTTACTTTTATCCTACAACTATTTTACACCGAGTTGTTATCACCCGGGGGATAAACTATAATAGAAGTGCTGAAAAATGCCGTTTTGCGGCAACCGTTGTGCAACATTAACAAAGTTTGCCCTGGAATTTCATTAAATAATAAGCGCTCAAAGGCGTTATTTCCGGGAAAATAAATATATTGGGTGCAAAATCCAATATTGAGTTTGAAATTATATAGAGATTCGGTATTACAAGGTGCTGCATATTCTATTTTAACAGGAGGATTATGAAAAAAGTAGCTTTTTACACCCTTGGCTGCAAGGTGAACCAGTACGAGACGGACGCGCTCAAGGGGCTGTTTTTGGGTGAAAATTACGAAATAGTTGATTTTGAACAGCCCGCGGACGTTTATGTCATAAATACATGTACAGTAACAAGCCTCAGTGACAGGAAATCCAGGCAGATGATACGCAAGGCCAAAAAGAACAACCCCAATTCCATTGTCGCCGTTGTGGGATGCTATGCCCAGACATCCCCTGATGAAGTGGCCGATATACCCGGTGTGAACCTTGTTCTCGGAACGAGGGACAGGAACAGGATTTTGGATTACATCCGCGATATAGAAAAAAACGGCGGAAAACTTAATGCAGTCAGCGATATAATGAAATCAAGAGAATATGAGGAATTAAGGGGCGGCAGCTATGAGAGCAGGACGCGCGCGTACATAAAAATACAGGAGGGCTGCACCCAGTTCTGCTCTTACTGTATAATACCCTATGCCAGGGGACCGGTCAGGAGCCGGTCGCCGGAAGATATTTTATCTGAAGTGGAAAACCTAGCAAGGGCAGGATTCAGGGAAGTAGTGCTGACGGGAATACACATTGCTTCCTATGGACGGGATATTGGCGGTATTTCGCTCATGGATATTGTCCGGAAGGTCCATGAGGTAGACGGAATTGAGAGGCTGAGACTGGGTTCGATTGAACCTACGACTATTACCCGTGATTTTGTTGAGACAGCCATATCGTTGCCCAAGCTCTGTCCCCATTTCCATATTTCGCTTCAGAGCGGCTGCACGAGGACGCTGAAAAGGATGAACAGGAAATACACTGCCGATGAATACCGGGAAAGCCTGGCATACCTCAGAAAATTCATGCCCGAAGTTGCCGTTACAACCGACGTGATGGTCGGATTTCCCGGCGAAACTGAAGAGGATTTTGAAGAGAGCTTCAGGTTTGTTGAAGAGATGAATTTTGCAAAGGTACATGTTTTTAAATATTCGAGGCGCAAGGGCACGCCGGCGGCATCCTTTCCCGACCAGGTCGATCCCGCTGTGAAAGAAAAACGAAGTAAAAGGATGATTGAGCTGTCGCTGAGGAAAACTGTTGAATATAACCAGAAATTCATCGGGAGGGTAATGCCCGTGCTCGTGGAGCAGGAGACGGGCGACGGAAAGACCGTGGAAGGGTTGACCCCCAATTACATAAGAGTTGTTTTAGAGGGGGATATTAACCTTAAAGGCAGCATAAAAAACGTTATCCTGAAAAATATTGCCGGGGACCACGTGACGGGCGTTTTGGCTGATTAACAGCCAGGGCCTGTTTTGCATGCCGGGGAATACAGCGGCGTATTGCAATACTTATGAGATTGTATTACTATATATCTGAGTAAAAATATACCTGTAAACCATTTTATTGCCCTCGGATGGTTAAAATGGTATCAGTCAACAGGGGAGTGATCGCTGATGTTTAACAATGAAACAATGGCGTTTAAAGTGGAAAAGGAAAAGGTTGTCCATGCCAGGGAAGTCCTTGAATCGGTCTACCAGGCATTGAAGGAAAAAGGATACAATCCCATAAACCAGATTGTTGGATATATTCTTTCCGGCGACCCCACCTACATAACGAACCACAAGAATGCCAGGAGCATAATCCGCCGTCTTGAGAGGGACGAATTACTCGAGGAGATTGTAAGGCATTACCTTGAGAACAAGTAATGGTGAGCAACAAAAAATCAGGCAATTCGTCGGACATGCCCTGTAGGCAGCAGGGTATGTCTTTGTTGTTTTTGGAGATATTTTTGAAAAATGTAGCAATATGAATACAGAGGTGTCGGATGCGTATAATGGGAATCGATTACGGAGACAGTAGAATTGGGATCGCAATCAGCGATCCCATGGGCTGGACTGCCCAGGGGCTCGAAACCATACAGGCAAAAACGGGTATGGACGCGGTGCTCGGACGTATTCGCGAGCTCGCAGAGAAATACGGGGTACAAAGAATCGTGGTCGGCTTTCCGAGAAACATGAACGGGACTGTCGGACCGCGCGGGGAAAAAACCCTTGAATTTATTGAAAAATTGAGCTCTGTGGTGGAAGCGGAGATAATAACATGGGATGAAAGGCTCACGACGGTGTCGGCCAACAGGACAATGCACGAGCTCAGAATAAAGACTTCAAGAAAAAAGCTCATTGTGGACCAGATCGCCGCGGTTCACATGCTGCAGGGTTATTTGGACAGTTTACGATAAAGACATGCAAAAAATTTATGTTAAAAACATATAACATATGGTAATAAAAAATTATTCTGATATAATTAACTGGGTGCGGATCGGTAATAATAACCATAATGATCTAAATAATTGCCGGAAGGAGATATGTGCAATGGATGAAAGAGACGATATTTTCGTACTGATTGATGAAGATGGCAGAGAGGTAGAGTTCGAGCTACTGGACACCATTGAAATGAATGATAATGAATACGTGGTATTGCTGCCCCTGAGCGATGAGGACAGCGATGATGAAACTGATGAAGTGGTCATTCTGAGAATTGAACAGGATGAAAACGGTGAAGATTCTTTCGTAAGCGTTGAGGATGAAGATGAGCTCGACGCAGTTTTTGAGGAATTCAAATCAAGGATTGAAGATGAATATGATTTTGAAGAATAGAATTTTCACTGTTGAAACCGAAAGCAGTTTTCAACCGGTAAAGTCGCAGCGCGCATGTAACGTGTTGCGGTTTTTTTAATCTTCCAGGTAATACTGCCGAATTTAAACAATAAAGAATTGGACAATTATAACACCGATGATATAATAAAAAATGGTTGTTATTTTTGATTGCTATTTTGTTAGGAGGAATATGATGGACGGCTGGAAAAAGTTTTGCAATGAGGCAGTTCGCGAAAGCAACGCGGAAAACCTCATGAAACTTGCCAACGACAATTTTGACGAGTTTAACGTCTATCCACGTTCAGTTAACATTGTTGACGGATCGCTGTTTTTTATTGCAAGGACATGCAGCGGGAAATCACTGGTGATTTTCGGCGACAGCTGCCGCTTTTCCGATTTTGAAGGAGAAACGCAGGAACTGTCGGGCCGAAAGGTGAAAATATGCCCGATGAACGTGCACAACAGCAGGGTTTTGAGGGAGATATTCCCCTTTACCGCGCCCGTTAGCCACAGGGGAACGGATATTACCATAGGCCTTGGCGACAGGCTGGGAATGGCATCGCCGGGACATATAAGGCTGGTTCGCGATCTGCCTGTTTTTCCGGTACTTGCGCAGCAATCGATAAGGGAATTGAACCTCACGGGCCGTACATATGACGATGTCCTCGCTGCGGCATCCTGGGCTGTTTTCCAGGAAGGCTACCGGAAAGGTTTCGGAGCCGACGGAGACCACCTGAAAACCGCCGGGGAAGTCAGGATGGCCATTGACAAGGGATTTACAATGATAACCCTTGACTGCTCGGAGCATATAGACAACAAGGTCGTTTCCCTTTCTGAAAGCGAAGTGGAACAGAAATACGCAGAAATACCCGAAAAGGACAGGAAGGCGCTCGAGGAGAAATATCTCGGCAGGGAATTCCATGTCGGCGACGGCTTTACAATAAAATTTGATGCCCCGGAATTCAAAAGGACTGTCCTCGTTTACTGGAAGGCGATAAAGTACACGATTGACATATATAACAATATTATAAAAACCTGCGGAAGAAGCATTGATTTCGAAATGTCCATTGACGAAACGCTCACTTCCACCACTCCCGCTTCCCATTTTCTTGTGGCCTCGGAACTTATTGCAGGAGGTGTCGAGATTACAAGTCTTGCTCCAAGGTTCTGCGGCGAATTCCAGAAAGGCATTGACTACATGGGCGACATTGAGCAGTTCAGGCTGGAATTCTCCCAGCATGTGAAAATTGCCGAGCATTTCGGATACAAGATCAGCGTCCATTCCGGCAGCGACAAGTTCAGTGTATTTCCCATCGTAGGCAGCGTGACGCGCGGGAAATACCATCTGAAGACGGCCGGCACCAACTGGCTTGAGGCCGTTAGGATAATCGCGGAGAAAAATCCTGCGCTTTTCAGAAGAATGCACAAATTTGCGCTTGAAAATCTTGCGGAAGCCAGGAAGTATTACCATATAAGCGCCGATACCGGCAAAATACCGGATATCGACGGCATGGAAGACAGCGAGCTTCCGAAACTCCTGGACATGGACGATTCGAGACAGGTTCTGCATATAACCTATGGCCTGATTCTGCAGGAAAAAGACAGCAGCGGAGCCTATACATTCCGCGATGAATTTTTCGATACCTTGTCAAAATACGAGAATGAATATTATGAAGCGCTGCGCAGGCATATCGGGCGGCATCTTAAGGAACTTGGAATTGCAGTGAAATAATTTGCGAAATTAAATGCAGGCTGCTGCCGGTTTGCCGAAACAGTCCGCATGAATCAGCCGCTGAATTTCGATATTCAAGGGAGGAATACACATGAAAATAATAAGTGCCCATGAGTTGAGAAAAGCCGTGGACAAGGCGGTGAACAGCGTACGCCTCGTCGATATCCACACGCACCTGTATTCAACGGATTTTGGAAACATGCTCCTGTGGGGCATTGACGAGCTTTTGACCTATCATTATCTCATTGCCGAGACAATGCGCTGGACAGACATGCCCTACGAGAAATTCTGGCAGATGAGCAAGAGGGAGCAGGCCGACCTCGTTTGGGACACATTGTTCATTAAAAACAGCCCCTTCAGCGAAGCGTGCAGGGGTGTTCTTACGGTCCTTGAAAAACTGGGCCTTGATGTATCGGGAAGGAACCTTGAAGGGTACAGGAAATTCTTTGAAAATATCAGCGTGGACCGCTACGTGGATATGGTTTTTGAACTGTCAGGCGTAAAATATGTCATTATGACCAATGACCCCTTTGATGACACCGAGAGAAATGTATGGCTCGGAAGCTACAGGGGAGACGAAAGATTCAAGGCCGCGCTGAGGATTGACCCTTTGCTCAACTCGTGGAGCACAACCTGGGAAAGGCTCAGGGAATGGGGATACAATGTGACGCGCGAGCTCAATGAGGGTACACTGGCTGAAATCCGGCGCTTCCTGTCTGAATGGATAGACAGGATGAACGCTCTTTACATGGCTGTCTCACTGCCGCCGAGTTTCAGGATGCCCGAGGATTCCGACCGCGCCATGATAATTGAGGAATGTATAATCCCGGTATCGCGCGAGAAGAACATACCTTTTGCTATGATGATCGGCGTCAAGAAACTCGTCAATCCGGGACTGAAACTTGCGGGCGACAGCGTGGGCAAGAGCGATATAAATACGGTGGAATACCTCTGCGCGAAGTACCCGAAGAATAAATTCATGGTAACGATGCTGGCAAGGGAGAATCAGCACGAGCTTTGCGTCGCGGCGAGAAAATTCAGAAATATGCTGGTCTTCGGGTGCTGGTGGTTCCTCAACAACCCGAGCCTGATCGAAGAAATGACAAGGATGAGGTTTGAACTTCTCGGCCCGTCCGTCATACCGCAGCATTCCGATTGCCGCGTGCTCGACCAGCTGCTGTATAAATGGGTACATTCAAGGAAGATAATAGCCGATGTACTCTTTGACAAGTATAACGATATCCTTGCAACGGGATGGCATGTAACAGAGGAAGAGATTAACAGGGATGTGGAAAAGCTCTTCGGCGGCAATTTCCACGATTTCCTCAAAATGCAGTTTTAATCAGCGCGCATGCCTTTATAAGGCTGAAAGTAAATATTTATAAGGGTAAATAAAAAAAGTAAAGTAAATATTTAAATGAACATTAACAATAAATACTACGGTAAAATGAACATGGAGGGTAACACTATGAAGGTCAGAGTATTGAAGAACTATGAGGAACTTGGCAAGGCAGCCGGCGAATTCAGCGCCGAAATAATCAAAAAGGCCATAGCTGAAAAGGGAAAGGCAAGAATAGTATTGTCCACGGGCGCTTCCCAGTTTGAAACGCTGAAAACTCTCGTGGAAAGCGATGTTGACTGGAGCAAGGTTGAAATGTTCCATCTTGATGAGTATATCAATCTTCCCGAATCTCATCCTGCAAGCTTCAGGAAATATCTCAAGGAAAGGTTTGTCAGCAAGGTTAACCTTAAAGCTGCCCATTTTGTAGACGGGGAAGGAAATGTTGAAGAGACTATCAGGAAACTGACCGAGGAGATAAGGAAGGACGAAATAGACCTCGGACTCATAGGTATCGGCGAAAACGCTCATATTGCATTTAACGATCCGCCGGCGGATTTTGACACCAGGGAAGCATATATCGTCGTCAACCTTGATGACGCCTGCAAGCGGCAACAGGTGCGCGAAGGCTGGTTCCCGACCGTTGACGATGTGCCCAAGCAGGCAATTTCCATGTCCGTTTACCAGATAATGCAGTGCAAGGTTATCGTATCCGCCGTGCCGCACAAGGTAAAAGCCAACGCCATTAAACTGACACTCGAAAATGATGTTACAAATACCATTCCGGCAACCATGCTGAAGAAACATCCGAATGTCAACCTGTTCATCGACGAAGAATCGGCTTCGCTGGTAGACAAAAAAGTCCTTGAGCAATACATGGCTTAACAGCCGCCAAAGGAGGCATGCAATTGAGCTTATTGCTTATTTACAACGGCAAGGTTATCACACCTTGCCGCTTAATTGATAACGGGTGTGTATTGGTTAAAGACGGCGTCATCGAATACGTGGGCGCAGGTCCCGTCGAACCGGAATACTGCGAGAAAATGGACGCAAAGGGAAACTACATTTCTCCGGGCTTTATCGACATACACCTTCACGGCGGCGGAGGTCACGATTTCATGGATGGCACCGTGGAGGCCTACCTCGGTGCCGCAGAAGCTCACGCCAAATTCGGTACGACGTCCATTGTGCCCACATCGCTGACGAGTACAAATGAAGAGCTTAAAAACACTTTTGAAGTGTTTAAAAAGGCCAGGGGGAAAAACGTAAACGGGGCGAATTTGCTCGGTTTGCATCTCGAAGGTCCATACTTTTCAATGGCGCAGAAGGGGGCCCAGGACCCGAGGTACATAAGGAATCCCAGGCCCGAAGAATACATGGAAATACTGTCGTGGTCCGACGACATTATTCGCTGGAGCGCCGCTCCCGAACTTGACGGGGCAATGGATTTTGCGCGCGCCCTCAGGAAAAGGGGCATACTGCCATCCATAGCCCATTCCGACGCAATATATGAACAGGTGCTCGAAGCTTTTGAAAATGGCTTCACCCATGTAACCCATCTCTATTCCGCCACGTCCATGGTGAAAAGGATAAACGCCTACCGTTACGCCGGTATAGTTGAAAGCGCATACCTTTTTGACAACATGACGGTGGAAATAATAGCTGACGGCGTACATCTGCCGGCAAGCCTGCTGAAACTGGTGTACAAAATAAAGGGACCGGGCAAAACAGCCCTTGTTACCGATTCAATGCGCGCTGCCGGAATGGGCGAAGGGGAGACCATTTTAGGCAGCCTGAAAAACGGGCAGCGTGTCATAGTTGAGGACGGTGTCGCGAAACTCCCGGACAGAACCGCCTTTGCAGGCAGCGTGGCTACTGCCGACCGGCTCGTAAGGACCGTTATGAAACTTGCCGGCGTGTCGCTTTGCGATGCAGTGACAATGATGACACTGACCCCTGCTGAAATAATCGGCGTGGATGACAGGAAAGGCAGCCTTGTAAAGGGCAAGGATGCGGATATAGTCATTTTTGATGAGAATGTGGATGTGAAGGCGACGATTGTCGGAGGGCGCGTAATATTTAAAAAGGATTGATCAGCTGATTTCAACGGGTAATTGCAAACTGAGTTTTTACAGAAAAAATCGAGATTTAAACTGTTTGTAAGGTTTAATGAGTTCCAGATGGGTAAATAGCAATCAAGGAGCTAAAAATAAAAACACTGAAAATGCCATATTGCCCTGAAAATGAACGCAGCCGGGTGAATGCAGCCAAATGAGCGGAATCAATTTCAGAGGGAACAAATACGCGGAAAGAGGGATGAAACAGTGAAAGAAGTGGTGCTTAAGGCTTCCGGGAGCGCCGGTATTACCGATGAACAGCTCAGGGAAGCACTGTATAAAACAATAGAGGATTCAAAAAAGGATCTGAAGAAAATCCTGCTTCTCCCGCCGGATATTACGAGGGCGAACTCCGGCGCGGGGAAAATAACGGCCATGTATTATGAAATGCTCAAGGACCATTGCAAGGTCGATATTATGCCTGCGCTGGGAACTCATATGCCCATGACCGACGAGGAAATTGACGAGTTTTTCGGCCCCGGCATTCCGAAGGAGAGGTTTCTTGTTCATAACTGGCGCACCGATATCGTGAAGATAGGAGAGATACCTGCGGAATTTGTGAGCGAAGTGTCCGAGGGGCTCATGAACGAATCGATCGATGTCGAAGTGAACCGGCGACTTGTTGATGATTCCTACGACCTGGTAATTTCCATAGGCCAGGTTGTGCCCCACGAGGTTGTGGGAATGGCCAATTACAGCAAAAATATTTTCGTGGGATGCGGCGGCATCAACATGATAAACCGGACCCATATGCTCGGCGCCGTTTACGGAATGGAACGCATCATGGGCAGGGACCATTCGCCAGTGAGAAAGGTGTTTGACTACGCCGAGGAGAATTTTGCAAGGAAAATACCGCTTATGTATGTGCTCACCGTTACCACGAGCCCGGGAGGAAACACCGTCATTCACGGGTTGTTTGCGGGCAGAAACAGGAAGCTGTTCGAACAGGCGGTAAGCCTCAGCCAGGAGAAGAACCTCACGTTCATGGATAAACCGATGAAGAAAGTCGTGGTTTACCTGGATCCGAAGGAATTCAAAAGCACATGGCTCGGCAACAAGGCTATTTACAGGACAAGAATGGCCATCGCCGACGGCGGCGAACTTATAATCCTGGCTCCCGGCGTGTTCAAATTCGGGGAAGACGACGGCAATGACGCATTAATACGAAAATACGGATATGTTGGGCGCATAAAGGTCCTTGAACTGGTCAGGAGCAATGAAGACCTGGCAAATAACCTGTCCGTCGCGGCTCACCTGATCCACGGTTCTTCCGATGATCGCTTCTCAATTACTTATGCCGTTGAAAAGCTCAGCCGCGAAGAAGTCGAAGGCGTCAGTTTCAGGTACATGCCCCTCGCAGAAGCACTGAAAAAGTATAATCCCGAAAAACTGAAGGATGGGTTCAATACTCTGGAAGACGGCGAAGAAATCTTTTATATCAGCAATCCCGCCCTTGGGCTGTGGGTGGATAAAAGCAAGTTTTGATGAAATATAAAGCATAATTCTACAAAAATAAGAATTGTATCGATCTGCCTTAAACTGTAAACTGTATTTAAAGCATGCACTTGAGCCAAGTACGTGCAAATACAGGTTGTTTAAGGCAGATATGTTTTTTGGAGGATAAGGCGGAATATAATTTGGAGGAAATAATTAATGAGTTGCGCACGCATAACGAAAGGATCCGTTACAATTCCCACTTACAGGCTTCTTGAGCCCAATCTCAATCCCATGCTTGACAGGAGACTCAATCCATATCCATATACCCTGTTGGACAAAAAGTCCTATGTTCTTGAAGATGTGGAATATGAAGCAGTTTTTCTCGAAAATGAATACCTGAAGCTGACGGTGCTGCCCGAGCTGGGAGGCCGTTTGTACAGCGCTTACGATAAAAGGACCGGTGAGGAAGTCTTTTATAAAAACCCCGTTGTAAAGCCGCGCATGATAGCCACACGCGGGGCATGGATTTCAGGAGGCGTTGAATTTAACTTTCCCATCAGCCATTCTCCGACAACGATGGACAGGGTCAACTACTTGATTGAAAACTACGATGACGGAAGCGTATCCGTTGTTTTCGGCGATATAGAGCAGATGTCCTACATGAACTGGAAGGTTGAGCTGAGGCTTTACCCGGGCAGGGCATACATAGAACAGAATGTGTGGCTGTACAATCCCACGATGAATGAAAACCGGTATTATTTCTGGACCAATGCGGCAGTGAAAATCACTGACGACATGAGGCTCATCTATCCCTTTGACTGGAGCATAAACAACAAATGTCCCGAATACATCAAATGGCCTGTTTACAATGGCATGAACTGCACCGATCCCAGGCAGTTTGACGATTCCTATGAAACCTTCGGAAAGCTTTTGAAGGAGAACTTTTTCGGAATTTATGATTCCAGCCTTGACCGCGGCGTGGTGCATTACGCCGACAGAAAAAAGGTCAAGGGCGCCAAATTCTTCATCTGGGGCAACGATGGAAGGTCCGTAATGTGGAACAGGGCTTTGAACGGCGAAGGCGACAAGTATATCGAGATCCAGAGCGGTCCGTTCGAAAGCCAGGGCGTTTTCAAATTCATGAAACCCCATCAGCAGTTGAAATGGAGCGAATACTGGTATCCCGTGTTCGGAACGAAGGGGTTCAGATTTTCCGAAAAGGAGCTTGCAGTAAACTACGTGCCCGTTGAAAAAGGAGTTGAGTTCAGGCTTTTTGCGACGGAGAATCTCGGAGAATGCAGGGTTAAATTCGAAGCGGACGGCAGAATACAGGAAGCAACGATCAATCTCAATCCCGACAATGTCGGATCGGTAGTTTTTGAACTTGAAAAGCCCTTCCACATCAATACCGAATTTGAATTTGATGTGTATTGCGCCAGGGGCCATGTGATAAATATAGGACGAAGGAGCCGGAACGAATATTGTTCCGAGCCTCTCGACGTGGATTTGTACGAAGATTCAAGGGTAATAGGGAATGGTAAGGAAAAGGACGGCCTGTTCAAGGCGGCCATGCTGAATGAATCTTTTGGCGCATTCGAAAAGGCACTCGAGCTGTACAACAAAAACCTTGAAACCTGTCCCGACTGCCATGAAACCATGTACCGCCTTGCGCAGATTTATTTAAGAACAGGCATGCCTCAGAAAACGAAGGAACTTTGCCACAGGATCCTGAGATACAACAACCGCAATTCCGAGGCGAGATTTCTATATGCAGCCGCGGAAAAGGAACTGGGCAGCCTGGATTCCGCCAGAAGGCTGTTCATGGATATCGCAGCCGACAACTACAATTTCGAAGCGTCGGTTATTGAGCTTGTGAAACTCGATATTTTAATGGGATATTACAAGGAAGCCCGGGAATTCCTTGAAAACAACATTACAGTCAGAACAGGCTATACCGATTTTCTTGCTTCCATTTGCTACAGGAAGGAAGGCCTCGGGGAAAAGGCGAGGAAAATACTGGAGAATTCCTGCGCCAGGGATGAATTCATTCTTGCTGAGCTGTTCTGCCTTGGGGACAGCAAAGACAGGCAGGCATTTGTTGACTATACCCGCGGTGGGGCTTCCGTTGTAAAAACACTTGCCCTGGAATACGCTGCGCTGGGGCTTTACGAGGACGCTGAAAAGTTACTCGCGACGGCAAAAGAAAAAGATGTGAAGATAAAGCTTCTTAGTCTTTATCTTTCGGAAAAGACGGGCAATCCCGGGTTTATGCTTGAAGACATCACGTCGGTCAACATAGATTATGCCTTTGTAAACGAGAAGATTCTGGTTGATGTGCTTGAACAGAAGAAAGATCTTGACGGCACCGGGGTTTTGGATTATATCCTCGGAACATGGTATTATTCCGTGGCAAGAAAGCAGGAAGCCCTTGAACTTTTCCACAGGGCATATGACAAGGGGCTCAGGTACACGGTACTGCTGCGAAACCTGGGTTATGCATATTACAGCTACAAGAAGGATTATGACGCAGCAGCGAGGTATTTCGAAGAGGATCTGGCGGTTAACGGCGGAGGAAATGCCGACAGTTTCACTTATCTTGATATGATTTACAGGGAAAAGGGAGATCTTGAAAGCAGGAAAAAACTCATTCCATACATGAACCAGGCCACCAACAGGAGCCTTGTTCTTCCCTTCCTTTGCGGTATTTACAAGGACCTCGGTGAGGAGGACAAGGCGCTGGAAATTCTCAGCAGGGAAGAGTTTGAAGTTTGGGAAAACAAGGAACTGAGCGGCCGGGTCTACTGGGATGTCATGCTCAGTCTCGTGAAAAAGGCTCTTGACAGGGGCGATGTGGATGAAGCGGGCCGGTATATTGACAAAATCCGCTCTTATCCTGATAATATCAATTTCGGAGAATCCATAAGGGAACCCTATGCAGATGTCTTTTATTACATCGGTATCGTAAGGTCGCTGCAGGGAGATGAGAAGGCTGCTGTTGAAGCTTTCGAGCAGGGTATCAGGCAGCTCGAATGCAAACATCCCAACGTGGTCAAAAACAGGATTAACAGGTATTACATCTATAAATGCATGGAAGAGCTGCAGAAGAGGTTTTCTTAATATCCGTGTTGCTTTTGCGAACGCATTGCTTTAAATAAAAGGGACCGGTTTAATTCTTATGAAGCATGAAAATTGAATTCTTGTAAAACATAAGGGTTGAATGCCTGTAAACATGAAGGAATCTGATCTGAAAGGCTGTGAAAAAGAAAATTAACATATTAAGGAGTGGGTATTTATGAAAAAAATCAGGGTTGCCATACTCGGACAGGGGAGAAGCGGCAGGGACATACATGGAAGATGCCTCAGCGGCATGACAGACATGTATGAAATAGTCGCTACCGTCGATACCCTTGCTGACCGACGTGAAAGGTCCCGGAACGAATATGGCTGCGAGACCTTTGAAGATTACAGGAGCCTCCTTGACAGGAAAGATATTGATCTTGTAATCAATGCGCTGCCGAGTCATCTGCACGTACCGGTGACGCTGGAGTTTATCAACGCGGGTTTCAATATTGTTTGCGACAAACCGCTGGCAAGAAAGGTGTCGGAAGTTGACACCCTGATAGCCGCTGCGGAAAAATCCGGAAAGCTTTTTACCGTGTTCCAGCAGTCAAGGTATAGTCCCCTTTTTACGAAGATGCGTGAAATTATCAATTCGGGAGTACTCGGAAGAATCGTGCAGATCAACATCAGGTACAACGGTTTCCAAAGACGCTGGGACTGGCAGACTCTGCAGGAATTTAACGGAGGCAGCCTTCTGAATACCGGCCCGCATCCCGTTGACCAGGCGCTGCAGCTGTTCGGAACCGATATTATACCCGAGGTCAAGTGCTTCATGGACCGTGTGAACACCTTTGGCGATGCGGAGGATTATGTAAAGCTTATACTGAGCGGACCCGGAAGGCCTGTCATCGACATTGAAATATCAAGCTGCAGTGCATTCCCGCAAAATACATATGAAATATATGCAAGCAACGGCGGACTTAAGGCATCCGGATCAAAAATTGAATGGAAGTACTTCAAACCGGAGGAAGCCCCGGAGCAGCATCTGATCAAAACGCCGTTGTCCAAGGAAGACGGCACGCCGGCATATTGCTCGGAAAAGCTTATATGGTACGAGGAATCGGCTGATCTTTCGGAAGAAACCAGGGATACCTTCAAGTTTATGACTACAAAATTTTACACGATGATTTACAGGGCCATGACCGAAGGAGCCCCGCTGGAAATAACTCCCCAGCAGGTAAGGCAGCAGATTGCTGTCATGGAGGAAGCCCACAGGCAAAATCCCCTCTCCAGGCTCGACGGGTAGACAGCATGCAAAACAGGCAAATCAGCCGAAGCATGTTGAGATAAGGAAAAGAATCCGCAGCAACAGATAAAATGAAAGGTGGTTATTATATGTTCAAGGTTGGGATCCTGGGCTCGGACAACAGCCATGCGTTGGCCTTTTCAAAACTGGTCAATTTGAGGGACGAGAAGACGGGTGAATATCTTTTTCCCGATGTTCGCATAGTCGGTATCTACGGCCATGACAGGGAACAGACCGAAAAAGTGGCAAAAGAGGGGAACCTGGAATTTGTGGCAGATAAACCCGAAGACCTGATGGGAAAAGTGGATGCTGTAATGGTGGTATTCCGCCATGGGAATCTGCATGCCCAATATGCACTGCCGTTCATAAAGGCCGGCATTCCCACATGGATTGACAAGCCTTTTACCATTAAAAAGGAAGACGCGCTGAAACTCATCGAAGCTGCCGATGCGGGCAATGTCCTCGTGACGGGAGGCTCGACAAACAAGTACCTGCCCGATGTAATCGAACTGAAAAATTCCGTGGAAAACGACCCGGAAATGGGCAGTATCCTCACGGGAGCATTGAGTTACACCTCGTACCTGGACAACGAGTATGGCGGGATTTATTTCTATGGCCCGCATCTCGTTGAAATGACCATGGCCGTGTTCGGATACGACGCGAAATCGGTATATGCAAAGACCGACGGGCGTAACATAAACGCTATTGTAGGGTATGACCGTTATAACGTGGTCATGAATTTTATCGATTCGTGGAGAGGATACTTCGGAATAGTACATGGGAGCAAAAAAACCGTTGCAAGGGAAATCAACACTGCGGACGGTTACAGGCTCGGCTTTGAAAAATTTGCGGAAATGCTGCGCACCGGCAGGAGACCTTTTTCGCTTGACAAGCTGCTCATGCCGACAATCATGCTGAATGCACTGGACAGGTCGATGAAGACAGGCAGGGAAGTACTGCTGGCGGATATATAAGGGAAAAACAACATGTTATTGTTGCCATGTTTAAACATGATTTAATAAATTTATCGAAGGAAGGTGACTGGTATGAAACTGTCAGTAACGATGATGAGCTTCCAGGACCGCGTAAAAAGCGAAAAGATGTCCGTCGCCCAGTTCATTGATGAATGCGCGGCTCTTGGCGTTGACGCTGTGGACATACTCGAATACTTCTGGCAGGACAAGGAAAGGGAGATTTCAGAAATTCCCGGGCAGCTCAAGGCAAAAGGGCTTGAAATAGGAGCATTTTGCGTCGGCAACAATTTCGTCGCCCTGCCGGAGGACCATCAAAAGCAGGTGGATTACGTGCTTGAAGGCCTCAGGACGGCTTCTAGGCTCGGTGCAAAGAGAATGAGGATTTTCGGCGGCTCTCAGACAATTCCCGAGGGTATCCGCGCGGAGGACCGCATGGGGCTTGTGATAGACGGAATCAAAAAATGTATAGGCGCAGCGGAGAAATACGGCATTGTCATGGCGCTTGAGAATCACGGCGGAATCCCCATTACGAGCGATGAAGTGCTGGAAATACTCAGGGCCGTGGACTCACCGTGGCTCAAGGTCAACTTTGACATGGGCAATTTCCTGAGCTATGTCGGGGAAGATCCGCTGAAAGCAGCCGAGAAGCTTTACAAATATGTTGATCTTATTCACATCAAGGATCTTAAACTTGTTGACGGCAAATATAAGTCCTGCGTGGTCGGAGAAGGCGTCGTGCCTGTAAAGGAGTGCCTTGAATTCTTCGGTAAAATGGGCTATAACGGATATGCATCCCTTGAATATGAAGGATGGGAGCTTGCAGGCTCAACCGAAGGAGTGGCCAGGAGCGTGGAATATCTTAAAGGAGTTTTGAAAAAAGATTAACGCTGAAGCTGCACCCGGACGCGAATTTTCCGGGTGCAGTTTTCAATTCTTATTTTCAACCGGTTTTGCCGGTTTATTTATGCCGTTTTTTCAGTTAATTTGCCGGTTTACCACCTGGTTTGTATTTATTTTGGCTTGTATTTATTTTAGTTTGTATTTATTTTACCGGTTAGTTTTATGTTTAATGTTTTACCAGTTAGTTTTATGCTTAATGTTATCAGCAAAATATCGGGAGGATTCAGAGTGAAAAAAGCAAAAATAGTACTGATAGGAATCAACGGTTTCGGAAAATCCATCGCACGGCATTTGCAGAAATGCGAAAACATTGATTTAATCGGAATCCATGACATAAACACCGAAGCGCTCATGGAGGTTTCGCGTCTCTTCAACTTGACCCCTATTAAAACCCTTGACGAGGTTTTGCAGAGCGACTGCGACGGAGTAGTTCTTGAAGTGCCTAACCATGTCCACCTTGCCCTCGCGAAAGCTTGCGCTGAGGCAGGCAAGCATGTCCTTGTTGAAAAACCCATTACGAATACCGTTGAAGAAGCGGAAGAAATGATAAGGATATGCAGGGAAAACAACGTTATCCTCCAGGTGGGGCATTCCACGAGATTTTGCCCCCGCTACAGGAAGGCAAAGGAACTTCTCGACAGCAATGAAATCGGGAAAGTGGTAATGATCGAGGCCAACTCTTCAAGCGAGAAGGGGAAATCACAGACGCCGGAATCGTGGAGGTATTACAGGGACAAGTGCCCGGGAGGGCCGATGCTGCAGCTTGGAATTCACCTGATTGACACAATATTTTATCTTACCGGTTGCGTATACAGGAGTGTAACAGGCTACTTTACCGAGGGCTTTTCCGACACAGACAATGTTGATGCCGGCGCCATCGTAATGAAGCTTGAAAATGATGCGCTGGCCTATGTAGGTTCAAGCTACGTTTCGCCCCATACGCACGAAATGGTCATTTACGGCGACCGGGGCAAAATGGAGATATATACAGACAAAATAGTTATCACCAGTGCCGAGGGCAAAAAGGAAATAAACGTGGAGGAAAAGCCCGGGGATAGTTTTATTTCACAATTCGAGAGCTTTGCGCGGTGCATCCTGGAAAAATCCGAGCCGGAAGTGGATGGCAGGATGGGGTTGATAAATCTGAAGGCGATCCTGGATGTGTTGAACTGATTGTGGTTAGTGCTAAGCTGTTTTTCAGTTATGAATATTAATACTAATATCATGTAATCTGACTTATGGCTAATAGCGAAAGGAGAAGTGTCTGTATGCTGTGGGAGGAGTTGACAGCGAAGGAATTCGTTGAAGCCAGGGAGAAGGCCAAGGGAGTTTGTTTGCTGCCCATTGGCGTTATTGAAAAGCATGGGACACACCTGCCTTTAGGCACTGACATGCTCACGGCGAGGTACGTGGCTGTTGAAGCGGCCAAAATTGAGCCTGCCGTGATATTTCCGTACTTTTGCTTCGGGCAGATATATGAAGCAAGGCACGTTCCCGGCACCATAGCCATCAGCCCGGGACTGATGTTCAGCCTGCTGGAAGAAGTGTGCGATGAAATTTCGAGGAACGGTTTTAAAAAGATAATCATACTCAATTGTCACGGCGGTAATCCGAATTTCATAAGGTATTTTATTCAAACAACGCTTTACAAGGAAAAGGATTATATTGTATTTTCCGCCGAGGCGGGGCTCGCGACGGAAGAGGAAAGAAAACTCGCCTGCAGGCTTCTCGGGACCGATGACCTGGGAGGACATGCGGGCAATTCCGAAACTTCCAGGGTACTCGCGATAGATCCGTCCCTTGTTAAGATGGAAGATGTGGATGTTGAAAACATTGAGAGCAAGGGAAGACTGGACCACCTGAAAAATGTCTATACCGCGATAGGATGGTATGCAAACCATCCGGCCCACTTTGCCGGTGAGCCTTTCAGGGCGACCGCAGAGGCCGGCCGCGAAATCTTAAAGACGATAATTTCCAGAGTGGCCGGTGTAATCAGGGATGTCAAGAATGACACGAAGGCATTGGAACTTCAGAGGGAATTCTTCAGCCAGTGCAGGGGATAACGTCTTGCTTCGGATCTCAAAGGAACGGACCACTTACGCGCCTTCTTCGCCGTGAGTGGTCCGTTCGCAACTGTCCTATTTCTGGTCAATGCGCTCCATGTAACGCTTGATTTTCTTTGTCGTCGTTTTTGCAAATTCATCGAATTTAATGCGGAAATCCCTGATGTATTTGTAGCTGACGAGGGATTTGTTTATTTTCTTGATTTCTTCCTGGATTATTGCGCGTATTTTTCCCTCCGAGGGTTTTTCCAGCAGAACTTCCTCGATTTTTTCAATATCGGGCACGATAATTGCCGCAACTATTGTTTCATCGTCTTCACCGTGCTTGCCGTAAACAAGGCTTTCCTTTATGTACGGCGAACGGTCCAGCATGGACTCAATTTCTTCGGGATAGATGTTCTTGCCGTTTTTGGTGACAATGACGTTCTTTTTTCTTCCCGTGATGATTACGAAATTGTCTTTGTCTATATATCCAAGGTCGCCGGTATGGAACCAGCCGTCTTCAAAAGCTTTGGCCGTTGCTTCTTCGTCCTGGTAATAGCCCAGCATCACGCTTGGACCCTTAACCAGGATTTCTCCGACGCCTTCACTGTTCGGCTTGTCTATTTTTACCGAAAGGTTGTGAAGGGGTATGCCGGCAGCGTTGTCCTTGAAGTCCACATCCCTGTTCAGGGCCACGATGGGAGAGCATTCGGTCAGGCCGTAACCTTGCAGGAAGTTTATACCGAAATTGCGGAATCCCCTGGCAACGGCAGGATCGATGGCAGCAGCCCCGCTTATGAACAGTCTTACATGGCCTCCAAAGCTTTCATGTATGCGCGAGAACAATTTTTTCCTCATATCTATTCCAAGTTTCATGAGAACACTGGAAATCCTGAGAGCAATCCTGAGTTTGCGCGCCATGCCGCTTTTTGCGGCCTGGTCCCATATTCTCTTGTACATGGTTTCAAATATGAGAGGAACTCCGAGCATTATAGTGGCTTTTGACTCTGCGAGGTTTTTCATTATGTGTCTCAGACCTTCGCAGTAGGCGATTGTCGCACCCCTGTACAGCGGCGCGAGGAATCCGCAGGTGCATTCATATGTATGATGGATGGGCAGTATGGAAAGGAAAGTGTCTTTGTCGTCAATGTATGTCATCGAGCACATTGCCATGAGGTTTGAGCATATGTTTTTATGGCTGAGCATTACAGCCTTTGAAGTATCGGTGGTGCCTGACGTGAAAAGCAGGATGCTCATGGCTTCTTCGTCTATCTTCGCATCGATGAAGGACCTGTCGCCGCTTTTCAGAAGCTCATGGCCTTTTTCAAGCAATTCTGAAAAGGAAAGCTGATATCTTTCGCTTTTTTCGGTGTCCATGCCGATGAAATACCTGACGCTCCCTATCTTGCCCGCAATTGACTCTATTTGTTCCTTTTTTGAGCCGGAATAAATAATTGCATCGGCTTCGGAACGCACCAGCAGGTTTTGAATTTCGTTTTCAGGCAATTCCTTGTCCAGCGGCACGACAATTCCGGTGCCGTTTACCACGGCAAGGTATGATATGGACCATTCATAGCGATTTTCGCCAATAATGGCGATTTTCGCTCCCTTGAGACCCAATGATATCAGGGCGGTTCCAAAGGCGTCCACATCATTTTTAAACTGGCGGTAGCTTATGGGCGAATAGGTGTCACCACCCCTGCCCTTGGAAAGAAACGCTGCTTTGTCTGCAAAAAGTTCGGCGCTTGAATTTAACATTTCCTTAAGATTTCTTATCTCTCGAACTTCGTACAGCGGTATGTTTTTCATATGAATTACTCCCGGATACTATATTTTCTTGTTTTTTTGTTTTTAAACGTGAATTTTTTGTTATTATATATACCCATTTTTATTTATCTGTCAATTATGTAATCAAAAAATTTATTCAATCATATGTTTCGTATAGCCCATCTTTACGAGGAATTCATAGGCTTCCATGACATCGTCGGGGACATCCTGGTGTATCTGGAAGCCTTTTTGGGGATACAGCATTATTCTCTGCAGGTCGCCTACCATAATGTTTATTACCATTTCCCGGGTAATCTCTTCATTGGGATAATCATCAAAGGAATACTGGGGCGAAGTGACAATGACGTCCAGTTCAGGCCAGACTTTTTTGAAAGTGGCATAGGTTCTTCTTTCCATGTAGGGCTTCTGTACCGCAATTGCCTTTTTCGGAAGCAGTCCCTTTTCTTTGAGAAGCTGCCGGGTAAACGCCACATTTTCCCCGGTGTTGGTTGCCCTGTTTTCCACGAGGATCTTATCGGATGGCACGCCCATCCTTTGCGCGATTTCGGCGAATATTTCGGCTTCAGCCCTCGTCCAGTTGCCCAGCGTAAGAGTGCCTAGGTATCCCGTCGTTACCAGCAGCGGGGCCCAGCCATCAAGAAACAACTGGGCGCCCCGCTCTGCGACGCGCACATCGTGACTGCCTAAAACTATAATACAGTCGGATTTCTCGATTGTATGATTCATATGGTGATAATCCCAGATCCTTTTGGCCATTTCATAGATTTTTTGATCATATATGGATGTTTTTCTCATCTATAAAATTTGCACCTGCTTTCCGAGGAAAAGGTAGTTTTTTCACGTCTTTTATATCAAATTATAACAGACATGGATGCCAAATGAAAACAAAAACTGTTCTGTATATGAAAGGCATTTATTAAAATCGTTTACTGCAAACTGTTGTTTTGATATACTTAGTATGTGGTTTGAATGGACAACGCGCAGAATTCACGGTGTACAGGCCGCCGGTTTGAAAAAGAGCGCTGCGCTGAAGAAGGAGAAATGTATGAAAAAATATGAAATAAAGAGCATAAAAACGATCAGTCTTTTAAAAACTTTTTTTTATATACTTGTATTGCCGCTGGTTCTTTACCTGCTGCTCGGGACGGTAATTCTTATTACCGGGCTCGTTACGCAGGATGATTTTTTCATCCATGACGGTTTGCAGTATTTTCTAAGCGCCGTTCTTGTGGTTGGCGTTCTGGAAGCTGTCGCTTTTTTGACAGCGGTTATATATAATTTTCTTGCGAAGCATTTCGGTGGCTTGGTGCTTACGCTCGAGGAGAAGGAGCAAAGCAGTAAATAATCCTCGTATTTGCCGCCGAGGATTCAACAAAATTAAAAGGAAGGTGCCTTGTATGAAAAAGAAGTATTTCTTCCGGTTCATGTCATTGATCATGGTTCTGCTTTTAGTGCTGGGAGGATGCTCCGCGTCAAAGAATGAAGAAGAACCATATGACAATACGGAAAAATACAAAGATATTCCGAAAGATGCGGAGAATGTCATCAGGGTTGGCCCCGACTGGGAATTTACGTCAATCCAGGCGGCGTGGGATGCGGCACAGCCGGGTTCGCTCATTGTTATTGACGGCAGCGCAACCTATTTTGATCTGGATGCTTCGCTGATTGCAAGCGGCAAGGACAATATCACCATTCGCGGCATCAACGGCCGTCCCAGGATGGAAGTGCCGGAGGGCGAAGTATATCTTGTGCAGCGCAAAGGCATATGGGTAATAAATTCAAATAATATAACGATAGAGAATATAGAATTTACCGGTGCGAGAAATTTCGAGAGCAAGAACGGTTCCGGGGTCCGTGTTGAGCCCGTAGTTAACATAACAATCAGGGACTGCTATTTTCACCACAATGACAACGGTATTCTGACGTCGGCCCAGGCGGACAGCACTGTTACAATAGAAGGCTGTGAGTTTGCGTATAACGGATATGGGGACGGCTATTCCCACAACCTTTACATAGGTGAGGTAGGCACGCTGGTTTTCAGGCATAATTACAGCCACCACGTCAAAGAGGGCCATCTCCTTAAGACAAGAGCCCTCAACAACTACATTGAATACAACAGGCTGACCGACGAAGATGTAAAGGACGGTTACAGTTCAGGCGCTGCGATTGACATGCCCCAGGGCGGCAATAACTATATCATCGGAAACATTATGCACCAGGGCAATGACAATAACTGCCGTTTTGTATGGTATGGCCTTGAGGAGAAGGTAAATCCCGGAAAGAACCTGTATTTCATCAACAATACTCTCGTAAATGATCATCAGAACATGAGAGAGGAAGGATTCATTACAGTCAGGGATGATCCGGATTTGAATATTGTTGTCATAAATAATATATTTACGGGCGACGGAAGAATCGTCGTAGACAAAACCGGAAGAGATCTCGACGGGTTGTTTGTCGACAAGAGCAATATCAAGAATGAGGATCCCGGTTTTGTGAACAGGGCTGCATTTGATTTCCGGCTCACTAAAGACGCTGAAAAAGCTATAGACAAGGGAACGGATCCGGGTAAATCCCATGACGGCTACGACCTGGCGCCTGTTAAAGAATACAGGCACAAATGCGGCTGGGCAGAAAGAAAAGTGAGAGGCAAGGCAATTGATATAGGGGCATATGAATACTAAGGGTATGACTCGCTGACATTGTTATATTGGACTTTGGCATACTGATGAAGTATGGGCATGCAAAACAAAATAAGTACTGTGATAACGGGGGCTGACCTGTATCTACAGGCCAGCCCCCGTCATAATTGTGTATCTTCCATGAGCTGGCTGTAAAGCTGCTCTATTATTTCATAGGTTTCATGGCCGAAGTTTTCCCTTTTTGCCAGGTAGTTTTCGATATCGGCCACGCTGTTGAAATGCAGGGAATATCCGGCGTCACTAAGTAGCTTGTTAATTCTTGAACAAACTATCCCGTTATCCATCTTTCCCTCCGGAAATCAGGCCTGAATCTGCAATATTTCTTTTGAAACTGGCCGTTTACTATTCTTAGTTAGTTTACCCAGATGTTATTAGATTATTAAAAATTATACAATAATGCGCCAAAATGTTTAACAATTACTTGCATTTTATGCACAATACGGTAAAATTATCTTTGAAAGTTTTCATAACAAACAGGTATCCGACAACAGGCATTTTGGCAAGTCCGGTTTTTTGGATGGGGGTAATCATGGATTTAAGCAGTTTTGTGATGAAAATTATCATTTTGCTTTTGCCGGGTATACTTGCTTCAAAAATATACAGAAAATTAAGAGGGAAAAGCAATAAGAAAGACTGGGAGGACTTCACCGAGATATTTCTTTTTGCTGTCATGAGTTATGTTATTGTCGGATTTTTCAAGTCATTAAGGCTTAAGCTCCATCCGTTCAGTATTTCCTGTAATTATTCCGCTGTCACCACATTCAATGCTTTTATAGATGAAAGGGAAATCTTGAGCTGGGATGAAATTTTTCTTTCTGTAATTATAGGATTGTTACTGGCCTTCTTTGCATCTTATATTTACAGGTACAAAATTATCAATAAATTTGCACAGTTAGTTCGGGCTTCGAATAGATATGGAGATGAGGATGTCTGGGACTACTTTCACAATATGTCAGAAGTTGAATGGGTAGTTGTAAGAGACCACAAAGTTGATTTATACTATTATTGTTGGATTAAGGCATTTTCGGAATCGGGAGCTCAAAGGGAGCTTTTGCTCGCAGATGTTTCGGTTTATAATTCTGATGGCGATTATTTGTATGATGTGGACGCCATGTACTTGTCAAGGGACTATTATGATGTAACGATTGAGTTGCACAATATTAATGGCTTCCCGAAGAAGGAACCTGTCAAGGAGGTAACGGTAAATAATGCCCAGCAGTAAAGAAACACAGAATGGGAAACCGGCAATTTTTTCTATGCTGAATGAGGGCGCATCCCACAAGGGAGGGACAAATCCTCGGCCGACCTCGCCAAAACCGAATTTTGTTCCACCTCCGCAAAAACTGAAAAATAAAGATTGAAAAAAGAGAGTACTTACAAAAATATTGATTTGAAAGGGGAAATTCCCCCTTATTTTATGTTATGCAAGCCCTGAAACCTGCCTTTGGACTTTGGTTGGCATGCGGAATGAAGACAGCATGGACCGGGCAATGGTCTATGGCATAATGCTGGTGTACTTTGACATGGTTTAAAGTTGTGAGGTGTTCATTATGGTGGAAAACCTTCTAAAAGAACGGGGATTGATGAAAATTTGGGATTGTTCAGAAACATGCTCATTAGATGAATGGGAAAAAAGAAGAAACGAAATTGTGAAACTGCTATGTAATGAAGAATATGGTTTCCCGCCAGGCACTCCGGATAATCTAAGTTTTGAAGTTTTAACGGAGGATAAGAAGTTTTGCGCAGGAAGGGTGACATTAAGTGAAGTTTCCATTACCGCACAGTTTGGAGACAAAAAATTTTCATTTCCGTGCTGGACTTCCATTCCAAATGGTAATAAGAAGTATCCGTTTTTTGTATTTTTGAATTTCAGGAGAGACATACCTGACAAGTATTTCCCGACAGAAGAAATCTGTGACAATGGCTTTGCCGTACTTTCTTTCTGTTATAAAGATGTTACGTCCGATGATGATAACTTTTCTGACGGTATTGCTGGTGTTATTTATGACGGAAAGGACCGAAATGATAGTGATTGTGGGAAAATATCCATGTGGTCCTGGGCAGCATCAAGAGTTATGGATTATGCAGAAACCCTGTCAAATTTAGATTTAACCAGGGCATTTGTTGTAGGCCATTCCAGGCTTGGGAAAACTGCGCTTTTAACCGGCGCCCTGGATACAAGATTCGCGTGTGCAATATCCAATGAGTCCGGCTGCAGCGGAGCGGCCATTACCAAGGGAAAAAAAGGAGAAAGAATAAGGGAAATTTGCAACAGGTTCCCTTATTGGTTTTGCGAAAATTACAGGAAATACGTGGATAATGAACATAATCTACCTTTTGACCAGCACTTTCTTCTGGCTGCCATCGCCCCAAGGAAGGTATATGTTGCAAGTGCAAGGGAGGACATATGGGCAGATCCCGATTCCGAATACCTGTCCTGCGTTGCGGCAAGCGAAGTATATGAAAAACTTGGTTTAACGGGCTTCGTTCATCCCGACAGGCTGCCCATTGTTGGTGATGAGTTTCATGAGGGCAATATAGGATACCATATGAGGGACGGTTTGCATTATTTAAGCAGGGAAGACTGGCTGCATTTTATTGCCTACTTAAAAAAACATTTTAATATAGCTTGGTAACTATTGGACAAAAAATAAGAAACAAGGCACTTTTGACCCGGTGGATGACTTTGCAGGCGATAAACAGATAAAAGATAATGTACTGATGGCTGTGGTGTTCCAAGTTGATACGGCAAGACTCGTCAGCAAACTAATGCGAGGCCTTCTTGATGGCTTTATCCATTAAGAAGGTTTTTTTTCCACATCTAATGAGTAGCATAAGTGCCTGGAAAGCGCCAAGATCCTTCGTTTCAGGCCAAAATGCGGCAAAAGGCCCGAACTCTTTCCTGAAAGCGAGACATGCCCAGACATTTGAAAAGCGATTTTTTGGAGTTGGAGGGAATTACCTGAGCGCGAAAGACGGACTGTCGAAAGATTGATTTTTCCTGATATTGAAATTATCTTATGATAAAGTTATCATTAAATAGTATTTATTAAAAAATAATATACTCAAATAGCAAAAAAAGGAGCATCCCAAATAATGAAATGCGACATAAAATATCCATTGTACGAGACTACGGTCTTCGAAAATTTCCGGGTAATGGTCGAAAATGTAGCCAGGAAATATCCCGACAGGATAGCATATTCCTATAAAAAAGATCCTCATGATACAAAAACCGTTGATGTAACTTTCAGAGAAGTACGCGACTATGTACGGAATATTGGTACAGCGTTTATATCTCTGGGTTGTACTGATAAAAAGGTTGCCATTGTAGGCGAAACTTCATATAACTGGATCAGCAGTTATTTTGCACTGATAGCCACAGGAGCGATCGTGGTCCCGATAGACAAGGATATGCCACTTGATGAATTAACGGGGATACTCAATTTTGCAGAGTGTGAATATATTGTCTACAGTACTTCTGTAGAAGAAAAGATCATGAAGATCGGTGACAGCGTTCCCGTTTTAAAGACCTATATATGCATGGGTGAGCCGAAAATGGAGTCGGCCCTCAAGCTTTCAGACCTGGCTGAAAAGGGTAAGGCAGAATTCGAAAATGGCAATAATTCATACTATGACTATGAAATCGATCCCGAAAGGCTTGCAACCATAGTATTCACATCAGGTACAACAGGCAAGGGCAAGGGCGTTATGCTTTCCCAGAAAAATATCGTTTCGGACATGACACAGGGCATGTATCTCTTTGCAATTACACCCAAAACCATGGCAGTGCTTCCGCCGCACCATACCTATTGCTCTACGGTGGTTTTTGTCGGGCATTTTTCGCAGGGCTGCACCACCTTTATAAACAGCGGACTTAAGTATTTCATGAACGAAGTAAAGGAGCAACAGCCAAGTCATCTGGTCCTGGTACCGTTGTTCGTAGAAACCATGTATAAAAGGATATGGACCACCGCCCAGAAAAGCGGAAAGGCTGATATGCTGAAGCGAATGATAAAGGTCAGCAATTTTTTAAGAAAAATAGGCATAGATTTGAGGCGCGTTTTCTTTAAGAGTATACTGGAGAATTTCGGCGGAAAGCTCGAGATGATTATTTCGGGCGGCGCAGCCATTAACCAGGATATAATTGACATGTTTGACGCCATAGGTATTACCGTTCTTAACGGTTATGGAATAACCGAATGTTCGCCATTGGTTTCATGCAACAGAAATAAGTATCAGAAAAAAGGCAGTGTCGGGATCCCGATAATTGGCGAGCAGATTAAGATCAAGGATCCTGATGAAAACGGAGAGGGAGAGGTCTGTGTAAAGGGACCCAATGTTATGCTCGGTTATTATAAAAATCCCGAGGCTACTGCCGCAGCTTTCGATGAAGAAGGTTACTTCATGACAGGGGATTATGGAAAGCTCGACGATGAAGGATGGTTATATATTACCGGCAGACGGAAGAATATCATTATACTGAGTAACGGCAAGAATGTATATCCTGAGGAGATCGAGCAGGAGGTACAGAGGATAGACGGCGTTTCGGAAGTCGTTGTTTATGCCGGAGAAACAAAGAACCAGAACAATAAGGAAGTTATTGTTGCCGAGATATTCCCGGATTACGAATTACTCAAATTAAAGGGTATTGAAAGTGCAGAGGCTATCTATGAGTACTTTAACAAGGAAATAAAGAAGGTAAACAGCAGAATGGCACCCCATAAGACCATCAAAAAGGTGAAGATCCGCGGAGAGGAATTCATTAAGAATACTTCAAAGAAAATACTCCGCCATGCCATAGACAAGAGTATTGATAATGAAACTTCGGATAATTGAAACGTCGACAAGCTTTTTCGAACAGAGGGTTCCCGAAAGAGGAGGCAGCAAATGCTTGAAAAGGACATAATAAAAATAAATCTGCCTAATAAATACCGTGCTGTTTGTATATCGGATATTCATGGTAATTTCACGGCTTTTAAAAGGCTTTTAGACAAAATAAATTATCGTAAAGGGAAAGATTATCTTTTTATACTCGGTGATTTATTGGAAAGAGGCCGAGAAGAAGAAATTCCAACGATAGATTATTTATATGAGCTTTCCAGCTGCGATAAAGTATATATAATCAGCGGCAATAATGACAGAAGAATGAGATATATACAATCCGAAGATTGTCAGCGCTGCCTGGAATGGCTGAAAATACGTCCGGGTAATATATTGGCTCAGTGGGCAAAAACTATAGGTATAAATGACACTGACATAACAGAAGAAAACTGTAAAAATGTTGTTGGTATGATTAAGCAGAAGTATCAAAATAAAATAGATTTTGTTACAAATCTGCCTCTTGTAATAGAAACAGACAAATTTATATGCGTTCACTCTGCCCTCGACAGCCGTGAGGATTGGCAGGAAACTTCTGAATGGAATGCATGGTTCGGAGATATCAATGTTCCAAACAAAACGGGAAAATGGATTATAAGTGGTCATGCTCCTACAAGACTTTTTCCTGAATCAAAAGTAACATATTTACCTGTTATCCGTTATGATAATAAAACTATAAGTATAGATGGCGGGAGCGGCTGTTTTTTTGACGCGCAGATAAATGCGCTGATAATTGAAAAAACGGACGAAAATGAAGATATTGTTTTTTCGTATGATTTTGCAGATAAATTCCCGCGGGGCGTAATAACCCAAAATATTAAAACCGAATATATAAATGAAGTATATCTATATTATCAAGGCAAAAAAACTATCGAAATATTAAAAAAGGGTGAGTATTTTACCGAATGCAGAGTTGTCTCTACAGGCGCAAAGGGCTTGATAAAAAATGAATATATCAGGGATAAGGGAGATATTTTTGAATATTGGGACACCATGGCCAATTTCGTTTCGGTATATGAGGGTGAAATTGTTTCCGTGATTGATAATTCCTGCGAAGGATATACATATATACGCAATTCCCGGGGTGAATTAGGGTGGATTCCCAAAAATGCTGTCAATATATCTGAAGGCGAATGATATAAATAAATTCAAAACGCAGGTTGTCTCGGTTAAAGTTGATTCTTTTGGTAATGGGAAATATTGCAAAGGTGTGTAAAAAGTGGTCCAAAACTGTTTGGGAACAATCGAGTGGGGTTTTTTCTTTATAATGCTGGGATTTAGAATCCAAGGTGTTGATATATTCCCGGATATCGTCGGTTACTTGCTGTTTGCAGTTGCTTTAAACAGGTTGAGGTTTTACAGCGGTTTCTTCGCAAAAGCTTTTGTCTATAACATCCCCATGATGCTTTTGTCAATTTTCTCTGTATATCAACCTCCGGCACAGGGTGGAAGAATTCAGTACGGGCAAAATGGTGTCCCGGGAATCATAATTTCAATTGTTTCTGTTATTCTCAACTTGTTGACAGTTTACAATATTTTGATGGGAATAAGGGAACTCGTAGCAAGCCGGCAGGAATTATTCCTTGCAGGTGAAGCTGAAAGAATATGGAATCAATATTTCATGCTTTATATTGCAATGCAGGTTTCTATTATAACAATTATAATTCCGTTTTTGGCTTTTGTAGTTATTATTGCCATAATTGTGGCAGCGATTGCGATATTGATTAAGATATCAGGTTTTATAAACAGGTGTATAGACTTTCTTAACAAGAATCCTGAAAATACGGATTAGAATAAACAGGTGTCAGAGCAATAAACAATTCAAAGATGGCTGAAATTTTGCAGGAAATTAGAGAACTTAAGGAAATCATAAAAAAACAATATGGTATTGCATATGATGTAAAAGAAAGTTCTGACGGATTGACTGATGTACCGAATATAAATAAGGCGGAACCAGGAAGCCCGGATAGTTGGCAAGTCCGTAGCGTAGTTAAGCAGATGTTGGGTTAAGGGGATGAATAAAAATGTTTCCATTTCCATCCAGAACAAAACTGCTGTCAATATTGTCAGTTATATTAATTGCTGCTTTAATCATTTGTTCGTACAAAATCCTTGATAAAAAAGAATCAATTAATAAAGAGATGACAAATAGCGCACATTTTGATGGATGAACTTAAAAAGAATAAGTGGTGGGGATTAATATGTCAAATGGCTGATGAATTGGCCTTCGAGCAGAAGCGTCGCCATCCTACCCTATGGAATCGGCTGTTTAAACGATAAACAGAATTGCGGAAGAACATGAGGTTTATTTAATAAATACAAGGTTTTCATGCATTATCAGAAAGAGCGCGAGGGCTGAAGATGATGAAAAAATTTGTTTTTTCCACCTGTTTAAGCTTTATTGCTTACTTATATATTTATACTTTCCTCCATGAAATGGGACACGGGCTTATAGGAATGCTTGCAGGTGGCAGCATAGACAGGCTGGTTCTCGGATTGAATGCAAGGGTTTACATAAGTAATGCAAATTACAATAAATTTACATTACCTTTAATGAATATAATGGGAATGCTCCTCCCATATTTGGTTTTCCTCGTAATATCATTGTTCTATAACAAAAACTATCAACCTATTTTATATAAAATATTCCACGGTATAAGCGTAATTGGAATTTTGGGAAGTTTGGTACCCTGGGTTGTCATTCCTGTCATCAGCTTATTTGATACACCTCCGCCGGGCGACGATGTAACCCATTTTCTTGAAAATTCCTGGTTGTATCCGCTGATTGTGAGTTTTGCAGGACTTCTATTGCTCGGGCTGTTTTTTCTCGTTGCAAAGAAAAAAGGTATTCTGGAAAATTATTTTAACTTAGTAAAAAGTTTAAGAACAGTTTGGAATCAAATGAAGGTCAAAAATAACGGCGGCTGAAAAGACTGTATTGGCGCATATAATATTAATCAATCCGAATTAAGCTTTAAGGGATACAAGGTAAAAAGCTATGGAAAAAATATATGTTTTGGGGGGCGTTGCCAGCGGAAAAACAGCATTGGCGCAAAAACTCGGGATTTTGAGAAGGAACGGGAAAACTTTAAAAATATGCTGGAGGCGCAAACTGCCGGAAAGGAAATCAGGGCTATATTAGCAGGAGAAGGTTTAAGTAATCCGGCTTCTGTACGGGTGTTGGAGAAGGCCGGGATGGTGTACGAGGGAAAGTCTTACATGGATTAGAGCAAGTGAGCAAATTATTGTTACTGGAGGAAGATATATAACATGGATAGAGAGAGATTTAGCAAGCAACTGGATTTTTTAAGAGAAATTGATAAGGTAAAGTCCATTTTCAGAAATACCGTGCTGCTTGACAAAAGCAGACGGGAAAACGATGCCGAGCATTCATGGCATATGGCTGTATGTGCCATGCTGTTCCAGGAATATGCAAACGACAAAAACCTTGACATGTGCAAAGTTTTGAAAATGATAATGCTCCACGATGTAATAGAGATTTATTCAGGAGATACCTTCGCCTATGACACTGCCGGCAGGGCGACACAGGCGGAACGTGAGAAAGCGGCCGCAGACAAGCTTTTTGCACTGTTGCCGCCGGATCAGGGAAAGGAGTTCAGGGCGCTGTGGGATGAATTTGAGGAATATTCCACACCGGAATCAAAATATGCCCGCCTTGTAGATACATTCATGCCCATATATCACAATTACATTACCCAGGGATTGATGTGGCAGAAAATGGGTGTTACCAAAAGCAAGGTACTGGAAAGAAACAAGCATATAAAAGCCGGTTCAGAAGTTATATGGAATTATGTTTGCGAGATTGTCGACGATGCGGTTGCTAAAGGATATTTAAAGGATGGTTAATTATTAGTTATGGCGCTAGCAAGAGAATACAGGGATGCTGAATAATACTATAAGCCAGGAAGTAAAAGTGTTATCAGAGTATGTAAAGGAAAAATATCTGTAAATCAGCTTCCGATTGAAAAAGGGCTGATTCAAAAATTCACGGCTGTTATATTTAGTTAAAGCGCGTATAAATATTTGTGTTGGCGCGGTTACCGCGAACAAGTCAGGAGTGTTATATCCCGTCATACTTTGGAAACATAATCAACAATACAGGGGTGACTTATTTGAAAATAGCAGTTTTAAGCGATATACACAGCAATCATGCAGCATTGGAAGCTTGTTACAACTATATCGACCAACAGGATGTTGACGGAATCTTTTACCTTGGCGATTATGTCACTGACTGTCCATATCCGCAAAAAACCATGGCTCTTATAAATGAATACAAAAGAAAATACAGGTCATGGTTTATAAAAGGCAACAGGGAGGATTATCTGCTGACACTCCATTATAATCCCGATGACGAGTTGAGGTATTCCCAGTACAGCGGTACGTTGTTTTATACTTATGAAAACCTTTCAAAATCGGACCTGGAATTTTTTGAATCCTGCGATATCCTGTTAAAGGTGGAAATACCCGGTTATGCGCCGTTAACCCTGTGCCATGGTTCTCCGGCATCCGCGAGAGAGATGCTTCTTCCTGGTTCAGAAAATACCGACAGCTACCTGGAGAAACTGGATACTGATTACTTGATTTGCGGGCATACCCACCATCAATGCAAATATATTAAGCATGGCAAAATGCTTGTTAACCCCGGAACGGTAGGACTTCCGCTCAATAATCAGCCTAAACCGCAATTTGCCATACTGCATTCGGTCGATTCGGGATGGGAGCCGGAGCTGATAAGCATAGATTATGATATTGACAAGATTTTGAGGGATTTTGAGCCGAGCGGCATCTATGAAAAAGCGGAAATGTGGTCAAAGGCAATTTACAGGCAATTAGAAACGGGAACCAAGTTCACGGACAAGTTGGGCAAGTAAAGACGTACGGGAAAGGATGGACACGATATTATGCCATTTCAGATGACACACCTGCATATAGCGAAAAATTTATACCGGCTTTTTCCGGAGAAAATAAAGGATCTGCCCCAGTTTTACCTGGGCAATGTGGCTCCGGACGCCGTACATAACAGGGCCGGTTATATCCCGGATTACAAAAAGGCGTCCCATTTATGTGTCGGTGATGAGCCGTGGGGAATGCTTACAAACAACGAAGAGTGGACCGAAAATGTACTGGCATTTCTCGATAAAAACAAAGACTCGGACAACTATATTTTTATCCTTGGTTACTGTTGCCATATTTTAGCTGATATATATAACAATATTACCGTTTGGACGCCGTTTCGGCTGAAATATCCCGATGAAATCAAAAAAGGGCTTGGAGGATTATACCACCAGGAAAGCGGAAAAGTTGAAATTGAACTGGCTTTGAGAGAAGAAAACAGGGAGGATTTCTGGGTCTACCTCGAAAAAGCCAGCCCCGTGGGTTTGGATAATATTATATTTGAAGAAGAAATCGAAAAACACAGGGAGAATATATTGAATAAATGGTTCAAAAACAAAGAACGCCCTGACATATCAACAAATAAATTAATAACCGTTGAGAGTACCATGAAATTTGTAGAAGACGCTGTGGATTTTATTACCTGCAAATTAGGCAGCCTTATTAGCCGGTGAAGCAGAAAGAGATTGAAACGAAGCAGAAAGAGAGTGCCAAAATGGAATACAGGCATGCACAAAGGGACAATTACGAAGACTTTGCTGGCGGAAGAGTTTTGTACAATATAGTCGGAGCGACGAATTTTCCTGTACGGCTTATAAATGAGATATACGGCAGGTGCCTGGAGTATTCAGGCAAAAAGGCGGATATATGCCTGTTCGATTGCTGCTGCGGAAGCGGTTATTCATTAACGGTATTGGGATTTTTAAACCAACAGACAATTTCAAAAATAATTGCCAGTGATATTGATGAAAAGATGCTTGAAATAGCTAAAGCAAATCTTTCCCTGTTGTCAGTGAACGGGATTAAACGAAGAATAGAAGAAATCCGTTCACTTTATCAAAAATATAAGAAGGAATCTCATTTGCAGGCGGAAAAGAGCGCCGTTAAGCTGATGAACCTGATACAAAAGGAAATTGAAGTTCAAATATTCAAGGCAAATGTTTTTCAGGATATTCCGATTGACATAAAACCAGATATCATTATTACCGATGTTCCCTATTGCGATTTGGTGGACTGGCAGGGAGGAACAGATGATATCAGCTGCCTGCTCGAGTCATTGGCAAAAATATGCAGTAATGAAACTGTAATTGCCATCTGTATGAACAAAAAACAAAAAATAATTACTACTAAGTTCAGACGCATGGAAAAACAAATAATCGGAAAGAGGAAATTTGAGATATATAGGTTAGCATAGAGTATAAGCCAGTATTTCTGGGCAGGAATCCGGGACTCATAAAACACCTTTATACAGAAATTTAAGAAATGTGTATATGTGGCTGCAGCATAATAAAGTAACAAATTTAAGGATTGCATTAAAGAAAATTGATGGCATACTCATAAAGCCGGGAGAGACGTTTTCATACTGGAAATTTATCGGAAAGCCTTCATGGTTAAAAGGATACAAGAAGGGAATTTCAGCCGGCGAACATATATAACAGGCAAATGTGAAGTATACTTTTATATCCTGTGCCGTATTCAGCATTGATTTTATCCAGCATTTGCCGGAAAACCTCATAGTTACCCATTTTATAAGAAATTTTCTATAAAAGATAGTATAAAATAAAATGTATATTATTATCCTTTGTAAAAGCAATTCATCCAAAAACGACAGAGGTTTATAAAAAGTGAAAATAAGAATTTATTATTGTATAATGGTGATATTAGTAAAAACGCTTAATAACAGGCAGGTATACGGAGGTTATATAATGAATGTCCGAAAATTAATCGAAATCATGGGAGTAGCTGAAAAACTGAAGAACAATACGAGGCACTCATGGACTTCCTCCAACCGCCGGGAAAGTGTGGCCGAACACAGCTGGAGATTATCATTGATGGCATACCTTGTTAAAGATGAATTTCCTGATGCTGATATTAATAAAGTAATATTAATGTGCATTTTTCATGACCTGGGTGAAGCAATTACCGGTGATATACCTGCATTTATTAAAACCGAACGCGATGAGATTATAGAAAATAGAGAAGTCCACCGGCTGCTGTGCAGTCTGCCGGAGCCATACAGGGAAGAACTGACTTTGCTGTTCCAGGAAATGCACGAACAAAAAACTGTTGAGTCCAGGATTTTTAAGGCGCTCGACAAGATGGAGACGCTTATTCAGCATAATGAGGCAGATATTTCAACATGGCTTCCCCTGGAATATGAACAAAACCTGATATATGGAGAAAAAGAAGTGGAGTTTTCAGAATATATGAAAGAGTTAAAACAGGCAATAAACGAAGATACGATGAATAAGATACGGTGCTCAAATGTATCGGTATCTTGAAATAAGTTTACATGGGCGGACAGTAAATTTGGAATATTGGTATGCCAATGCCTGGTACTGCCTATGCTATAATGGAATATATCAAGTGATAATGAGCTTAGGAAAAAGAAGCTTAAGGCGATGGCCGAATTATAAAAATGATAGGGCGGCTTTTGCAAACATTATAAATAGAACTGGAGTGAGCTTGATAGGATGAAAAGCATAAAACCGGGTCGTGGCCCCTCGGGTATGGGTTTTATCGGATCAGTTGCAGCCGTTATTTTAGGTCTGTTTTGGACGATCATGGCAGCAAGATTGACTGCAGGCGCTCCATTTGGCATCGGCGCAATTTTTCCGCTCTTTGGGATTTTGTTTATTATACTGGGAATAGTTGAGGCTGGATATCACTACAAAAATGCAACGGGAAAGGATCGATATTCCATATATGATATAACTGATTCTTCTGAAGAAGGAGATCCGGCAGACAGGTGGATTAAAAGAGCCGGAGATGAAAGCGAAACCGATGAATTTCACGAGAGCGAGCAGGGTTACGAATCAAAACTGCATGGAATCAACTATTGCCCGTTTTGCGGCGTGAAACTGGATTATAATTACAACTTCTGTCCCAATTGCGGCAGGCGGATAAAATAAAACCGGACACAGGTGAGGCGACGAGAAAATGAATAAAGCAATTCCTGTAATGTTATTGATTTTTATTATGCTTTCAACGTTTACGGGATGCGGCAAAAACACTGTAACAGGAGCGATAAATGTATCTGTCGGAAAGTACATAATGCTCGAGTCGGAGGAACCGTTGAAACCATCCGTAGTTTTAGATGAAAACAATATGTTCATGTTCACATATTCCATGCTGAGCAGCTATGTACCGACAGGCTCCTATGAGGTTGCGGACGGGAAACTGATACTGAATACCAACGACGGCAAGTATAAATATGTATTTAAAATTAAAAGCAACGAACTGATATTTGATGCCAAAGAATCGTCGGAAATTCCATCCTATGCAAATGTGCCCGACGGGGCGGTTTTCAGACGTGAAATTGATGAAATTTAGAGTGCTCTGAAAAGCATGTTTACATAATATGACACTAGGAAAAGCCGGGAGGAATAATGCTTTTATTTGCGAAGAAAGAACACAGGGAAATTTATAAGAGGCTCAAAGGACGACGGGTCAGGGTTGTCAAGGTACGTGACGAGAACAACCTTGAGGACGCCATTCTTGGCGAACACGGATACATCAGCTTTAACGGGAAAACGATGATCATTGTGTGCGGCGGCAGGGAAGTTTTCCGCCAGCCCCTGGACAAGGTGAGGATCTATGATCATATGAGCCTTGATGGCAGCGATTTTGTCTACAGGGATGAAAGGACAGGGAAGGATGTAACTATTGTAGTGTATTATGAGTATTACGTAAATGAACGACGTGTAAAGTGACAACGCTGACAGATTACAGGCTTGCCGGATTCCGGGAGAACCCCTCCGGAATACAACAGGGAGATCAAATTATGAAATATGCTTTCAACAACACCGAAATTCAGCCGTCAGTGGAGATATACCATGACGGTATTGTTTATCTTGGCGAAATCACAATGAGGGAATTTTTCTGGGACAAGGAAAAATGCGCCGAGGCCTGGAGGATTGCGGGAGAAAAAATACGGGCCTATTTCGGAGATATGCTGCCGATGCGGCCTGTTTCGGGACCGCCACTGTCATACGGGCATCTTGTGTGTTTGGGCGCGCCGATTGAGTTCACGGAGGACTCGGAACCCAATGTGAAGCCCTTTATTTCCGGTATCGATGAGGGTATTGAATTTTTAAAAGAAAAAAGGGATATTGTTTTCGCGCAGCAGCCAATATTCAGACACTATGCTGAAATGTGCGGTTATCTCCAGGAAAGATTCCCCGGGCAGAATGTAGGTTTTTCTGGCCTGGGTTCCCAGGGGCCGATAACATCGGCCGTTCTGATGCGCGGCCAGGATTTTATATTCGACATTATTGACGAACCGGATAAAGCAAAAGAATTTCTGTCACTTCTGACTGACAGCATAATAAGGTACCGGCGACTGATAAACAGGATCAACGGGCAGCCTGAAATCAGCCCCAGGGGCTGCGGGCTTGCCGACGATTTTGCAAGTCTCATTTCTCCCGACATGTGGCCTGAATTCGTCGTGCCGTACTGGAACCAATTATATGAAGGATTGACAACGGGCAGCAGCAGGTTTTTGCACTGCGAAAACCTTGCGCCGGCCCACCTCAGGCATTTGAAATCGGCTAAGGTGACCTATTTCCAGCCGTCGGTTTCCCCTATGCTGACGCTGGAAAAAGTAAGGGAGAATACGGATATTCCCATCGACTGGCTGCTTTATCCCTTCCACATAGTCAACATGAGTGATGAAGAGATACAGGAATGGGTTGACACGACGGTACGGGCAGGTGTTACAATCATAAGGACCCAGTTTGGAAGGTTTGCCTGTGAAAACGGTAAACTGGACCGCATAAAAGCTTTTTACAGGGCTTTCGAAAAATATTCGGTCAAATGAACAGACTATGGAACGGGGTGTGCAGATATGGCATATAAACTAATAGCAGTAGATGTGGACGGCACATTGCTTGACAGCAACAGCAGCCTGAGCGATGAAACAAGGGAAGCAGTAAAAAAAGCCGTAGAAAAGGGCGTGATATTCACCATTTCCACGGGAAGGCCTATCCAGGGAGTAAGGCCTCTCATGAAGCAAATGGATTTGGAGGAATACGACTTCCCGGTAATTACATATAACGGCGCAATGGCGCTGACATATAAAACGGGGGAGATCATATACAGCCAGAACCTGTCGAAGGAAGACGCGCGCCAGATCATCGAGCTTGGAAGAAAACTGAAAACCGATGTCATGGTGTGGGCGAACAACAACCTTTATACGCTGGAACTGAATCAGAAAGCTTTGGATTACAGCAGTATTTCAAAAGTAACTCCTTACGAAATAGACGACCTTGACAAGGTGCTGGACCTGGGCGTAACAAAGGTGCTGTGGTATGACGAGGTTGAGACTATAGCCCGTTATGAAAGGGAGATAGGCAGCGAGCTTGGCGACAATGTCAATTTCCATTCCTCCAGGCCCTATTTCCTTGAATTTGTTGACAAAAGGGCTTCAAAGGCCATTGCAATGGAGAAAATTGGCCAGAAATACAATATTTCGAGGGAAGAAATGATTGCCGTCGGCGATGGATTCAACGACATTTCAATGATTGAATATGCGGGAATGGGTGTTGCCATGGGAAATGCCGCTCCCGAGGTGAAGGAGAAGGCGAAATTTGTTACGCTTTCTAACGACGAGCACGGAGTTGCCCATGTTATTTATACATTTATCAAGTAACAAGTGTGACTATCCCTGAAAGCATCCAGGTACGATGGAAAACCAAAGATGGATTGTTGTCGACTGATAATGTATAATTAAATCACAGATTGCAGATTTCGGAGAGGAAAATATGAAACACCATTTGTTCAGAATTTTGACTGTTTTGCTTATAGCTTTCGCGTTTGTCGCAGCGTCTGGCCTGGCGATGGCCTCAAATCCCGGCGGCAGTGACAACAATGCCGTGCTCCGGGGAGACTACACGGCGCTGGGGGATTCCGTCGCCGCTGGCTACGGCGACGAGGCCGGCGGAGGCTATGTCGGACGCATATACGATTACCTGGCCAAAAATGTGAAGGATTACGACATAAAGCTGAACAATTTCGGTAAAACAAGCTTTACCAGCACTGATCTTCTAAAATCTGTCAGGAAGGACCAGGAGGTCAGGAAAGCCATTGAAAATTCGAGGTTTATTACAATAAGCATCGGGGGCAACAATTTGCTGTCACCTGTAACAGACGCGGTTAAAAAGACCTTCGGTATTAAAACCAATGATGTATACAGATTGGCCGAAGAAGTTGAAAGAGTTTATAACAGCGATCCCCTGGGATTTTTGTTTAAAGTGGCGGAATTAATGCAGCCCAATGGAATCCCCGCGGAGCTGGAGAAGGGAATAGACAGGTTTGAAGCTGACTGGCCGGAAATTATAAAGGAGATAAGGGAAATTGCTCCCGAAGCGAAAATATATGTCTCTACGGTTTTCAACCCCCTGAAAACGGGCAGTCCATTTTACGATATATTTAACGAAGCCGTCAGCGCTATAAACGAGGTTATAAAGGCTGGGGCTGTTGAAGAAGATGAGCACGGGAAACAGGTTCCAAGATACAAAATAGTAGATGTATACCAGGCTTTTTCGGATTATGAAGGCAAATCGCCTCTGACAAAATTTGATCTCTTCGGAGGTTCAATGGATCCGCACCCGACGCCGGAAGGCTATGGGATGATGTACAAAACCCACATCGAGGAAATCAAAAAAGACCTTCCGTCGGGCAATCGCATTGTGGCAAAAATAAAAGCCAGGAAGCAAAAATAAACATAAGGGGAAACGTATATGGAATTGCCGGTAGTACAGAAACTTTGACCAGGATCTACTACTCTTGCAAACAGGAAAGAATCCGGTCTTATTTTGCACGGCTTTTGTCACATACCTATATTAGAAATTTGAAGGGCAGCTTAAGCTGCCCTTATCCCGTGATACTTCCGATACCATGACATTTGCATATTAAAATAATATTAAATAAAACTTCAAATATTTAGTTGGAGTATTCCTTAATTTTTAAAACATAACATTATAAATATTATTGACTGAAAAATAATCATAAAAAATGTCAGTTAATCTTTTCTCCCGGTTTAAAAAGATTTAAGTGTAGATGACATAAATATTTATTAATGATTTATTGAGCCCGAAACGCGAATAAAACCTAAACACGGTACTAGAATGATCAAACTCAATATAATATTCAATTAATAAATATAAATTCTCGTGCCTTCGGGCATATTGTCAACAAACCATTGGGCCGTGCTGCCGGTAATTTTCAAAGGATACGCGGCGTTTTCGCATTCGGTCCTGTAATAGAGGAACCGGCCTGTTCTTGTAAGAGGGAACGACAGGACGGGACCGGTTTCGGCATAATTGCGCATATCAGTATTGCCGCCTGTTCTGCCGGTGCCGTTATCGTTTTTGTCGGTTGCGCCGGTATTGTTGCCTGTTTCGCCAATATCATTGCCTGACGCATCATCAGCGTTCACGGCTTCTTCAGAAACGCTTTCGTCGGTGGAAGGCATGTCGTCACCCAGATTTGTTGGGAAATCTTCCATGCTGAAATCCATGTAGGTGATAAGCGGCCATTTGTATGACAGCTTTCTATATATTGCCGCTTTTCCGGTTTTAAGATGGAACACGGCAACAAACTGCGTCGGGCTTGAGAGCCTGTTGATATCAGCGAATATCTCGAGTTCCCACTGGGTGGTCTGCAATTCGGGTGCAACCTGCTCAATGGGGAATAAAGCTACATCGCCGGCATTAATCCAGCCCGTGGATCCATCCTGGCCCTGGATGCTGTACAAATCGCCGTCCTGGTCGATTATGGCGACCCTCGTGCCTTTTTTCAGGGAGTAACTGCTTTTTATGCCAGTTCCGTAGTATAAAGGAGTTTCCCGGATTACTTCTCCCTCGATGCGGCTCCTCGGGAACAGTTTTTCTATGCTGTTTTTGCCGTTGAATACCGGTGTGAAGGATCCGCTGACATATATGTTCCGGCTGGCGTTTACGGCATTGAAACGCAAACCTGCAATAGCTTCAAGGCTTCGCGCGGAAATATAGATGCTGTTGTTAATGGCTTTAACCGGATCGGGCATAACCACCGGCGTGCCGTTGACCACGGCAATTCGGCTGTCCTGGTTAAGCAAAGCCTTAAACTGCTTGTTTTCTATTTTGATGCCTTTCATTAGCTGATCCCATGTGACAGTAAGGCCAAGTCCTTCAGATACCTGTCTCAGCGGAATCCAGAGATCAGTTCCGGAATAGACCGGCTTCGGAGATTCGTAACCCTGGATGGTTCCGTTTATTATCATCTTATATGAATAATCATCGGTCCTGTTTAGATATTTCAGGATTGCCAGCGCGGCCTGGATCGGAACATTTTTGTTCTGGTTCCATATCGCGTTGTATTCGCTGAAACTAACAGGGGCAAAGGATGCACCTCTTCCGACCTCTATCGTGAAACCGGGCTTTTTGAAGGCACTTACGAACCATTCCCTTGATCCTCCGCCTCTTTCGGGGTCAATAAGGGACTGGTACTGGGAAACCAGTGTATAACCAGTCGTTGATGACAGCATTTTTGCAATATTCAGGTCCCGCGCGGTATTGGCTGCATCCTGGTTGAAATACCAGTAGATGACCTCGCCGGAGCTGTGATATGTAATGTAAAGGTCAAACCGGTATTGCATGCAAAGATTCCTGACAGCCTGGGTTTCAAGTTCCGAAAAAGCGCCTGCGCCCGGATATCTGTCGTCAAAAGGCGTTTTGCTGTTCAGTTTTGACTTACCCCATTCGGCGTCATAGTTCCTGTTAAGGTTTACACCTCTTGCATTGGCCTTCAGTTCCGGCCATTCCTTTTTCCACGGTATCCGGAGCCTGAGAGTGGGATTGCTGATAGCGTTTGTACCGTTGATGCACAATTCCAGCCCGTCAGGGTTCACCATCGGAATGAACCAGAAGGATACGGTTTCCATGAGATACCGGGCATTGTAGCCATAAATGACCTGGCTGTTATTATAGGCATTGATAAGATATTCTATCTGGTTCAGCGCAAGGATAGAAGTGATGTATTCCCGGGAATGATGCTCCGCGTCGATCAGAATTTTCCTGCTGCCATTGCCGACGCGGAATACCGGTATATTTCTGCCGTCCCAGGATCGGCCGGCATAAAAAAGTTCCGTAAAGCCGGGGTTTTCATTATGTAAATCTATTAATGCCTGTAATATGTCGCGATATACATTTTTGCCAGTATAGATTGACTTATAATCAATACCGCCGGATCCGCCGGACGAAGCGAAGGAAAATGATATCGCATTGATAATAATAATTGCCAGTATTGCAATTGCTTTTCCTTTTAATATAGTTGATCCTTTTGTTTTACACATGTTGCCTCCTGGATGTTGTGATATGTCTATAACAAAAATGTCGAATAAACAACTAATAAAGTTTAGTGAAGCAAGGCGTACCGCTGTTGTGTAAAATATGGCGTATTGATGTTGGGTAAAGTATGGTGTATCGATATAGATTAAGTATGGTTCATCAATGTTGGGAGAAATAAGGCGCATCAATGTTAAGCTAAGTATGGTGCATAATAATCCGAGTTAAGTCTTGCGTATTGGGGGAGGCCAATGCAGGCCCCGTTGCCCGCTCAGGCCATAGTCAGGTTTCGGAATGAATTCCTGGTTTGGAAGGCCGACGAGTTTTCCGTACTTAACCCAGTTTTCATCGCCCTTGTACAGATTTTTAATTAGGAAATCGACGAGCTTGTTTTGAATATCGGAGTATTCTTTTTTGTGGGCAAGGTTTTTCAATTCGTTTGGATCGTTTTCAAGATCAAACAGCTGGATGTAATTGCCCACGGGATAATATATGAGCTTGAACCGGCCGTCGTGTACCATGCGCGTTGCGAGGGCGTTTTCGCTTATTTCGCCGTAAAGCATATCCCTTTTCCTGGTTGACACGGCTGAAATGCCTTCGACATGGGACGGTATTTCCAGGCCGCACAGGTCAAGAAGAGTCGGCATTATATCCGCAAGGCACACAAGCCTGTCGTCAACGGTACCCCTCATTGACTTGAGAGGCTTCCCGGATATGATTAGGGGAATATTGGCGGAGTATTCATACATTACCCTTTTTGCGACCATGTTGTGATTGCCCAGCATATCGCCGTGGTCGCTGGTAAAAAGAATAATGGTGTTATTCAGAAGATTTTCTTCCCTCAGCGTGCCGATCAGTATTCTCAGCTGGTGGTCAATATGGGTGCACAGGGCATAGAATGCTTTTCTTGCTGCCAGTATATCTTCCTTTTTATACATTTTGCATGAATTTTGCAATCCTTTCAGAGGATAGACATCATCGTCGACCCAGTCTCCCACGAATGGCTCATCAATTCTGCGTCCCTGTACATATCGAGATAGCTCTGAAGAGGCACAAGGGGCGGATGGGGATGGCAGTAGGAAATATAGAAAAACGCAGGACGCGTTGGATCCTTACGCTTTATCATTTTTGCCATTTCCCTGGTGGCCCAGTTAGTTACATGGGCTTCTTCGGGCAAATGCCACGGCCGCGTGTAATACATGTTGTTTCCCATGCCGTGAAGGTATTCCCTGCCTGCGTAACCATGCTCTCCAAGCCATATCTGGTAATCGTCGACGGTGCCGTACTGGTAGCGGGCTTCTTCCTGCAGGATCACATCATCAAAACCTATGCGGTTTCTCTGGGGATAGACATGCAGCTTTCCGACTGCATAAGCCTGATACCCGTTGTCGCGAAAGGTCTGGGCAAGAGTTTTAACATCGGGCATGGGAAGGCGTTCGGAATAAACCCTGTCCCCATGGCTCCTGGGTGACAGCCCGGTCATCAGCGATCGCCGCGCCGGTATGCAAACAGGACATTCGGAATAGCAATTTGTAAACCGTATGCCATCCCGTGCAAGGGAATCAAGGGTAGGAGTCTTGATGACGGGATGCCCTGCTGCTCCAAGCAGAGGGGCAGACCAGTGATCGACCGTTATCATCAGAACATTGGGTTTGTTATCCAATATTATTTTCCCCCCTCAGGTTAAACATCTATCTGAATCAAATATCTTTTAAATAAATACCTCAATAAATTATCTTTTTAAATACTTCAATTAGGTATCTTTTTAAGTATTACAATTAATTATCTTTTTAAATATCTATCCTTTAATTTATTATTTAAACCAGTTAAATGCCTCCTTACCCAGAACTTTAACCGGTTAAAATGCCATTCTTGCCCAGCCACGGCCCGTTCTTTTCGGAAGGCCGAGCATTTCGCGGGCTGTGTCAACATAGAACCTGTAGTTTTCAAGGGGTGTGCCGTTGGGAATCCTGTGATCCAGTCCGAATACGATTCCGCCCTGCTGCATCAGGGGCTGGAGCTTGTATTCCAGCTCTTTCAGTATGTCTTCTTTGGACCGGCGCAGCACATGCTTGTCGATGCCGCCTTTGAAAGCCAGCCGGGTGCCGTATTTTTGGCGCAGCTTCACGACATCCATGCCGGCGGCAGGTTCACACGGATAAATGATATTAACACCACAGTCAAGGAGGGCGTCAATTATCGGCTCAATATTGCCGTCGCTGTCAAGGCTGAAGAGCCTTGTGCCTTTTGAGGATAGCATATCCCAGATTTTTCTGAAATAGGGTTTTATGAATTCATTCACCTGGTTGGGTCCTATCAGGGGACCGCTTTTGCCGGCCATGTCCTCGTGAACGGAAAGGTTGTCAATGACCAGCCTGTCGCTGATCCGGTCAAGGACCTTGAACGCCGTGTCAGCGATCGTGTTGATAATATCATGCATTAACTCGGGCTGATCATAGTAGCAGTAACAAACATTTTCCTCTCCCATCAGCTGGCGGGGAAGATCAAACCCGCCGGGAATCCAGGCCACCACGAGAGCGCCTTCCTGCTGGGCTTTTTTCGAAGCTTCAACCCTGTCCCAGTCAATGCGGTCTTCGCTGAACTCAAACCACGGCTTGATTTTAAGCCAACTGTCCATGTCCGTAACGGGATAATTCAACGGATGGGCAATGGTCGCGCTGCTCTTGATCAGCTTTGTCGTCCTTCCCAGTTCATCGATTTTTAATGTATATTCAGGCGTATCTTCCAAAATTCTTGGCTTACAGCCACCGCGCTGACGGGTCACACCGCCGCAGTCCGCGAGCTGCAGATAATCAAAATCGAAAGCTGTTAAATCGATTTCTTCGGGTGTAGCTCCCTGGGCGGCCCATTCCTGTTCCAGGCCGACGAGCGGCCCGAACAGTTCAACAAACATTTGCCTTTCAACCTTGCCGAAAGTCATGAGTTCGATATATTCTTCACGGTTCCATTTCATAAAAACGCCTCCCGGAGTTAGTACGTGAATCGTTATGTCAGGGCTTTTTTTACAAGATCCATTCTTGACAGGATTCTCTGAAGCAGGTAATCCACAAGGGTGATCGCCACCATGGCTTCGACTGCAATGACCGCCCGTGGCACAATCACGGGATCATGCCTTCCCTTAATAATGATATCGATGTTTTCGCCGTTTGTACTAACTGTTTTTTGCGATTTATAAATCGATGGTGTCGGTTTGATCGCAGCCCTTAGAATAATAGGGAAGCCTTCGCTGATTCCGCCGCTGATTCCGCCGGAATTGTTGCTGAATTTTCCCAGGTTGCCGGCGTCATCGAAGTACATAATGTCATTGTTTTCCGATCCTTTAAGGCGCGATGCCTCAAACCCGTTGCCGAATTCCACGCCCTTGACTGCTCCCAGGGACATTACGGCCCTCGCCAGCATGGCGTCGAGCTTTTCAAATACCGGTTCACCCACGCCTGCGGGCAATCCTTCGACAACACATTCCACGATGCCGCCGGCCGAATCCCCGCAAGCCTTGATTTCAGCGAGAAACTCCTCGGCTCTCCTGGCTGCTTCGTGATCGGGCATGCGAACATTGTTTTTATATATTTCCGAGGCATCAAAATTACTGCGGTCAATGAATATATTTCCTATGGAGAGGGTGTAGGACATGACCCTGATTCCCAGTTCGGAAAGAACTTTTTTGGCCACGGCGCCTGCAGCGACGCGCGCTGCGGTCTCACGGCCCGAAGAACGGCCGCCGCCGCGGTAATCACGGAATCCATACTTTTGATCATATGTGTAATCGGCATGCCCCGGACGGTAATACTTTGCGATCTCGCTGTAATCCGGCGAGCGGGCGTCGGTATTCCATATCAGCATGGAAATCGGGGTTCCGGTGGTCCTTCCTTCAAAGACGCCGGAAAGAATTTCGACATGGTCCGCTTCTTTCCTGGCCGTGGAAAAAGGCGACTGCCCGGGCTTCCGTTTGTCGAGGTCGGCCTGGATATCCGCTTCGTCAAGCGGCACACCTGCCGGACAACCGTCAATTACAACGCCGAGGGCCTTGCCGTGGGATTCGCCCCAGGTTGCTACCTGAAAATTCTTGCCGATTATTGAACCCGACATAGAATATCCTCCTGTAATAATGTCAAAAATATTCATGCAGAAAGTATTAAATTCGTTTTAAAAAGGTGTTTATACAAATTATTACATAGATATTACAGTTTTTCTACAATTAAATTACATTTGCAACAAAAAGGTTAAAAAAACATCTTTATTGGTATAATAAACTTAGAAGGAGATGATGAATATGCGTATTCTGGCATACATTATCTGGAGATTTTTAAACCGCTGGTAGAGCCGGGAGGTGTGGCTTTCAAGTGAGACCCACATGAGTAGCGTTTGCAGTACATGGTACATGCAGACGCTTTTTCTATTTTAATTTTTTGTAATCTTATTTACGCATTGTTTTAATAGTTATGGTTTATTTTATTATTTTTTCATACTATTAATAATTTAAATCTATATTACTTTATACTATTAATAACTTTAAATCCTATTAATAACTTTAAATCCTATTATAACTGCTCGGCGAAAAATCCTTTCATTGCTGTTCCGACTATTATTTGCTTTAACTGTAAAATTGGCTGATATTATTGTCCTAATGCCATTACCGACCTGATGTTGATGATGTTCCGTATATTACAGCCAGGACTGTTATTGCAGCCCTGACTGAAATCGCATTCCGACCGTATCAGCTCTGATCCATGCATTTCCGGTTAAGTTCCATAATAGCAAAAAGATACACAATGTGATATGATTGAAAAAAAGCGGGAACATGATCATGATTGGGAAACCGGGGCGGAATTGCCTTATATCTCTGGAATTCGGTGAGGTCGGCAAATGAAGATCCTTATCGTTGATGATGACGAGCTGATAACAAACCTGATTGACGAAAATCTGAAAATGGAGGGCTTTGATACGGCAATCTGCCATGATGGCATTGCCGCATTGGAGGCAGCAGAAAGCTATAAACCGGATCTTGTGATTTTGGATATTATGCTGCCGGGTATGGACGGGTTTCATGTATGCAGGAAGCTCCAGAAACTTAACATCCCCGTTATTATGCTCACCGCAAAAGGCGACATTACCGACAAGCTCATCGGCCTCGAGGCAGGAGCCGATGACTACATGGTAAAGCCTTTCGACAGCAGGGAGCTGATTGCGAGGATCTACACCATTTTCAGGCGCATTGACAAGATTTCCAGGCGTTTGAGCGAAAAAAGCGATGAAAAGAAAGCGGGCATTTATATAAACGAAGAGGAAATGACCGTGCTGGCAGATGGCAATCCCGTCGATTTAACACCCACCGAATACAGGCTCCTGTCCTTTCTCAGCAGGAACCCGGGAAAGGTGTTTAACCGGAATGAATTGCTCGACGCGGTATGGGGCTATGAATTTCTCGGAGATTCCAGGACTGTGGATATACATGTACAGCGCCTGAGAAAGAAACTGGGCAGGTACAGTGCCAACATTGAAACGGTTTTTGGCATAGGGTACCGGTACAGGGAGCATGATCATGAAGCTTAGGAAAAAAGTGATTTTTGCCAACATGATAATAATAACGCTCGTGCTGGTAATCAGCAGCCCGATAATAGTCGCCACGGTGGACAATGCAAATCTCCATGCCGTATATCAGTATTTACTGAGGCAGAGCAATTTTTCACAGCAGTACCTCGCGGAATACCTGAAGACTGTTGCCGAGCCTTCGAGGGCTTTCGAGTACAACAGGCTGACGCTTGAAAAAATGCTTGAGGACCTGAGCGGATGTGAAGTAACTGTCACAAGCATTGCCGACGAAAAGGTATTCCCTATACAGGAATACGCCTTAAGCGGGAAAAAGACTTATCTCATCGAAACCACCGGTGATGTGCGAAAATTTTACCTTTCCTTTCCGGTTTACATGAACGGCGGCATCGTGGGCGCCGTAACCTTTGAACAGCCCCTTTACCGCGAAGATGCCATGAAAAGGGGTTTGATCCTGGTACTTGCGATCATTTTCACTTTAGCCCTTCTCGTATCACTGGTACTGAGCCTTGTTTTTTCCCGCAGGCTGATAAAGCCGCTGGAGCTGCTCACGAGGGCTTCGGAAAAATTCTCGGAAGGAAATTTTGAGCCCGTTGCGCTGCCCAGGACGCGGGACGAACTCCGGTTTCTCACTGATTCATTTAACAATATGGGCCGGAATATTGGGGCGATGCTTCAGAAGCTGAGAAATGAACAGGAAAAACAGAAAAATTTTATTGATAATGTCACCCATGAAATCAGGACGCCGCTGACCAACATTTTGGGCTATGTCGACCTTGCTGGCAGGGTAGCCGATGAGGACAAAAGGCAGAGATATTATTCATACATAAAAAGCGAAGGCGAAAGATTGCTTGACATGGTGAACAATCTCCTGGAATTGTCGCGGCTGAATAAATACGATCTTTCTGCCAACAGGGAGAAAACCGATGTAACAATGCTGGTTATGCGCGTAATTGAGCTTATGAAACACAGGGCCGAAAGCTCTGATATAAAGATTATTCCCGATCTCGGGCAGGTAACCGCGGACGTTGACGCCGACAAGGTGAAGCAGGTTTTATTAAACCTGATGGACAATGCGCTCAAATATTCAGAAGGAAAGCAAATCACGGTCAGGCTTTGGAAAGAGGATAAGGTATATTTGAGCGTTTCCGATGACGGCAGGGGCATTCCCGAAGAAGACATTCCCCATGTTGCGGAACCTTTTTACAGGTCGGACAAGTCCAGGAGCAGAAAACTGGGCGGAAGCGGGCTGGGTTTGGCGGTTTGCCGCGAGATCGCAAGGGCGCATGACGGGGAGCTTTTAATAGAGAGCAGAAAAGGCGAAGGCACAACCGTTACAATTTCGTTACAGGGTTGAAACAAATTTTATACAGGATTGAGATAATTTGCGCTTCGCTTGCCGGTAATATTTTGGCAAGGGGATAAAATTCGGTTCCCTGAAAAAGCTGGCAGGAGGCAGGTTGAAAATGATGAAGCGGATTATTTTAGTGTTGTCGGCAGTTTTACTGCTGCTTATTACCGGATGCGCCCTTTCAGATGCGGGATTTTTGACGGCTCCCAAAATGGAAAAGGGCAAGCTCACGGTGATAGAAGAAACCGAAGGTGAAACCGATGCTGACAGGGCAAGAATGAATGAGGCAATAAGCGCTTACCTTGAAGAAAATGTCGCGTATAAATCCATTGGCGGTAAGGTTTTCGAAGCCCATGAGCTTTACGGCATCAGTTCGAAGGGCGGGAAAATTACCATTTATATGTGGAGCAGGGCTCAGGAGTACGCCGTTGAAAACGGCAAGCTTTTTGAAGGATCAGGTTTTAGCATGCCCCTCGTGATTGAACTGAAGAAAAACGAGGACGGAGGATTTGAAGTTCTCGGATATGAAGCTCCCAGGGACGGGGAAGGGTATATACCTTCTATAAAAAACATGTTTCCGGCCGAATACCAGGACAAAGTGCTGACAAGGGCGAACGTAAAGGAACTTGAGAGAATTGTCAGGCAGAAAGCGTTGAATTATTTCAACCTGGGCGGCGATCAGACCAATGATGAAGGATATGTTGATCCCGTCAGCGGAACTGACGAGGAAAAGGACGCAGAAGAAGAGATACGGGACGGCCAGTTAATGACTGATTCGGGAACGTACGTGGGCAGGATCGACATGAACAGCATAGAAATACTGATCAGCGGCGCGCCACCCGAAAAAGCCGCGCGGGCCTTCAGGCTTACCGAAGCGCTAAGGGAGCGATTTGATGACCTTGGACTCAGGGAAGGCGAAAAAGTGGTTTTTAGTTATTATATCAACGGATACGACCAGTTGGTCCTGACAGAGATAAAAAGTGATTCCGGTAAATAGTAGGATGAACACAATAAATTTTTGAAAAGCCTTTTACGTGTGAATCCTTTGCATGCGTGAATTATTATTTCGGCACAGAGTACACAAGTACAAGATTTTTTGAAAGATTGGTTTTTTGCTGTGCAGCATATGGTTATGAAATAATATGTTCAAGCAACCTAAAGAAAGATCCATGCAGAATTAAGAAAGAATTGAATTACAATAGTTAAGCTGTTTTTAAGCAGGTGCAGAATTAATAAAGCGGATTGTAATTATTTACAATCCGCTTTTATGTGGTCGGAGTGACTGGATTTGAACCAGCGGCCTCTTGGTCCCGAACCAAGCGCTCTACCAAGCTGAGCCACACCCCGACGCGAGAACAAGATATATTATAGTGGATATCGATGAAATATGCAAGCAATATTTTTTCCACAGAAAGTATCAACTTGTCGCAGGACTTTCCCGTACTAAACTGCTGCAAGTAGTTGATTTAACCATGTTTCATTATATCGGCACCCAGTGATCCGATACTTGTAACATTTTCAGGTGACGAAAATCAGTTGCTTCTGAAATTCTGAGTCTTTCTTTCAATACTTAATGATTATTTTGGGGCAAACTATTTATTTTAAGGGCAAACTATTTTTAATGTATTGCGGCTATGGTACAATATTACGGGATGGAAGATATTTTCACTGATGAACGGAGGATGACCATGCATAAGGTGTTGACGGACAGCGACGGTTACGCGCTTCACACGATAGAGAATTCCGATGGTTCAAACAGGCTGACGGTGATCCCGTGCAAGGGAGGGTTGATTACTTCCTTTGTGCACAGAGGCCAGGAAATATTCTATTTTGACAGGTCGACGCTCAACAGCGGCGACGTTCGCGGAGGCAATCCCGTACTTTTTCCGACGTGCGGCAGGCTCGCCGGGGGAAGCTACAAGGTTGCAGGAAAAGTATATAACATGCCGCTTCACGGATTTGCAGGAAAGCTATGCTGGAAGGTGAAAGAGACAGGCGGGGATGATGAACCGTACATAAAAATTGAGCTGGGATCTGACCACCTGACAAGGAGCCTGTACCCGTTCGAGTTCAGGGTTGTCCTTACTTACATTCTTACAAGCAACGGCCTTTGCATAAAGCAGCAATACATAAACGAGGGCAGCGAGGAAATGCCCTTCTATTCGGGATTCCACCCGTATTTCCTTGTAAAGGACAAAAGCAGCCTTGAATTTGAAATTAACGCAGATCATTACATGGGTGACGGCGATACGGTTTATAAATACACGGGCAGCATAGATTTCAGCAAACCCGTAGACTTTGTTTTCCCTGTAAAGGACAGGAACGGAAGTGTTTTCAGCGTCAGTGATCCGGTTCTGGGAAGGAAGATAACGATAAAGAACGGCGAACAGTTCAGGTACGTCGTGGTCTGGACCGAGGAAGGCAAGGATTTTGTTTGCGTAGAACCGTGGATGGCTCCGCCGAATGCGCTGAATACCGGCAGGGATCTGCAGAAGGTGGCGCCGGGCGAAACATTGGAAACCAGCACGGTTTATGTTGTTGAATACATGTGAGATTTAGATAGTAAATTTTCGGGAATTATTTACCGGCTGTGGTTATATGCTTCGGTATATGCTTTGGCAGATTATTTTATGACTGATAAATAAGATATTTTTAATACACAAATTGATGAGGAGGGTAAACAATGGGTTTTCGCGAAAATATCATTTCATGCCTGGGCAAGCTGCCTGAAAAGGCTGACTTGAACCTTGAATTCGGAGAAATACAGGATAAGGGTACCCATTTGCTGCAGAAAATATATTATAACGTTGAACCCGGAGAGAGGGTAAATGCGTGGCTGCTGCGCCCCAAAAACATCAGCGGCAAGGTACCTGGCATCGTTGCAGCGCACCAGCACGCAGGAGAATTTTACGTCGGCAAGTCAGAACCCGCGGGCCTGAATAAAAACAGCATGTATCATTATGGACTTGAGCTCTGCCTCAGGGGCTATGTTGTAATCTGTCCCGACCACCTGTGTTTTGAGGACCGTCGCCCGCTGGAATATGAACGCAAGGAAAACACAGCGCTGGAAGGCATGAGCTACGAGAGGTTTATATTCACGAAGCTGATAATGGAAGGGAAAACGCTCCAGGGCAAATACCTGAGCGATCTGACGAGGGCCGTTGATGTGCTGCAGTCACTGGATTATGTGGACGCTGATAAAATAGGGGCGATCGGGCATTCGCTCGGAGGACAGGAAACGCTGTGGCTTGCGTGGTATGACAGCAGGATAAAGGCTGCGGTCGCTTCCTGCGGTTTCAGCCAGATGAAGTCCATTTTGAGGGACGGAATAAACCATAATCTTGCTGCCTACACTTTCGGCTTCCTTAACTACGGGGACGTAGCAGACCTCGTGGCCGACCTTGCGCCTAAGCCGTTTATGATGACCAACGGAAGCCGTGACTACATATTCCCGATCGACGGCGTAAAAGAAATCGTTGCCAAGGCACAGGCGTGCTACGCGGAAAAGGGAGCTGCAGGCGATTTCAAATCCGTAATTTTTGACGGAGAGCATTCATTCCCCGAGGAAATAAGGCGCGAGGCCTATGATTTCCTTGACAAATATCTGAAATAGAAGCGGGAAACCGCATAAACCATAAAGGTGGTTTAAATTGCGCAAAAGAGCGATTATTGTATTTGCAACCCTCGGAATGATTTTGTCATTGATCACATATGTGGTTGTCAGTCTTTACGGGGTTTCCAGGACCACCGTCGCGGGATTGGAAATTGCCGAAACGGCTTTGAAGGATAAGCCTTTTATCTCGCTGCAGTACAGCAGCGAGAGCGAGAAGGACGACCTCGTCACAATTGTAAAAGCCATAAGATCGGCGCAGAAAATGAAGGAAGATCAGGAAACCGGCGAACCGCAATATCGCATAACCGTAAAGCTGAACAATAACAAAACCATGGAATATGATCTGTGGCTTGGTGAAAAATCCGGCATAATCATATATGTGCCGGAACCAGGCTCAAGGTACAGGCTTTCGGAAAAGGCTGCGGACGATATAAAATCGGTTTTGGGAAAATACAGGGCTGCTTGACAAAGCAGCCTTTTCCAAGTTAAATGCTCCGCCATCAGGGTAATATATGAAATATAAATTATGAGATATATTGAGGTAAGTTGAAGTATGTTTTGGCAGAATAAACCGAACTGTGATACAAAGGGTTAAGGGAATTTCCGTAATCCAGGTTGCAGCTTTTTGAGAAAATGCAATAATGTATGAGTGATGGATGCATAGTGCATGATTGGTTGAATGCGCGGCAAACGGGCGGATTTAAACACGTTGATCCATAGTTAATTTATTGTATTAAAACGACATTAACTTTTATAATGCGCAATAATCTGCGCAGTGCATGATAAAAGTACATTTACAAAATGTTCAGCGCGGTACTTGACCGAATTATACTTTCCGATGCACATGGCGCAAAAAAATGTTTAAACCTATGGACAATACAAGATAAATCAAGATAAATATACAACAAATGGAGGAATTATGCCGGTAAGAATAAGCGACGAAATTCTTGGGCAGGTGGAGAAACCATCGAGATACGTCGGAAATGAATGGAACATGGTCCGCAAGGATCCGGGCAGCGTAAAGGCGCGGTTTGCATTCTGCTTTCCCGATGTTTATGAAATAGGGATGTCCCATCTCGGGATGAAAATACTGTACCATCTCCTCAATGAAAGGGAAGATGTGTACTGCGAGAGAGTCTTTGCGCCGTGGGTGGACATGGAAAGCATCATGCGCCGCGAGGGCATCCCGCTTTTTGCGATGGAAACCAGGGATCCCGTAAGGGATTTTGACATAGTGGGATTTACGCTCCAGTACGAGATGAGCTATACAAACGTGGTAAACATGCTGGATTTGGCCGGGATACCGATATTTTCCCGCGACAGGGGAGAATCTGACCCCTTTGTCTGCGTCGGCGGACCGTGCGCATACAATATAGAGCCGCTCGCCGAAATAGTGGATTTTGCCGTTATGGGCGAAGCGGAAGAAGTTATCAATGAAGTGATGGATATTTATATAAAGTGGAAAGAGGAAAAAGCGCCCAGGAGAGAGTTCCTGCACAGGATTGCTACAGTGGAGGGAGTATATGTGCCTTCATTTTACAGCGTCTCATATACTCCCGAAGGCACGGTTTCGGAAATCAGGCCGGTCAGCCCGGAATATCCCGGGCGGATTCGCAAGAGGATCATAAAAGATCTTGACAACGCGTATTTCCCTGAAAAGATCATCGTACCCTATGCGGGAATTGTCCATGACCGCGTGATGCTTGAAATTTTCAGGGGATGCAGCCACGGTTGCAGATTCTGCCAGGCGGGAATCATATATCGTCCAGTGAGGGAAAGAACGGTGGACGGGCTGATCGAAAGAGCCCGCAATCTCATCAGGAACACCGGTTATGAGGAAATATCCCTTACTTCGCTCAGCACCAGCGATTATTCGCAGCTCGGGGACTTAACGGGAAGACTGCTGGAAGAGATGGAGCCGATGAAGGTGAGCTTGTCGCTCCCGTCGCTGAGAATCGACTCCTTTTCCCTTGACCTGATGCAAAAAGCCCAGAAGGTGAGAAAGAGCGGGCTGACCTTCGCTCCCGAAGCGGGAACCCAGAGACTGAGGGATGTCATAAACAAGGGAGTGAACGAGGAAGACCTTTTAAAGTCCTGTTCGCTGGCGTTCAACGGCGGCTGGAGCAATGTAAAGCTGTATTTCATGCTTGGCCTTCCCACGGAAACCCTCGATGATGTTGAAGGCATTGCCGACCTGGCCGCAAAAGTGGTCGCTGAATACAAAAAGGTACCTCGCGAGAAAAGGGGAAAAGGACTGAATGTTACGGTAAGCACTTCGTGTTTTGTTCCGAAACCCTTTACTCCTTTCCAGTGGGAAGCGCAGGATACGATGGACATGCTGGAAATGAAGCAAAAGCATTTAAAGGAAAAAATCAGGGGCATCCGGCAGGTAAGTTACAACTGGCACGATTCGAGGCTCAGTTTTCTGGAAGCGGTCATCGCGAGAGGTGACAGGCGCCTCGGACAGGTTATCGTGAGGGCGTGGGAAAAGGGATGCAAATTTGACGGCTGGGGAGACCAGTTCAAATTTGACGCATGGATGGAGGCTTTCGACGAATGCGGCATCGATCCCGCCTTTTATGCGAACCGTAAAAGAAGTTTTGACGAGGTGCTTCCGTGGGACCACATTGACGTGGGAGTCTCAAAGAAGTTTTTGAAGAGGGAATGTGAAAAAGCTTACCGCGGCGAGCTGACCGTGGACTGCAGGCTGAATTGCACCGGTTGCGGGGCAGGTGTTTTTGAGGGAGGTATTTGCGTTGAGCATCGCAATAAGGGTTAAGTTTATAAGGGGAGAAGAAGCGAAATACGTTTCCCACCTGGAACTTATAAGGGTTTTTGAAAGGGCCGTGCGGCGCGCCGGTCTGCCGATTGCCTATACCCTTGGCTTCAATCCCCATCCCAGGATGGTGTTCGGATTGCCCCTCGCGGTCGGTGTCACCAGTGAAGCAGAGTATGCTGATTTTGAGCTGGCGGAAGAAATGCGGCCCGAAGATTTCATGGACCGCCTGAACCGGCAGCTTCCTGCCGGTCTTAAAATTGTAGAGGCCTTTGTCAGACGGGGCAAAAGCAATATAATGGCTGATATAAAGGGTGCAGCCTACAGCGTGGTTGTCTGCGCCGGGGACATGCCTGAATCGGTTGATATCCTGAAACTTACCGAAGTTTTTTTGGCACGTCCGAAGATAATGGCCGAAAAAGAAACAAAGAGCGGTGTTAAGGAAATTGACATAAAACCCATGATTAAAAAAATGAGCGTAGACGAGTCCTTTTCAATGGGGGATTCGGAAATTGCCGGCGCATGTGGAAACGGAAAAATGTTTCGCTTTGATATTGAAACCAGCGCCGGGAGCGAGGCCAATCTCAAACCGGAACTGCTTTTTGCTTCCCTGGGCGATTTTGCAGGCTTCAGGTTCAAGGTGTTAAAGGTGCACAGGACCGGGCTGTTTGTGGCTAACGACAACAGGGATTAATGAGTTTTTATAGCTAGTTTTCAAGAGGTGCAGGTGTTTGGCAAACGAGGTTGTAATAGTAATTGACGCCGGCCTGGAAAAAACGAGAGTAGCTTTCCTTGAAGATGGAGATCTCGTCGGATACCAGGTAGAAACGAATAACCGGCAGAATATCGTGGGCAACATATACAGGGCCAGGGTGACCGATGTTCTGCCCGGCATGCAGGCTGCCTTCCTCGACATAGGGTATGAGAAGAACGCTTTTTTGTATGTGACAGACGCAGTTCCTCAAAAAGGCGGCAATGCGGAAAATGTAAAGGACATTTTAAAACCGGGTCAGGAAATAACGGTACAGGTTGTGAAGGAGCCTATCGGAGCCAAGGGACCGAAAGTAACCACGCGCATAACATTGCCGGGAAGATTTGCGGTCCTGATGCCTAATGAGGACTATATCGGGGTTTCAAAAAGGATCCGGGATGAAAATGAGAGAATGAGGCTCAGGAAGCTCGCGGAAAAGCTTAAACCCGGGGGAATGGGACTGATACTAAGAACGGCATCGGAAGGCGCCGATGAAGAGGATTTGATGCGCGACGTGCACTTCCTGTGCAATTTGTGGAACCGGATAAAGGAATCGGAGCAAAAGGGCCCCGTGCCGAGATGCCTTCACAGGGAAGAAATCCTTGTTTACAGGACCGTAAGGGACCACTTCACTCCTGGTGTCAGAAAACTTGTAATTAATGACAGGGAAGAATACTACAGGATAGTAAATCTTGTTGAAATGATTTCACCGGCTTTGAAGTACAGGGTCGAATTGTTTGCAAAGGATTACGACCTGTTCGATTTTTACAATGTTGAACCCCAGGTTAGAAGGGCCCTCTCAAGGAAAGTTTGGCTTAAAAGCGGTGGATACCTCGTGATTGATACCACTGAAGCGCTGACTGTCATTGATGTAAATACGGGCAGGTATATCGGAAACAGGAACCTGGAGGAAACGGTTTTGAAAACGAACCTGGAAGCCGTGGGAGAGATCGTGAAACAATTGCGTCTCAGGGACATAGGCGGCATTATCATTATAGATTTTATCGACATGAACGACCAGCGTCACCGGCAACAGGTTCTGGAAACGCTGAAACAAGAGGTTAAAAAGGACAGGACGGGTTCTGTTGTTGTTGGAATGACCGGACTGGGACTGATAGAGATGACAAGGAAAAAGGTAAGGCAGAGCCTTTCGGAAATTCTAACGGTGGAATGCCCTCATTGCGGTGGCAGCGGAAGAATACCTGCCGCGAAATGAATGCAAAAGCAGTGAAATTAATCCAGAGGGATTTTTTTATTAAACCAAAAGGGATTGCGCGAAAATCGCGTGAACTGAAGCGAAGCGTTGACACGCGGAAATTATTGTGTTAATATATAGCGGTAGCCGCTCGGGCAGGGCTCCCTAAATGCAGGTAAAACAGGATTTTATGCGTGTTTTGTCTGCTGCCCTGGAGCATGATGTGCTAACCCGGCGAGACTGGGAAGAGGAGGTGCTCTTGGTGTACGCAATTATTGAAAACGGAGGCAAACAGTACAAGGTACAGGAAGGCGATATCGTTTTCGTCGACAGGCTTGCTGCAGAAGAAGGTTCAACGGTTGTTTTTGACAAGGTTCTGGCTGTGTCCGGCGAGAACGGTCTGAATGTTGGAACTCCTTTTGTTGCCGGCGCTTCTGTTACCGCGAAGGTGATTGAACACGGCAAGGACAGGAAGATTATCGTTTTCAAATTCAAGCCCAAAAAGAATTACAGAAGAAAACAGGGTCACAGGCAGCCGCACACAAAGGTGCAGATTGAAAAAATAAGCGTGCAGTAAACGCAGGGTGTATTAAATGATTAAAGTAAGGGTTGAAAGGGAAAAGGACCGGTTTATTCGAAAGCTCACCCTAAGCGGACACGCAGGCTACGCTCCCTACGGCAGCGACATTGTCTGCGCCGCGGTTTCGGCCATTGCCTACACGGCGGCCGGAGGGCTCGAGAACCTGGTCGGAATAAAGGCCTACCAGGACAGGGAAGGCCACATGACGATTACCTTACCCGCGGATTTGCCCTTGGAAAGAAAAAATACCGCAAGTATCATCATGGAGACTGCGGTTATCGGTTTAAAACAAATACAGTATAAATACGGTGAATATTTGAAGATAATCGACGAGGAGGTGTAGTCCATGATTAATATAAATCTTCAGTTGTTTGCCCATAAAAAGGGAGTATCCAGCACAAGGAACGGCCGTGACAGCGAATCGAAAAGGCTTGGAGTAAAAAGAGGAGACGGTCAGTATGTTTTGGCAGGTAATATTCTTGTCAGGCAGAGAGGCACGAAAATCCATCCGGGAACCAATGTTGGCAGAGGCGGCGACGATACCCTTTTTGCCCTGGTAGACGGAATAGTGAAGTTTGAAAGAATGGATAAAAAGAGAAAGAAAGTCAGCGTAATAGCGGTTTAAAGCCAATAATCCCGGTGCTGCCGGGATTTATTTTTTGCATAAGTCCCGGAAGTTCTTTGCAAAAAAGTATCAAGAGCCTTTTGTATCTATTGAGAATATTGCGCATAATAGATTAAGCGCATAGTTTTTGCGTAAAAAGCTTTTGCATAACAAGCTAATAGTCATTCGCATTAATTTCATAAAAGCATAACAGTTATTGCATAGTATTTGCGGGAAAATTAACATTTGCCGGAAATAGATCAGCTTTTTATGGGTAAATGATCATTGAACAAGCGGTATGAATAGTTGAACAAGTAATAAATAGAAGCTAAGCAGTAAGCGAATAAATTACTGAAAAGTAATAATTAAAAAATCATTGAAGAAGTAGCTGATAAGTTATTAAATAAATGATGTAATATTCAGGTAACGAGCTCAAGAGGGATAACCATGTTTATAGACAAGGCAAGAATTTATGTTAAAGCAGGTGACGGCGGAAACGGCATCGTTTCGTTCCGCAGGGAAAAATACGTTCCTGCGGGAGGGCCCGACGGCGGGGACGGAGGCAAGGGCGGAGATATAGTGTTTACTGTGGACGAAGGTCTAAGGACACTGATTGATTTCCGCTACAAGAAAAAATACGTTGCCGAATCGGGACAGAACGGAGGTCCTTCAAATCGCTCGGGCAGAAGCGGGGAAGATTTGATAATAAAGGTTCCTCCGGGAACGATAGTGATAAATGAATCCACGGGACGTGTTATTGCCGATTTGAAAGAAAACGGGCAGAGTGTTGTAGTAGCAAGGGGAGGACGCGGAGGTAAGGGCAACCAGCATTTTGCCACCGCCACACGCCAGGTTCCCGATTTTGCAACAAAAGGCGAACCCGGCGAGGAGTTTTATGTAATACTTGAATTAAAACTGCTTGCCGATGTAGGTTTGATCGGTTATCCCAACGTAGGCAAGTCTACCATACTTTCAAAGGTCTCGGCGGCGCGGCCTAAAATTGCTGATTATCCTTTTACAACCCTTGTGCCGAACCTTGGAGTAGTTAGCGTGGGTGAAGGAACAAGCTTCGTAATGGCGGACATACCTGGTCTCATCGAGGGAGCCCATATGGGAGTAGGACTGGGTCATGATTTTCTGCGCCATATAGAAAGGACGAAGCTGCTGGTCCATGTGATTGACGCTTCGGGCATTGAAGGGAGAAACCCCGTGGAGGATTTCCGAGTAATCAACGAGGAGCTCGCAAAGTATAATGCGGTGCTCGCGGAGAGACCGCAGATTGTCGCGGCCAACAAAACCGATCTGCCCGGCGCCGAAGAAAACGTAAAAGCTCTTAAGGAAGCCCTTGAACCCCTGGGTTACACCGTTTTTTCCATTTCGGCCGCCACGGGAAAAGGCCTGAAGGAATTAATCAGCCATGTTGCGGAAAAACTCGCCGAGATTCCCGAAACGGTACTGTATGAACCATCCGTGGAAGAAGTTGTTTATACCGCTGAGGAAGAAGAGGAACCTTATGAAATAAGCAAAGAAGGCGATGTTTACGTCATCGACGGAAAATGGATACGAAGGCTCATGCTGTCGGTTAACATCGACAGCCATGAATCGCTGCAGTACCTTCACAGGGCGCTCAAACGCAAGGGAGTGTTTGACGAGCTTGAAAAAATGGGCATCAACGAAGGAGATACTGTCAGGATTCTGGATTTTGAATTCGAGTATATAAAATAAATTGTGGACAAATGGGACACGGGGACGGTTCCTGTGTACCATTTGTGGGACAAGGTGACGGTTCTCGTGTACCATCTGTGGGACAAGGGGACGGTTCTCGTGTACCAAGATCAGCGAGACAAGGGAACGGCTTCTGCGTGCCTGGCAAGCGGACGGAAGAATTGTTACCGTGTCCCTTAACTATGCAAGTGGGACAGAAGAACCGTCCCCGTGTCCCGGGGTTGGGACAAAAGAACCGTCCCCGTGTCCCAGTTCAGGGAAAAGGAGAAAGATGATATGTTAACGGGAAAACAGCGTAGTTATTTAAGAAGGCTTGCAAATGAAATTGAACCCATATTCCAGGTGGGAAAAGGCGGAATAAATGAAAACATGGTCAGGCAATTCGATGACGCCCTCGAGGCGAGGGAACTGGTGAAAGCGACGGTTCTGAGAAATTCGTCCGCTGATACCAGGGAGATTTGCGAAGAACTGGCCCGGAGGACCGGGGCCGAGATTGTACAGGTGATAGGCAGCAAGTTCGTGCTTTACAGGGAGTCCAGGAAAAACAAGGTGATTGAGCTTCCGTAAACTCCCTTTACGAATCCCTTTGTTTTATAAGGCTCTGGATTATTTCAGAATAGATGGACTGGGAATGCTTTTCCCAGTTTTCGCATATTTTTATGGCATCGGAACGGCTGCCGACTGTTATTTTCAAATCCATCAGCGTGAAGCTGTCTTCATTGACCCTGCATTCCACCACGAATTCCCGGTCGCTCACGGGAGTGTAGTCGGCGCTTATGTGGGTCTCATTCCTGATGTTTTTTCTTATATCAGAAACGGTATCGTCAATGCGTTTCTTTATGCCGACGGGTATCATACCGGTGAAAAATCCGAGGGTTTTTTTGCCGTCGGGTGTAATGCTGTAAAAGGATTTGCCGCCTGAGTTTTCACAGCTGATGTTGCCGTCGTTGCAAAGATCGGTCAGACAGTGCTGGAGGTAAAAGTAATTCATGAACCTGTTCTCAAGGAAAACCTTGGTAAGCTGAAGGTTGCTTATGGGCATGTTTATTTTGTCTATAAAATACAGAAGTATTAACTTGTTTTCAGCCAATTCCCTTGCGTTGGAACTGCTCATGCCATAATCGACCTTCCTTCTCTTGTTGTGATGTTTTATTTTGTAATAGTCACCTTGCTTAGACTCCTGGGTTTGTCAGGATCAAGACTCCTGGCCAGTGCGAGCCTGCAGGCAAACATCTGCGCCACGGCCACGTTGAAAAACGGGGAAATTATGTCGTTGTCGGTATACGGGATCTCAAAGGAACTTCTGCCCATATCCAGGAGCTCCCTGTTGTTGGAAACAACCACAAGCTCAGCTCCCGCGTCGGCAAGCTTCAGCGCCATTTCCTTTCCGTAGGGTAGGGTGGGTCCTTCCGGAGCGAATAAAATCACCGGTACGTTCCTTTCAATCATTGCAAAAGGTCCGTGATAGAAATCGGAAGTGGCGTAGGCCTTGGCCTTTACATAGGTGGTTTCCTGTATCTTAAGGGCCGCTTCAAGCGCGATCGAGTAATTTACTCCCCTTGACAAAACGAAGCAATGCTCCATATAACGGTATCTTTCTGCTTTTTCCTTTATTATATCCGCGATTTCCAGAGCTTTGGCCATTTGACCGGGAAGCGCGGAAAGCTCGCCGTGCAGCTTGTTATCGTTGGTCCATTCGGCTGCCAGGCGCGCGAGAAGATATATCTGGGAAGTAAAGGTTTTGGTAGCCGCAACACTTTTTTCGAGGCCTGCGTCGCAGAAAAGGTGATACTTTGCCTCGGCAGCCATCGGCGAATCCTCGAAATTGGTTATGCTCACGGTCAGCGCGCCCTGGCGGTTTGCAGCCTTTAAGACTTCCAGTACGTCGGCGGCCTTACCCGACTGGGATATGCCTATTACCAGGGCGTTGCTTAAATCCGGCTGTCTGCCGTAAACCGTGAAAACCGACGGAGCGGCCAGAGCCACAGGAATTCCCATGGTTATCTCAAAGACGTAACGCGCGTAAACCGCTGCATGGTCGGAGGTACCGCGCGCTGCAATGTATATCAATTTTATATTTTGATTTTTCGCCTGTTTTACGATTTCTGCAACAGTGTTTTTGTTTTTTTCAAAGCACCGGGCCATAACGGCGGGTTGCTCCATTATTTCATTCCACATCATGACCATTGTCAGCATCAATCCTTCCAGTCAAATACTTATTGTCTAAACACTTATTAATGAAATTATTTTATACAGTTAAATATTTTGAATTCTCAGTAATCCCATTTTACCGGACAGGATCTGGCAAGTCAACAAACAGGGGTGGACATGGCTCTTTTTTACTGGTAAAATCATATTGTTGTAAAAACAGAATACTGAAGGCATTCAGGTGCTGTCCGGCTATTGGCCGGCAGTTAAAAGGGAAGCAGGTGAAATTCCTGCACGGTCCCGCCGCTGTGAGAGAGAGTTTCTGCCAGTATACCCACTGTCTGACCGACGGGAAGGGGGCAGAAATGATGATACTCAAGTCAGAAGACCTGCCTGGATGCAGTCACCACAACTCTACGAGCGATAGGGGGGTGAGTGGAATGTTTTACGTGTATCGTGCGGATACAGGTTGACCTCCCATGCCTCAATTAAGCTTTGGGAGGTTTTTTGATGTACACGGGCACGGCATATGATGTCGGCATGATGGGGAGGTTCGGTTGCGATGAAAGGCCTCGTGCATATTTACACCGGCGATGGAAAGGGAAAAACCACGGCGGCTGTTGGCCTTGGAATAAGGGCCTTCGGGCGCGGCTTCAGGGTTTTGATGGTGCAGTTTCTCAAAGGCGCTGACACGGGGGAAATTGAAACCATCAGCCGCCTCGGAGAACGTTTTGTTGTCAGGAGGACCGAAGAAATCAAAAAATTCACATGGCAAATGACGCCCGGGGAGCTGCAGCAGGCAAAAGAAAAACAGCAGGAGCTGTTTGATTTTGCAAGATCGGAAGCTGCGCAGGGTAACTGGGACTTGATAATACTCGACGAAATCATGGCGGCGATAAATACCGGCATGATTGCAACGGAATCGGTGGAGGATTTTGTCAGGTCCAAGCCCGAGAAACTTGAGCTCGTGCTTACAGGAAGAAATGCTCCCGAAGCCCTGATCAACCTTGCCGATTACGTTTCCGACATCAGGGCCGTGAAACACCCGATGGAACGCGGAGTTCCCTCAAGGCCCGGCATAGAATTCTAGCAGCCGGTTATCTTAAGGTTGACAAACTGTGGCCAGACGGACATTTAATCGTTAATCCGTATGAAACCAAATTGCTTGATTTTGTTTCGAAGAAAAGGAGATTATATATGAATATGAAAAAAGCACTTTTGTTTTTGATCATTCTGGCTATCCTGACCACTTTCCTTCCCGCGTGCGGAAATCGGAAGGATAAATCGGAGGAAAGCAGCTTGGGAAAAGAAACCGGGGAAAAAATGGAACCCGTTGTATTTCCGATTACGGTCAAGGATGCCGGCAATTACGAAATGACCATTGAAAAGAAGCCCGAGAGAATTGTATCACTAACCCTGGGAACTGACGAGATGCTGCTGTCGCTCGTGGATCCTCAGCGCATTCTCTCTATCACAAAGTTCTCCGATGACCCGGAAGTTTCAAACGTGGCAGAAGAAGCCAAGGCCGTAGAGAAGAGGGCTGAGACCAATGCGGAGCAGGTAATTTCCCTTGAACCCGATCTTGTGTTCACCGATACATGGGCAGATCCTAATTTTGTACAGCAGGTTCGTGATGCGGGAATCGCCGTCTACCAGTTTAAAACGCCCGGAAGCATAGAAGAGCAGAGGGATTGTATTCGTGAGATAGCCTATGTCGTAGGAGAAAGGGAAAAGGGCGAGGAACTTGTTAAATGGTTTGACGACAAGCTCAAATATGTCCAGGACAGGTTGCAAAACCTCAAACCGGAAGAAAAGCTGTCCATTCTGTTCTATGACGAATTTGGATACACGGCCGGAAAAGGAACCAACTTTGACAGCATCGCAAAACACGCCGGACTCGTAAACGCCGCCGCGGAGGCAGGTATAGAACTGTGGCCCCAGATTTCAAAGGAAAAAATAGTCGAACTGGATCCGGATATTATACTGTTGCCTTCGTGGTTCTATGACAAATCAAACACCGTTGAATCCTTTACAGAAAGTATCAAAAAGGACCCTGCGCTTGCGAATGTCAAGGCTGTTAAAAACAACAGGCTTATAGTCCTGCCCAACCAGCATATGTCTGCAATATCCCAATACGTGGTACTGGGAGTTGAAGATCTCGCAAAGGCTGCTTATCCTGAGCTTTTCGAATAAGCAGCAGTGCAGTTGCATGCACAACGGAAGCAATGTAAATTTCCATACTCAAGCCCGGGGAGTTATTTCCCCGGGCACCACCCCGGAGGGAAAAATGAAACCCGGATCTTTAAAACTCAGACAGGCAGCAATTATCCTGGCAATGTCAGCGGTCCTTGTATTTGCAGTGGTTTTGGCCACCGCTATAGGTGCTGTCTTTGTGCCTTTTAAGGATATATTGAAGGTTATATTCAAAAACTGGGGTTTGCTGCGTGAAGCTGATATTACGGTCAAATTCGAATCCATTATATATTTCATCCGTTTCCCGCGCGTTATACTCGCCGTTTTGGCAGGCGCAGCGCTGTCGGTCTCCGGCGCAGTCATGCAGGGGATGTTCAAAAACCCCATGGCTGATCCGGCCGTTATCGGCGTATCGAGCGGAGCAGGGCTTGGAGCGGTCCTGGCAATCAACCTTGGTTTGACTGCAGGAAACCTGTATGTATTGCCGCTGTTTGCGTCTGCAGGAGCATTGATTGCTGTTACGGTAATATACCTTCTTTCATCGCGCGGGGGGAAAGTGCCAGTGCTGACGCTCATCCTGGCAGGCATTGCCGTCAGTACTTTTCTCAATGCCATTACCAATGCAATATTGACCGCTTCTAAGGATTACCAGGTAAGGGAATACCTGTTCTGGTCAATGGGCGACCTGGGAGGGACAATGTGGAAGCATATAGATTTGGTTGTGTTGCCCATATTGCTCGGAATACTGGTCATGATATTTTTTGCAAGGGATCTAAACGTTTTGCTGCTGGGCGAGGAAGAAGCCCAGTCCCTGGGACTTAATCCGGTCAGGACAAGAAGAATTCTGCTGGCCGCCGTTTCGATAACCACCGCGTCCGCGGTATGCGTCAGCGGCTTTATAGGTTTTGTCGGGCTTATAGTTCCCCATATCCTAAGGCTGATTCTCGGACCGGACCACAGGATACTGCTTCCCGCCAGCGCGCTGGGAGGGGCGATTTTCCTCGTGGGATGCGATCTTATCGCGCGCGTGGTGGTGATGCCTGCCGAAATCAATGTAGGCATTATTACTTCCCTGATCGGAGCTCCGTATTTTCTCTACCTGTTAATCAAGAGCCGGAAGGAAAGTGGAACGCTGTGACTGTTTTGTCGGTAAAGGATCTCAATTATTACATAGATGAAGTAAAAGTGCTGGACAGCATCAGTTTCGATGTCAAAAAGGGCGAATTTGTCGGCCTGATAGGTCCGAACGGTGCCGGCAAGACGACTTTGCTCAAATGTCTCAACGGAGTCAACAGGGCCGACGGCAGCGTCAGGATCCGTGAAAGGGACCTGAAAAGACTGCGGGAAAGACAGGTGGCGAAGGAAATAGCGCTGATGAACCAAAACACGACCATTGGTTTTTCCTTTCCGTGCATCGAAGTGGTGCTGATGGGACGTTATGCCTATCTCGGCCGCATGGAGTGGGAAACCTGCGAGGACTACAAGATAGCCCGGGAAAACATGAAATTCACCAATACGCTTGAACTTGAAAACCGGCCGATAGACGGGATTTCAGGCGGAGAGAGGCAGAGGGTGCTTTTTGCCAAGGTACTGACGCAGACCACCGATATAATTCTTCTTGATGAGCCAACGGCCAACCTTGACATATCCCACCAGGAACAAATATTCAAGTTTTCGAAGGAACTTTGCGAACAGGGAAAAACCATTATAGCGGCGATACATGACCTTAAGATAGCTTCAAGGTATTGCACAAGGCTCATCCTTATGAACAGGGGCAGGATTGTGGCCGACGGCGTGCCTGAAGAGGTGCTGACTTCGCAGAACATCAGCGAAGTTTACGGTGTCAACGCGCTTGTATATAAAAACCGTCTCACGGGGCTGCTTGATTTTTATATTCCCGATAAAAAATCGGAAAAGAAGAACATCAGGGTCCATGTAATCGGAGGCGGAGGTTCGGCTTCAGGGATAATAAGGCAGCTTTTTGAAGATGGTTACATGTTGTCCGCGGGGGTTTTTTCTCCTGCCGACAGCGACCTTCAAAGCGCCGAGATTTTTAATATTGAAAGGGTTGTATGCGAACCTTTCAGCAGTATCAGCGAAGAAGCAGGAAGAAAAAACGATGAGCTCGTAAAGAGTGCGGATATAACAATTTTGTGCAACATGCCTTTTGGCATGCAGAATATAAGGAATCTTTATTCAGCCTCCCATGCGTCAAAGCTGATAATCATAGAGGATGACAGTCCTGAAAGCCGCGACTATACCGGTGGCGAAGCCCTCAGGCTGTACAGTGAACTGAGGAAAAACGCTATCGTGACGACCACCGCACGCATGTATGAAGTGTTGTAGTTATTCAGGCATCAACAAATGGATTATTATTTTCACGGAGGGGTTATAAATGTCCAAATGGACATGAAAAATATTTTAGTATGGTATGGCGCAACAGGGAGCGAAGAAATTATGATTGTAAATGGCTGCTGTATATGAAGTAGCCATTTTTATATTCCTGTTATATAGAACTTTTTATATATTCCTGTAATAGAGATCTCATTATCCAGTGCAATTCGATATGGAAGTGAGTATGGCCTGAATCAGGTGACAAAGGTTCATCATAATTACTTTATGAACATTTTACATTTGCAAGAGTCCAGCCTATTGAGGTCATATGCTCAAACTGCCCGTTATTTCTTCCAGGGATATGATGAAGGAAATACACGGTTGGGAAAATTTGAATCACATTATCAGAGCAAAAGACATAAGGCAAATTAAGTTAATTATGTTAATACAGGGATAAATTCTTGTTGTTTTTATTTTCATGTATTCAGTAATACAAGGTGACAATCATATTATTTTATATGGGAAACAGTGATATAATCTATATGGATTGTGCCAATGTCCATGTGGATTTTAACGTTTGCAGCCATGTCCACGTGGTTGCCACAATATCTGTATAGATTGCATCTATGAACATATCGGAAGGAGTCTGGTATGAAAATATTAATGACGGGAGGCGGCACGGCAGGGCATATCACGCCGAATATCGCGCTTTTGCCCGGACTCAGGTCGCTGGGCTATGAGATCCATTACGCCGGGACCAAAAACGGCATGGAGAGGAAGCTGATAGAGCCGGAGGGAGTGCCCTACCACCCAATCAGCGCAGGAAAATTGAGACGGTATTTTGACCTGCAGAATTTTACCGATGTCCTGAGAATCGCGAAGGGCTTTTTACAGGCTTGTAATATCATAAGAAAACTGAGACCCGACGTGGTTTTCAGCAAGGGCGGGTTTGTCTCCACGCCGGTGGTTTGGGCAGCATGGATCAACAGGGTTCCTGTTGTAATACATGAATCGGACATGACGCCGGGACTGGCCAATAAGCTGTCACTGCCCTTTGCCGCGCGCATATGTTATTCATTTCCTGAAACTGGTAAATATCTAGATAAAACCAAAAGTATACTGACAGGATTGCCCGTCCGTGAATCTCTTTTCAGGGGCAGCAGGGAGAAGGGCCGTGAAATATGCGGATTTGATGATAAAAAGCCAGTTATACTGGTAATAGGCGGCAGCCAGGGTTCACATACGCTGAACAAAATCATCCGCAGGAATCTCAATGAGCTTTTAAAAAATTTCCACCTGTGCCATCTTTGCGGCCGTGGCGCGATTGATTCATCCCTGGATAAAATCAAGGGTTATAAACAGTTTGAATATGCAAACGAAGAAATGCCCCATTTGTATGCGCTGGCCGACATGGTCGTATCAAGGGCTGGCGCTACAACGCTGTTTGAAATACTTTCCCTTAAAAAGCCTAACCTGCTGATACCGTTGTCGCGTTCCGCGAGCAGGGGCGACCAGATACTGAATGCGGCTTCCTTTGAAAAACAGGGTTTCTCAAAGGTTTTGCAGGAAGAAAATCTTGATGATGATACATTTATTGAGGCTGTCAGGGAAGTATACGGTTACAGGAACAGGTATATTTCCGCCATGGAGCGTTCCGGGATCGTCAACGGCGTAGATGCGGTAATAAGGGTTATACGTGAACAGGCGGAGCAACGGGCTAAGACCGGAGCCTGAAAAGGATTGGAAACGGAGTTAAGGTATATAATACAGCATGGCATTTTATATTTTATTTGCGATTTTTATATGGCGTTACTGTTACAACATTTTTTAGGACATGCCTTATGATTTAAATTGACATGCAGGCGCATTTGAAGGACAATAATTGTACATATTGCTTTTTGGAGGTTAAACGATGGAATACAACAAAAAAACGGGGACTGTCCAGTCTTTTATGGATTACCTCCCCAGGGCCATGAAATTTTACAGCCTGAAGAACGAGTTTCTTGCGAGGATTGTTTTTGTTCTGGTGCTTGCAGCCAATATACTGGCCCAGTTGTATATATATAAAAACATTAATCTGGAACTCTTCACATCCTATCCTGAAACGCTGGAGGAGCTGGAGCAGCTGTTCAGAAACTATACAGGCCTGTTTTTAATAACCGTAGTCAGGGGAATTGCCGTTTGCATAGTTTCGTCTTTTTACCTTTTGGCTTATATAAGGGAGCTTCGTGGCGAGCCTGTAAATATGGCAGAAATAACCTCCGGTACCCTGAGAAAAATGATTCCGTATGTGGCAGCCCACGTGGTTATGTCGGTAATACAAGGTTTTGGACTTCTGTTTTTTGTTATTCCCGGGATTATATTATACATCCTGTTCCTGTTTACTCCGAGCTTTATTATTGACAACAAAAGCGGTTTTCTGGCTTCGTTCACCGACAGCGCCAGCCTGACCCGGGGATACAGGGGGCAAATTTTCAGCGTTATAGCAGTGATCTACGTCTTTTTCAACCTGGCCAGCATGTTCCTTGCTTCCTTTGGAAGCGCCGCTGCCGCATCGGTTGTTGCTTCTTTTATTTCTACCATTGAGAAGATTGTTACGCTGAGAATGGTAGCGCTGATGTATGTGGATCTTTTAAGAAAAAAACAGGGAAATCTGCCCGCTGAATTTCCGGGGCAAAACAGTATATAAAATACCATTTGACAACGGCGCGTATTTTCATTATAATGTTATCTGCACTCGCAATTTTGGTCACTTAGCTCAGCTGGTTAGAGTACCACGTTGACATCGTGGGGGTCACTGGTTCGATTCCAGTAGTGACCACCAGAACCCTTTAAGCTCAAGGCTTAGAGGGTTTTATTTTTTGCTCGTCACCGTTCATGCAGGATAAGTTTATAATTTGCCCGAAGGTTTGCCGTGAGGGCAGTTTTTGACGTGATGTAAAATACTCTGCATTTCCTTTAATAATGGCAGTATTTTTCTAGAAAATATTCTTCAGCTTCAGTGTTTCCGTTTCAGGAATATGCCTTAAGTATTGCTTAAGTAAGGCCATTTCTCCCAAAATCAGTGCCTTATCCCTTGAATCAATGTAGTTTGCGACCTTCGCCAGGGTAGTGCTCATATTGTCAATTTCAAAATGGTCCACCAGGAGCGCCCAGATTTTTTCAGCCCTCGACCATTCTTTTTCAAACGTTGCCAGTTGTTTTTCTACCTCATCCCATTTTTCGCTCCGGATACCTTCTTCCATGCTTTCAATATATTTTTCCAGGTTTTGTGCAGATTTTTTCAGAAAATAGCCGGTAAAGTACGATATTCCGATAACCAGCGCGAGCAGCAGGACGAGGCAAAAAAACGTTTTCCGAGGTGACATGCGTCATCCGCTCCTTTTGTTTTTCATTGGCCTGATTGCAAATTGCCTTTTTGATTGTTTTTTTGCCTGCCAGGGGTTTTCTTCTGCAGGTAAAGATTTCCCTGGGGGTCAAGACACGCAAAAAGTACGTTTTTCACGTCCCGGACATTGTATTTTTCGAGTTCGGCCATCAGCCAGTTCTCATCGAGATTGGCTTTTTTAAGATGTTCGTAAACTATATGGCCGTCAACAATCATGTCAAGCGGCATTCCTTCATAGCCTGTCTGAATATTCAGGTCTTTCGGTGTAACAGGTCTGCTTTGGGATTTCGGAATAATGCTCAGCTGCCCGTTGGTTTCAAGTATGGCGAACTCTACATCAGCAATATTTGGTACATTTTTGATCCTGAGCTGTTCCATGAGGTCGTTGAAGGTGAACATCTCATTGCGGAACGCCTCCTCGCGGATTTTTCCGTTTTCAATCAGAATACGGGGCTTTCCGTCAATTATAGTCCTGGCTTTTATGCTTTTAAGGGTTATAAGGGACAAAGCCATCTGGGCAATGAGCAGCGTAATTATGGGAATTATGCCGTGAGCCAACGGTATGCGTGTATCCTGCATCGGAACGGCAGCAAGTTCAGAAAACATGATGGCCACCACCAGTTCAAAAGGCTGGAGCTGGCCCAACTGTCTTTTTCCCATCAGCCTCATTGAAATAATCACAAGCACGTACAGTATCAATGTTCGGAAAAAAGTTACTATCACTATACCATCCCCAATTATTTTCCAATATTAAGCTTGAACAAAAATATTTAATCAATTATATTATTCTTTAAACAGGATTATTTAAACTTGCAGCCCGCATGTTATTAATAACCAGTGGCTATACAAAAGCGGCACAAGTGTTATAATATAGTAACATTATAGTAACATTGGACATTAATACTGCAGAATCACGGCTGGAAGCAACTTAAGTAGCCAAAACAGGCCAGGTATTTGAAACAGGTGTTTCATGCAGTTTTTTGGGCAAGTATTTATATACAAGCGTTTATTGCAAGTTTAAACGGAAGCATGGGAGGATTTCAGGATGAACAGTGTAAATGTTTATGACATTTTGCAGGAGAGGGGATTCATTGAACAGGTCACCCACGAGGAGGAAGTCAGGGAACTTCTCAGGAATGAAAAAGTCACATTTTATATAGGTTTTGACCCGACAGCGGACAGTTTGCACGTGGGACACTTTCTGCAGCTCATGGTCATGTCCCATATGCAGAGGGCCGGTCACAAGCCGATTGTGCTTATCGGCGGAGGAACGGCCATGGTCGGGGATCCGAGCGGCAGGACCGACATGCGCAAGATGATGACGCGCGAGCAGATTGAACACAATGCCGAGTGTTTCAAAAAGCAAATTTCGAAATTCATAGACTTCAGCAACGGCAGGGCGCTGATGGTGGACAATTCCGACTGGCTTCTGAAACTGAATTACGTTGAATTTTTAAGGGAAATAGGCGTCCATTTTTCAGTCAACAGGATGCTCACCGCGGAATGTTTCAAGAGCAGGCTGGAAAGGGGACTTTCTTTCATCGAGTTCAATTACATGCTCATGCAAAGCTATGATTTCCTCGAGTTGTTCAGGAAGTACAACTGCCGCATGCAGATGGGAGGAAATGACCAGTGGTCGAACATAATCGGCGGAGTTGAGCTCATAAGAAGGGTTGAAGGCGCTGAAGCCTACGGGATGACGTTTACGCTGCTGACCACGTCAGAGGGCAAGAAGATGGGCAAAACCGAAAGCGGAGCTATCTGGCTTGACCCTGAAAAGACTTCGCCCTACGAGTTCTACCAGTACTGGAGAAACATCCACGACAACGACGTTGAAAAATGCCTTGCGCTGCTTACTTTCATACCGATGGACGAGGTCCGAAGGCTGTCGTCGTTCAGGGACGCCCGCATTAATGAGGCGAAAAAGATCCTGGCATACGAGGTTACAAAGCTTGTCCACGGCGAGGAAGAAGCACTGAAAGCCCAAAGGGCAGCAGAGGCGCTCTTTGAAAATAAGGGCGACGCCGAAAGCGTCCCGGGGATTGAAGTTGGAGCCGATGAAATAAAGGATGGAATAAAACTGGTCGACTTGCTTGTAAAGGCCGGGCTGACGCCTTCGAAGAGCGAGGCGAGGAGGGCTGTCCAGCAGGGTGGAGTATATCTCAACGATGAAAAAATAAGCGACATCGAATATGTAGTCAGCGCCGGTAACTTCAGTGAAGGCGCGCTTATGCTGCGCAGGGGAAAGAAGAATTACTGCCGGGTCAGGGTGGTTTAATCCGGCTGACAGACATCTGTGTTTTTTCACGGATTTTCAGCCGACAGTCCGGGAGCAGGCAAACATGTCTGCTTTCTTTTTTTATCAGGCGGCATGGTATTTTAAACGGCATGATATAAATCACAGACCGACCTCCGGTTTTACGGTATTATTTGATAAGAAAAACGTAAGGTCAAAACCATTTGCGAAATACAAGGAGGTTGTTTTAATGGCAGTAAGAAAGATTATTGAAATTGACGAAGAAAAGTGCAACGGCTGCGGCCTGTGTGTGCCGAGCTGCGCTGAAGGAGCAATCCAGATAATTGACGGAAAAGCAAGGCTTGTAAAGGATTCCTACTGTGACGGCCTGGGCGCGTGCCTTGGTCATTGTCCCCAGGGAGCTCTCCGTATTATAGAGAGAGAGGCTGAGGATTTCAATGAAGAAGAAGCCAGGAAGTTTGCCGAAAGCGTCAGGGCTGCCAGACAGAGGCAAGCTTTTTTCCACCATCATCGCGGGGGAGGCGGATGCCCAGGAAGCCGCATGCGGGTTATAAAGGAGCGTAAAACCGCCGGCGAGGAAACGGCAGTTGAAAATTCCGATATCAGTGTTTCCATCAGGTCCCAGCTTCGCCAGTGGCCTGTTCAGCTTGATCTTGTACCGGTAAAGGCGCCCTGGTTTGAAAATGCCGACCTTCTCGTCTGCGCCGACTGCGTGCCCTTTGCCTGTGCCAATTTCCATCTCAGGCTGCTCAAGGGAAAGACGCTGGTTATCGGATGTCCCAAGCTTGATGACGTGGGAGGATATGTTGACAAGCTTGCGGAAATTTTAATGAACAACAATATCAGGAGCATAACAGTAGCCCACATGGAAGTGCCGTGCTGCTCGGGCATTGTTCGCGCCGTTGAAACCGCACTGGCCATCGCGGGCAGCGACGTTCCGGTTCATAATGTTACGATTTCCATTGACGGGGAAATTATGTAAATAAAATTTAAAATCATGTAAAAATTAAAAATTACAAAAAACAAAAATTTATTTCAATACCTCTTGTTTAAGGCAGTAGTAATATATAAATGTTACACTCGTCCGGTGCGTCGGTTCCCCCGGTATCATCCATTTACAGGCCGGGGACATTCTGATAGAATTAATTACATCCTTTATTGGAAGAGTGAGACGATGGCCTACGTCAGGGATAATGGTGATAACGGTTTTGATCTGTCGACGGCGATTTCGTGCGCCGACACCTACAGCCGTTCGGTAGGCGTCGGCGTCACAATTATTGATTCCGGCGGCCGGATCCTGTATTCAACTGAAAAGGACAGAAAGGTCTGCAGCCTGTGCTGCGAGATAAATTCAGGGAAGAACGGGGCGCAGAGCTGCTCGAGCACGTATTTGCTTTACGGAAGCTACCAGGCTGAAAGATTCGGGGGCAAGTATATTTTTTTCTGTCCGTTGGGCCTGGCTCACTGGGCTTCTCCCATTACGGCAGACGGTTCAATGAGGGGGGCCATTCTCGGGGGGCCCGCGATGCTCCTCGAGCCCGATGATTTTTTAATTGACGATATTATAAACAAGTTTGACGTATCCGAGGATATCCATAAAAGGCTCAGGGAATACATCAACGAGGCGCCCGTCATTAAAACGGAGAAAGCCAACAGCCTGGCCGATTTGCTCTATATTGTCGCATCGTATCTTTCAACGCCCGACAGCGACTATTATGCCGATGCGAAGGAACAAATGGAGCAGCAGTCGGATATCTCCGAATACGTTCAGCATATAAAAACCGTGGGCGACGCAGGGGAATGCGGAACCTATCCCCTTGAGAAGGAAAAGGAACTGATGTCGCTGATTTCCATAGGCGACAAGGCCAATTCCCAGAGAGTGCTCAACGAGATTTTCGGGCATATATTTTTCTCCTCGGGGGGCAATTTCGAGGTTATAAAGTCGAGGGTCCTTGAACTTATTGTTTTGCTTTCAAGGGCGGCGCTCGAAGGCGGAGCGGACATTGAACAGATTTTCGGACTGAATTACCGGTACCTGTCGCAGATACACAAGTTTGAAACCGTGGAGGAGCTGACCTACTGGCTGTCAAAAATAATGGCGCGCTTCACCGACTGCGTGTTCAATCTCGTCGACGTGAAGCACGTGGACGTAATTTACCGCGCAATAAGCTATATAAGGCAGAACTACATGAAAAAGATCACCCTCGAGGAAGTCGCTTCCCATGTTTATCTCAGTCCTTCGTATTTCAGCAAGATATTCAAGGACGAGATGAAGTGCAACTTTAATGAATATCTCAATCATGTGAGGATTGAGATGAGCAAAAAGCTCCTGATGGATCCCGGAGTTCCGCTCGTTGACGTGTCCAGCCTTGTAGGCTACGAGGACCAGAGCTATTTTTCAAAGGTGTTTAAGAAAATTACTGGCGTGAGCCCCGGCAAATACAGGGAAACCAGGGGAAACTTAAGAAAAGCGTAAGCGGGACAAGAGAACCGTCCCCCTGTCCCGGTACCGGAAACCAGGATAAGCTTAAGAAAGTAAAAATGTTGAGTAGCTTGTAATAATAAAAATTACAGGTTATTATAGAGAAGAAAACAAAACAAGGGGTGGTAATTTTGAGTATTTTAAATGAAATATCCCAGTACCTGCAGCAGGGAAGAGCCAAAAACGTTAAAGAACTGGTTCAGAAAGCTATTGATGAAGGCATTGCTCCCCAAACCATCCTTGAAGAAGGTTTGCTTGCAGGAATGAGCGTTGTGGGAGAAAAATTCAAGAATAATGAAATCTATGTGCCGGACGTACTTATAGCTGCAAGGGCAATGAATGCCGGTACGGAAATACTCAAGCCCCTGCTGGTTTCCGGTGGCGTCAAGGCCGTGGGCAAGGTTGTCCTCGGAACGGTAAAGGGCGATTTGCATGACATTGGAAAGAATCTTGTCAGAATGATGATGGAAGGCAAGGGTCTCGAGGTTATTGACCTGGGCATCGATGTGCCGGCAGAGAAATTCGTACAAACAGCCATCGAGCAGAATGCGCAGATTATTGCATGCTCGGCGCTTCTGACCACAACGATGGGCGAGATGAAAAATGTTGTCGAGGCCGCAGTAAAAGCCGGTATCAGGGACAAGGTCACAATAATGGTAGGAGGAGCTCCCGTTACCGAAAACTTCTGCAAGAGCATCGGAGCGGACATTTATACTGCCGATGCGGCATCAGCTGCCGATGAAGCTGCAAAGGTCTGCAAAGGCCAGTAATAATCTGCAAAAGTCAGATGGAGAAGTCAATACAATTAACTGCGACAAATTAACCGAAAAAGTGGCCGGAGTATATCCGTTCCACTTTTTTGTTGTCTTTCGGCGGGTTATATTGAAGCGGCAAAACTCATATAAATTTAATTATATGAGGCTCGTAAGCGGGAGGGTAAGGCTTTGAAGCGGAAAAGACTGCTGCTTGCCGCAATGGCTCTGATCATGGTATTTGCCTTCTGCAATACGGTTGCCGCGGATGAGTTTTTGGACAATGAACCTGTCGGCGAATTCTGGAGTGAAGACACAACGGCATACGCGCAGGGCAAAATTCCTGACATACAGGCCCAGTCGGGCATTGTGATGGACGCGGAGACAGGAAGGATCCTTTACGAGAAAAACGCTTATGTGCGCCGTCCCATGGCAAGCACCACCAAAATAATGACGGCAATCCTCGCAATTGAAAAAGGAAACCTCGAGGACATAGTGACGGTGAGCCAGAGGGCTGCTTCCGTCGGGGGCTCGGACATCGGGCTTAAAAAGGGCGACAGGTATACGCTCTGGGAATTGCTTTTGGGAATGATGCTGAACTCAGGAAATGATGCAGCAATTGCGATAGCCGAGCACATTGGGGGCACGCTTGAAAATTTTGTTGACATGATGAACAAGCGGGCCGCGGAACTGGGAGCATTCAACACGAGTTTCAAATCACCCCACGGGCTCGACGCCCCGGGGCATTACTCGACAGCCTATGACCTTGCGGTAATTACAAGGCATGCATTAAAAAATCCTACTTTTTCAAGAATTGTGGCCATGACCGACGCTTCGGCACGGGACAAGAATTTTCACAATACTAACGAGATGCTGCACCTTTATCCCGGCACCGACGGCGTAAAAACCGGCTACACCGGGAAAGCGGGACGCTGTCTTGTCACTTCGGCTACGCGCAACGGCATGCGCCTGATTTCCGTTGTTTTGAACTGTCCCTCCAGGAGCGCAAGGGCAAAAAGCAGCAAAACAATACTTGACTATGCCTTTGAAAACTACAGACCACACACGCTCGTGGAAAGTGGAGAGGTTATCGGGTTTGTAAGGGTGGAGAAAGGCATAACGGAAACGATCCCGCTCAAGGCTGCCGAAGAAATAAGGCTACCGATGACGAATGACGAAATTGCGAATTTAATGAAATTCAGCAGTTTACCTGAAAAACTGGTAGCGCCGGTACAGGCCAATATCCCCGTGGGAAGGCTTACCTTTGTAGTATCCGGCAGGGAGATAGCCTCGACCATGGTTATAACGGCGGAACAGTCGATGCGCAAGGATTTCAATTATTATCTGAGAAGAATATTAAGCACATGGCTTAAGCTGGTGAAATTGCTTAATGTATCGGTAATTTTGGATTGGTTGGGCTGATCTGCAAATACTGCAAGTACATGTCTTGCCTGCAATTATTAATAAAAACTGCTTGCAGGCTAAGGTTAAATTCTTTGTTTATGATTTATTAATCCAGGGACATGGTATAATAAACCTGCTGGTATGAAAGGCAGGTTTTTTCATGAGGACGGTTATTGTTTCGCTTAATTCAAAATACATACATTCGTCCCTGGCCGCGTGGTATCTTAAAGCCGCGTGCGACAGCCGGTGCGGGGAAGTTATTGTTTTCGAGTCAACGATTAATGAGCACCCCGACAGGATAATGTCGGCCGTTTACGGATACAAACCCGACGTTATAGCTTTTTCGTGCTACATATGGAATATTGAGATGGTTCTTGAGCTTGCGGAAAATCTTAAGAAAGTGCTCGACAATCCCGTCATAATCCTCGGGGGACCGGAAGTCTCGTTTGATTCCGCTGATATTCTGGACAGGTACCCGTTTGTCGACTTTATTCTTTCAGGAGAAGGAGAAATATCCTTTCCGCGGCTTTTGGTGATGTTGCAGGGCGGCCGGGGCAATTTTGACGATATCGAGGGACTGAACCGTCGCGAAAACGGGAAAGTCATCAGTGACGGCAGGTACGCCGTAGTGAAAAACCTGTCTGAAATACCGTCTCCGTATTCCGATGAAATGCTTGAAAATGTGAAAGACAGGATAGTTTATTATGAATCGTCAAGGGGATGCCCCTTTTCCTGCTCTTACTGCATGTCTTCAATATTAAGCGGAGTCAGGTACTTTCCCCTGGAGAGGGTTTATGCGGATCTCGAGAAACTCGTAAGCCATGGCGTACGACAAATCAAGTTTGTTGACAGGACATTCAACTGCAATCCGGCAAGAGCATGCGAAATATTCAAACATATAATGACGCGCTTCGGAGACCTTAACAGGTCCGTGAATTTTCACTTTGAAGCGGCGGCTGATCTTTTCAGTGATGAAATGCTGGAATTGCTGGCTGAAGCGCCCGAAGGCCTTATTCAATTTGAGATCGGCATCCAGAGCACCAATACCGCTACTCTCGAAGCCGTCTCCAGGAAATCCGACCTTGGGAAGGCTTTTGAAAACATCAGGAAGCTCCTCGAAAGAAACAACATCCACATACACCTCGACCTGATAGCGGGCCTGCCCCATGAAAATCCCGGGCTTTTCAGGAAATCGTTCAATGAAGTTTATGGGATGTTTCCCCATCATTTCCAGCTGGGCTTTTTAAAGCTGCTCAAGGGCTCGGAAATACGAAAGCAGGCAAGGGAACACGGCTACAGGTTTAAAAGCCGCCCGCCCTACGAAGTGCTGGAGAATAATTACATGCGCTACGGCGATATTGTTGAGCTCAAGCAGATTGAAGAACTCGTGGAGCGGTATCACAACTCGGGAAAATTCAGGCATACCCTTTCGTATTTATTTGCAGCGGGATTGGGACACGGGGACGGTTCTCTTGTCCCACCCTATGAGTTTTACCGGGAACTGGCACAATATTGCGCACGGAACGGATTTCTGGACCGCGCCGTATCTGCGAGGGAGCTTTACGGCATAATGCTGGATTTTGCAAAAGACACCGGAAGGTATGATGTACGCGTACTAAACGAGCTGCTCAAACTCGATTTTCTTTCATCAGACCGGTCCCGCAGCCTGCCTCCGGGCATTGAAAGAATTCACCGCGACTTTTTCGGAGCGGCATGCCGCAAATTCCTGGAGAACAGGGATAACCTCGCACGATTCCTTCCTGCTTTGGCCGATTTATCAACGGGCGAAATCCTGAAAAGAGTGCATTTTGAAATTTTTCAATTCAAAGGGAAACCGTCGGTTTATTTGTTTGATTATGAGAACCGCAGCAGGGTCACTGGCTTATACCGTTATGTAGATGTAACCGATGCGTTTGACCTTACCCCGGGCTCTTTTCGGTAAAACCGGCCAGCACGTAATAAAAAAAGTCTTTAATATATTATCTTTAATATAATTATAAAAAAAGTCCTTCAAATGTAATTTAAGATCCTTTTTTCCCGATTCCCATTCGACATTATTTTCACCGAAAAGATTTTTGTGGAAAAAATTATAAAAAACTGTTCCTAAATGTAAAATTTTGTTATATAATATAATTAATTACATTTTGGAGGATGATACGGTGAAAAAAGATAACGGCGGCTATTTAACCGTCGAGGCCGCTCTTGCGGTTTCAGTGCTGATATTGTGCATTTATGCTGCCATTATGGCGTTTATTATCCTGTACCAGGAAGCGCGTTTAAAGGCCGTGGCCATCCAAGCTGCCCGAAGTGCTTCGGATATCCTTGCGGGAGGGTCCGTTGCCGGAACAGTCCGCCCTGAAAAAGAACTGTACGGGGATTTGGCGGATTTATTCCGTTTGTCCCGGTGGGAATATCGCTGTTTGATTGACGCGAAGGGGGAAATTAACCGAATTCCTGAAACCAATGATGCGTCGGGGACTGCTAAGATGCTCGAGTCAGCGGCCTGCATCGCAGCGGAAAAGCTTAAAAATAATGTAATCAAACCGCTTTCCACGCAGCTTCTTGTAAGGCTCGAAAACGGTCTGCTGAAAAAAGAAATAACGGTGGAGATTGAACAGGAACTTGAAATGCCCTTCGGAGCGCTGAAAAAGCTGTTTGGCGGAAGTTCAGCCATGGTTTTGAGTGTTCGCGCTGTTTCGTCTTCATCAAGACCAGCTTCGTTCATACGAAACGTAGACCTTGCGGCGGAACTTGTCCGAAGCTCCTTACCTTTGTCTCCCGACGGAATACTGGAACGCCTGAAAACATTGACGGGAGGGTTGTGGCAGTGAATCCGGGACACACTGGACGGACAGGAAACAACCGCGGAGTGATTACGGTATATTTTTGCCTGATCTTGACCGGATGCTTTTTACTTGCGGGAGTATTAACGGACGCCGTTCGAATACTGCACGGATACAGCAGGGTAAACATGGCGCTGGAGTCGTCAGTGAGGTCGGTACTGGCCTGTTATGACAGGGAATTGATTTCCGGCAGCGGGATATTTGCGCTGAACGCAAAAGACCCTGAAATTCAAAAACTGTTCATAAAATATCTGAAAGCCAATTTGGCGACCAAGGGGAGTTTCGCCCGGTACACGGTTGATGAGACCGAAACACGTATCCAGGGATATGAATGGCTGACCAAGGACGATGTCCTCAAAAGCCAGATTATGGAATATATGAAGTACCGGGTGCCTCTTTCCGCGGCTAAAAGCATTATAGACAAGTTTGATGAGTTGAACCTCAATGAAAAACATGCAGTGGCTCAGAAAGCCGGTGAACTCAGGAAGGAACGCACGGATGTAATTGGCGTGGTTGATTCGCTTAACAGCAGGATTCGCTCCCTGAATTCAACTCAAAGCATAAATGCCGAAAACTGCGGCGGATTGGGGCAACAACTTTCAGGCCTTGAAGGCGAAGCCCGCCATGCCGAGTCTGAAGTGAGGAACTACCTAAACATGGCGGAGCAGCATGGCCCGTGGGAGGGGGAGATTGCGAGGAAAGAATTTGAAGGCACCCTTTCGGACTTCGAAAGGCTTTATAAAGACATTGGGGACAATTTGAAAAAAATCTCATCGCTGGAGCAAGAGTTATGGAAATCTGCCGCTGATAGGGACGGCAGGGGAAAAGAAAGGGATGACGGGAATTATGATAAAGATGATCCGGACGGCAATGATAAAAACAAACAGGACAGTAATGGTGAATACGATCCGGAATACAAGCCGGAAGACGAGCCGGAACCGGAATACGCGTTTACGAGACTTACTGAGATTTACCGCAATGCGCCGGCAAACAGCGAGACGACTCCCTCTGCCGATGACAGCGGCGCAAAGGCTCTCGAGCTTCTGAACAGGTTCTATGACCTCTACAGGCAATACTTGGCCGGGGTGGATCCTGAATGGCTTATCGACCCCGATGACATCAGGAAAAATGATGAACTCGATGAAAACGTCAGCCTTGAGCTGGGAACAACGCCCCGGTACAGCAATGCCGATGCTGAAGCTGCCAATGACGGAGTTCTCTCTTTTGCACGGAAGCTTGTGGACAGGATTAAAGCTTCCGTGCAGAACGGCATTGAGAATGTCTACGTAAACGAGTACATAATGACCCATTTCAGTTTTGTCACGTCGAAAAAACATTTTGGCCATTTTTTTGAAAAGGGGGAAGTTGAATACATCCTTTTCGGGAGCCGCAACCAGGTCGACAATGTTGCCAGAATGGCCCAAAGGCTTGCTTTTACAAGGTTTGCCATCAACAGCCTTGATTATTTCATAGCCAGCAAGAATCCCGAGCCGATTTACAGGCTCGCATATGCCCTTGCCAGGGGCGCTATACAGGCGGGACGGGACATGCTTGATTTATACCGGGGCAAAGCCGTTGCAATTGCTCCTTCATTATCAGCTTCAACCGCGCTGAAAATGGATTATGCCGATTATCTGAGGCTGTTCCTGCTGATACAGCCCGAGGGCGAGAAACTGGCGGGTATAAGGCAGCTGCTCCAGTTCAATATGAAGCAGCATGACAGCCGGTTTAACATCGCGGATTACAGCAGTGCCGTAGTGGCAAAGGCCAGGGTGAAAATAAACCTGTGGTTCATCCCGGCCGTTTTTCCCGACAGGGTCAAGATAGGGCCATTCGAAGACGGGTGCTATGTTATTGAAAAACAGGTTTTCCTGGGTTACTAATTAAATTTTTTATTATCTGTTAGGGGAAAAGCCTGATGGAAGAAAAAAGACTGAATAATGGAAAAAGACTTGTTAAAGTAAAAAACATGGTTAGAGTAAAAAACCCGGCAAAAGGATCGATTACGGTGGAGGCGGCACTGGTTTTTCCATTTTTTCTCTGTATTGCTGCAGTGCTTATGTTTTTGATAAGGACAGCAGCGGTGGCTTCGGCGCTTGACCATGCTACTTATGAAACGGTAAGGCAGCTGTCGGGACACAGTTATATCCTCGCTCTTTTAAATGATCTCGAAGATGAAAAGGCCGCCGATGCAGGCATGGACTACAATGATATTCTTAAAGACGAACTGGGAAACCTGGGCCAAAATTCTTCGTCAGCCGTCGTTGAAGCGCTCAGGGACATAGTTTCCGGCAAATCGGGCACCGATGCGTTGGGACGGTTGTGGCAAACTCTTGCCGATGAAATTGGCAACCGGTTTGACAGTTCTTTGGGAAGGATTCTTGCAAAAACGACCGGGGCCAGGTACACTGCAATAAAGAATGAATTAAAGAATGAAGTTGTTCTCGGACTTGTGAGGAATAATCTCAGGGATAACGGCAGGCTCGTTGATGCCGAACGAATTTCGCTGATTTACTGTGAATTGCCGCAGTCAATGGTTGAGTACGTTACAAAATCTGAGGATCCGCATTATTTGAACCTGTGGGAGGAAATAGGATACACGCCCGAAAAAGATGACACGGTCCTCGTAATAAAGTATGAAAACCGGCTTGCATTGCCGTTTTTCGGGAATGTGAAATTCACCACGGTGCACAGGTCGGTGGAAAAGGGATGGGTTGCAGGCAGCCGAGGAGCGGGAGAGGAGTACTACGACGCCGGTAAAAATACCGGTACCGAAACTTCAGCAGGCAACAGCGTCGAAAACATCGGCGGCGATGACATCAGCGACAAATCCCTTGTTTATGTCACAAAAACGGGCACGAAATACCACGACGGGGAATGCCTTTACCTTGAAAAAAGCAAGATACCCCTCAAGCTTTCCGAAGCAATCGAACGCGGATATTCCCCCTGCAAGGTTTGCATTCTGAAAACGGCTGAACCGATTAAAAGAAAGCAATGAATCTGTCGGGGAAATTTCAGGTATAATATCATTGTTACTCTGTTCCGATATCATTGTTACACTGTTTCGATATCATTATTGCACTGTTTCGATATCACATTACACTGTTTCGGAGCATTATGGAGGGGTATTGTGAACAAGTATGAGGTTGCCCGCGTACTAAGCAGTATCGGATTGCTTCTTGAGCTGAAAGGGGAAAGCTTTTTCAAGGCCAAAGCCTATTATGACGCCGCAAGGACAGTTGAAATGCTCGATGAAGACATAGAAACCGTCGTGTATGAAAACCGGCTTGGCCAGCTGCGCGGCTTTGGGCAAGCCCTTACGTCCAAGGTAACCGAGCTTGTAACAACGGGCAAAATGGCATATTACGAAAGGCTGCAAAAAACAGTGCCGCCGGGATTAATAGAAATGACGAAAATCCCGGGGCTCGGAGCCAAAAGAATAAGGACGATATATGAGTCGCTGGGCATATCGACCATTGATGAACTGAAAAAGGCATGCCTTGACAATCGAATCGCGTCGCTTAAAAATTTCGGACGCAGCATGCAGCAAAACATTTTGAATGGGATTGAAAACCTTGATAAAATCAAGAATCGTTTTTTGTACGTCAGGGCGGAGGAACTGGCGGCCGATATTCTCAAAGATCTCAAAGACGGAGCCCGAGTCACGGCTGAGGTTGTAGGGAGCCTCAGGAGGAAAACGGAGATTGTCAGCGACATTGACATAATTGCAATGTTGCCCGGAGATACCGGTTCCGGGGAGATTTTGGATTTATTCACGGGACACCGTTTTGTAAGCGAAGTTGTTTCGACGGATGATTTCAAATCTTCCGTCGTCCTGGCCAACGGAATGCGCTGTGACCTTCGCATGGTTTCGGACAGCCGGTACCCCTATGCCCTTTATTACTTCACCGGAAGCAGGGGACACAACAAGGCAATGGCAAGGCTCGCGGAGCAAAAGGGTTTAAGGATTGACGAATCAGGGTTGTACCGCGGGGATTGCCGTATCAATATCAGCGATGAAGCGGAAATTTTCGACCTGCTCGGATTGCAGTACATACCGCCCGAACTGAGGGAAAACACCGGTGAAATAGAAGCGGCGCTCAGGAGCGAGTTGCCGGAACTTGTTACCGGCAGCGACATAAGGGGTATTCTTCACGTACATACAAATTACAGCGACGGGACCGATTCCATTGAAAAACTCGCTGATTATTGCGTAAAAGAGGGCTACGAATATATCGGGATATGCGATCACAGCAAATCGGCCCATTACGCAGGGGGATTGTCCGTCGAGGATATTAAGCGGCAGCACGAGGAGATAGACCTGTTGAACGAGAAATACTGCTCCTGTTCTTTCAGGATATTGAAAGGTATAGAGGTGGATATACTTCCTGACGGAAGCCTTGATTATGATGACGATGTCCTGGAGTGGTTTGATTTTGTCATAGCTTCTGTCCATTCGTCTTTCAGAATGGACGGGGACAAAATGACACGGCGTGTATTGACCGCGCTTGAAAACCCCCATGTTAACATACTGGGTCATCCCACGGGGCGGCTGCTGCTTGCGCGCGAACCCTACAGCATAGACATTGGCGCGGTGCTGAAAAAGGCTGCAGAAAAAAATGTAATAATTGAAATCAATGCCAATCCACACCGCCTTGACCTGGACTGGAGGTTTTGCAGACCGGCAAAGCAGTCTGGATGCATGTTTGCCATAAATCCTGACGCCCACAGGTCAGAAGAAATAGATGAAATCCGGTTCGGGCTGAATGTCGCGCGAAAGGGTTGGCTTACCGCGCGGGATATTGTCAATACGCTGGGCGTCCGGGAGATAATGGGGCTTTTCAGGGAAAAAAGAGGTATCTGAGTCATGGCACCAAATTAGAAGGAGGTAATATATGAAGGAATACTTGGAAAAAATCAGTGAAGCAGCGGATTATATCAGCTCAAGACTGCCTGAAAAACCTGAAATCGCAGTTATTTTAGGTTCCGGGCTGGGCAATTTGCTGGATGAAATTGAAGAGCCGATACAGATTAGTTACAGGGATATTCCCGGATTTCCGGTTCCGACGGTTATTTACCACGAAGGCAAACTGGTGGCAGGAAGAATTGCCGGTAAATACATACTCGTGATGAAAGGCCGCTTTCATTATTATGAAGGATATGACGCCCTTTCGCTTGTTTTCCATATCCGCGTGTTAAAGCTCCTTGGAGTCGGGAAACTGCTCTTGACAAGCGCCGCGGGCGGAGTCAACAGGGATTTCAGGCCGGGGGACATCATGGTGATCAGCGACCATATAGGGTTTGTTGCTCCTTCGGCGTTAAGGGGCCCTAACATTGATGAATTCGGGGAAAGATTTCCGGACATGACCTATGCTTATGACAGGGAAGCAAGGAAAATAGCGAAGGAAGCTGCTGAAAACACAGGAGTGCCGATTCGCGAAGGCGTTTACTTCTACACCCAGGGGCCCATGTACGAAACTCCTGCCGAAATCAGGGCCATAAGCATCCTTGGCGGCGACGCGGTAGGCATGTCAATGGTGCCAGAAGTGACGGCCGCTGTCCACGCGGGCATGAAGGTCCTGGGAATAAGCTGTATCACAAACATGGCCGCCGGAATCCTGGACAAACCTCTGAGCCACAGTGAAGTTGCAGAAACTGCTAGCAGGGCCGGGAAAAACTTTAAGAAGCTCGTTGCCGAAATAATTGCGAGATGGTAATAATGCGAAAAACATCAATATGGCTGAAATGGAACGAAACAGCTGCAATGGCACAAAGCATCCGCAGCCTGAAAAGCTGGATCAACCGCCTGCAAAAAAATAAGAAAATACGGCTTTAGGGACGGGAGCAGGAGAGGTTACTCTCCTGCGAGTCCCGGTTTCTTTTCCACTGATTGGACCTGTTTGATAAGACGCTGCTCCACGGGCAGAATCTCCGGCAGATCGCTGACCGGCCTGTCAAGGTAGAAATATGCACAACTGGACCAGTCATCACACCTTTCGAACAACCCGGTTTTGGGACCGTTTTTGGAGAAATCTATCAATTCGCCGCGGGCAGAGTACAGTTGGGCTTCGTTATACAAAAAGAACGGTTTGACCTGTTCCGTAAAATATCCCAGCTGCTGAATGGTCACACGGATATCGCTCCTGAAATAAACCGGGTCCATAACATGGTACCTGTAGAAGCAATACTGCATGTTATCATGGTCCGCTATGGGACATCCCTGGAACAGGTGGTCGTATTTGCCCTGGCCCCAGGCCGTTCCAATGTAATCTTCAGTGCCTGTACCGCACAGCGTGGGGAAGTCCGTGTCGCCGTCAATGTACATTTTGACTTCTCCTTCGCCCCACCATGAAACTGAATACCTGGTTTTATCGGCAATTACGCCCAGGTTGCAGCCCAGGAACCTGCCCTTTCCCTTAACTTTGGGAAGAATTTCATAGTCTTTCTTTATCTGCGTCGGATTTTCCCTGTTAAAGTATGCGTGAAAATAAAGCGTATCATCTCCGGTATTGTCGCCCAGAGTGTAGTCAATGTCATAAAAAAGCATGCGAAGGTCCGTATTGGTTTCGTTGGTAACCGTAACCTTCATTCCAGTGCGAAAAGGCATCGGAATAAAGCAATTGAAGCTTCTGCCCTCGGGATTGGAGAGCAGGGCGGATTGAAACGCCGTGATACGACCGAGGCCTATTCCGAAGAAATCTCCTATCGGAGCGCTTACGGCAGGTTTTTCACAACCGTCCCAGAAAAATTCGATTTTGATACCGCGAAGCATTTCCGGGGTCCGTTCGCTTATGGTCATCCAGATACGTCGTATTACACCGCTTGACCTGGGTTCTTCGGCCAGGACGACAGTTTCGCCTGCATGCAGCGGGAAGCAGGCGCGGCCTTTACGTCCGCCGCCTTCTTTTCCGCCTTCACCCTTGAGGCCTTTGGGATTCTCAGGACTTGCCCAACGGGTTACAACGCCGTCGGGTAATTTATACAAAGGAGTGTTGTCGAAAAACATGGAAACTTACCTCCGTTATCGGGGTTTTTCTTACTGTTGTTTTGCTTAATACAAGGGTTAGAACACGGAAAGTGTTTTTCAAACTATATCACTTCAAGGTAATCCTTGTCGGGCAGTTTCGGGAACGGAGCCGTGGGAAGCGTCTGGTACCAGTATGCCACCGAAGCGATGTCATCCTGCAGAGGCAGGTACCTTCCTCCGGATCTCCAGCCGAGAGCCTGTATTGTGACCTTCAGATCTTTTTCAAAACGAATGGGATCCATTATGTGCCAGCGGTACATTCCGAACCTCTGCTGGGAACTGTACAACCCGTCGGGTCTGATTACCTGGGACAGTCCCGAGTAGGGAGTGGTGAACTCCTGGTAACGTCCGAGAACCTTGTTTTCGAAATTATACGACCCGCAGAAATAGTCCTCGGTGCCTGTTCCGCAGATGGTCGGAAAATCAGTGTCTCCGTCCATGTAGAATTTGATCTCGCCTTCACCCCACCAGCCGTTGTTGTTCACACCCCATGCCATGTAGGTTCCGACATAGTGTCCTTTACCTTTTACTCCGTCAAGGATGGTATATACTTCCTTGTAGGGAAGGGGATTGACCCTGCGGAACTGGGCATGGAAATAGGCAGCGTTTTCAGGTACTTCGGTCAGCGTATAGTCTATCTGGTAGTAAAGTACCATTTCTTTTTCGTCTATGTTGGTCATGGTGATTTTGGCACGTTTGCGGAAAGGCATTTCCCAGTAGCAGTTGAAGGCGCTCCCGGGATTGACGCATACCGCAAGCGATGAAACCTGGGCATAGGAACCCCAGCCGCATGCAAAGAAGTCGCCTACGGGGCATTCAACTGAGGGCTGCTCCTGGTCATCCCAGTACATCCTCAATATGCTGAATCTCCAGTGGCCTGTGGGTGTAAGCCAGATGTGCTGGATTGCTCCGGGACCTTCGATATCTGCCATAACAAAGGTTTCACCGGGTTTGATTATGACATATGGTGAAATTTTCCAACCCTGGCCCAGGTCCCTTGCGCACGGAGCCGCGGGTCCGTCGACGGACATGCCGCCTTTGCCTTTTTCGCCGGTAAAGTTTTCAGGACTGATGGAACGCGTCTTTGCATCGGAAAGCAATGAAAGATTTCCGAGATGCATTCCCAAACCGTTAAATTTAGACATGGTCAACTCTCCTTTTTTGCTGTTTTTATCTCATCAGTAACCGCCGTTGCCTGAGCCGAGTTACTGCCTGAGCCGGAATAGAATCTTTGCAACATGTTTGCAAAATGATAATGGGTTTACTTGTTTATTTATTAGTTTAATATGTTTAAATTAGTATTTTATCGGTAATGGTCGCTGAAAAATCGTTTTATATCAGCAGAACGCCGATTTCGTAATCGCTGCAATATAAATTAGTTTTTATCAGGAAACAACATGTTTGTGATTAATAAGCAATATTCCGTGTTAAAAATATCTTAACTGCAAATTAAATTGGCAAATTTAACACGATTCATTATAATTAAAGCTTAAATTTTGCCTGTAAACAAGTCCTTTAGAAAGTATTGGCGCGACGGGATGTTTTTGGTACAATGAAAACCGAGCGTTCCGGAACTTAAAAAACCCTGCATAAAATGGGAAAAACTCCATTGCAAGCACCCCTAAAAAATAATACCCTTTAAGTTGTCCACAC
>JAMNXU010000025.1 GCA_023623175.1 Bacillota bacterium
TAATGTTATTCAAAGAGACCTCTCCTTCCTTGGTGGTTTTTGTTTGGTTAATTTAATTATACCAAAGAAGATTGGTCTCTTTTACTTTTATCCTACAACTATTTTACACCGAGCAGATATAATGGCTTTTGTATTTTCTGTAATAGACTCGGCTAGTTTTTCATAATCCATCTCAAAAGAATCAGGTGCTGTATCAACCAATACAATTTTAGCTCCCACATGATGTATAACAGAAGCAGAAGCAGTATATGTATAAGCCGAAGTAATTACTTCATCTCCAGGTCCTATTCCAAGAATGCGAAGGGTCAATTCCATAGCAGCTGTTGCAGAACTTAAACATACCGCCTTATTTACACCTACATATTCAGCTATCTTTCTTTCAAATTCTTTTGTTCTTGGCCCGGTTGTGATCCAACCTGACTTCAAAGCCTTTATTACTTCTTCTATCTCTTCATCGGTAATATCCGGCGGAGAGAAAGGAATATTTCTCAATTTACCATTACCCAATTTTAACCCCTCACCATTTTAATTTATTTACATATATACAAATCGTGCTGTAAAGAAGGCATAGCTTCGCCACAGGACAATCCCAATAAAATTGCCCCTATATAAGCAAAACTATGGCCTCCCGTTCCCGCCAGCGGGCCGAAACACCGCATCAGTTGCGCGGGATTGTTTTCTGTCCTCAAAAAAAGCCCTGCATGGGTATTTCATTCTAATACCTGGTACTACACACAAGGCTTTAAAATGTTTACTCCCAGTTCTACTGTCCTCAGTTCATTGAGGAAGCTCATCCTTATTTTCGCACGGCCTTTTCTCTTGTTGATACTCTCTATTATTCCTTCCAGCGATTTGAGCGGGCCGTCCACCACAATAACGCGCTGGTTTTCCACGAGTACATCGGAAAAACCTATCAATTCACCGTTGCAAATCAGCTGCGAAAGCACCCTCATTTCATCATCATCAACAGGCGTTATGTCATTTCCCGTCCTGAGCAGCTTGATCAGGTCCGGTGTACCTTTCAGTTCATAATACTCCTGGGTGCCTATTTTACTTTTTATCAGCACGTAACCGGGAAACAGGGTTCTTATGACGTTAATCCATGTTCCGCCTTTTCGCTCGCGTAGCTTGCGCTTCGGTACCAGCACCGTGAATCGGTCCTGGAATTTATAGTTTAAACGGGCTTTTACGTCGTCTTCTTTTCCCGTGGTCACAAACAGCGCATACCAGTTTTCTTCCTGTCCCCCGTTAAAGGTCATGTCCTTCACCTGTTACAAAAAATAAATGTTTACATAGGATATTTTTAAAAATTCATCGCAATTTGTCAAATAAATATGTATGCTCTCATGTTCCGCTTGCGGTGCGGACTTCCCTTATTACCATCGTTTCTGTTGCAATGCCTTCCTCAGTTTCTTCATCGCCTGTAGTTAATATTTCTCTTGCAGCCGCCACCTCTTCATAGGGGCAATTGTACGTGGGAACTACCTCTGCCAGCTTGCATATCAGGCCTTCCCTGTTTCCAAGGCATTTCTCCAGCGCTGAAAGCTTTTTCATTATGTCGTGATAGTCTATTTCAAAAGGCCTGCTGATGAATATCTTCTTGTTCTTTGTTGCCTGGAGGCCTTCTTCTTCCGTCATGATTTCCTCGTAGAGCTTTTCGCCGGGCCGCAGGCCGCTAAACTCTATCTTTATATCCACATCGGGCACCAGGCCCGACAGCCGGATGAGGTCCCTTGCTAAATCGACTATTTTAATTGGCTTGCCCATGTCAAGCACGAATATTTCGCCGCCCCTTGCCATGGCTCCGGCCTGTATAACGAGGCTGACGGCTTCCGGTATCGTCATGAAGAACCTTGTTATTTCGGGGTGAGTAACCGTAACAGGGCCGCCCTCCTCGATCTGCTTCTTGAACAGCGGTATTACGCTGCCGTTGCTGCCGAGGACATTGCCAAAGCGCACCGCCACGAATTCCGTTTTGCTTATCTTGTCCATGGCCTGGATGACCATTTCGGCCACGCGCTTTGTGGCGCCCATTATATTGGTAGGATTTACTGCCTTGTCGGTGGAAATCAGTACGAACCTTTTTACGTTATACCTGTGGGCGCATTCAGCCACGTAATATGTACCGAAAATATTGTTTTTAACCGCCTCCGCCGGGTTGGCCTCCATCAGAGGCACGTGCTTGTGGGCCGCGGCATGGAACACGACTCCGGGCCTGTATTTCTCAAATATTTCTTCGAGCCTGCTCCTGTCCCTTATGGAACCTATTAGCACCTCCATGTCGAGCCTGCTGCCGTATTTGCGATGAAGCTCGTTCTGGAGGTCATAGGCGTTGTTTTCATATATGTCGAATATTAAGAGCTTCCTGGGATTGTAATGGGCGATCTGGCGGCACAGCTCGGAGCCTATGGACCCGCCGCCGCCGGTTACCAGGATTGTCTCGCCCGTGAGGTAGCCTGCGATTTCGTCCGTATTCAGCCTGACGGGCTCTCTCCCGAGCAGGTCTTCAATGCTGACTTCCCTGAGCTGTTCCATCGTCACCATGCCGTCTATGAGCTCGTAAACGCCCGGAAGTGTTTTGAGCTTGCACGGGGTTTGCTTGCATATTTCGAGGATTTCCGAGACAGTTTCCCGTGGTACCGAGGGCATCGCGATGATTATTTCGTCTATTTTCAATTTTTTCACCGTTTCGATTATTTTATCGCGGCCGCCTTTAATGGGCACGCCGTGGATGCTTGCGTGATGTTTCCTCTTGTCGTCGTCGATCACGGCAACGGGATTGTAGTGTCCCGCTCCGCGCGTTTTGAGCTCTTTCAGCACCATTGAACCGGCGTCGCCGGCGCCTATGATCATTACGCGCTTTCTCCCGTTGCGGTTCATTTTATATATGTTTTTTATATATCTTAACATCCTGGAGCTTAGACGGCTCCCTCCCACGAGCAGGAGAGTCAGGGCCCATGAGATGATGTATACCGACCTTGGAAGCATCATCTCGGCTGCCAGGCTGACGAGATATTCAAATACAGTGCCGGATGTTATCGCGAGCAATATGCGTATCAGGTCGTCAACGCTCGCGTTGATCCATAGACTGGTGTACATTCCGAAGAAATAATATATAACGAGCTTGCACAGGGTGATCAGCATGGTTGCCTGCAGGTATATGTTTATGTACTGGCCGGGTATGGTGCCTTCAAACCTGAGCAGAAGCGCAGTGTAAACCGATAGATTTACCAGGAAGAAATCTATAAAGACAAGCAAAATTTTACGTGAATAGGTTACCATGGCAACCACCCCCCAACTAAAATTAATTCATAGTAGACCTTTCGCGTAATACCCCTTGCACCTTTTATCTCTATGTGGTTTTATTTGCCTGGCTTTCGTATTTGCTCAGCCATTTTCTTGTAATTTACGTGTCGTTTTTAATAGTTTGTTCTCTGTCCTTTTTTCCTGTGGCAGCGAAAATTTGTGTTTTATGTAAATTATAACACTTTTTTTGCTGTGTTGTTAATCTTTTTTTCGATTAATAATGCCACGGTTCACCATGGCATTATTGAAAATTGGAAATATTTCTAAATAAATCACTTATATTCTACTAATTGTTTCTATTATCGTCAACCTCTATTCCCTGTTTTTTTGCTTTTTTGACCAAAGTTTCCTGTGTTATGGCGCCATTTATTTGTTTGGTATTTTCGTCGAATTATGCATATAATCTCAGTTTTAGCCATATTGTTTGTCGAATGGTTTCTCTATTTAATTAATTTTTATAATTTCATTTAATTTTCTAATAAATTCTTCTAATAAATATAGAAATGCTTTTCTTTCAAATGCGTGTAAAAATCAGCGTTTCCATGGTATCCGCAATACAACCAGACCGGGATAATACCCAGGCCGCAGCTTGCCACTGCCACCAACAGCAACAGGAGCCCCTTTAAGTACATACCTCTCTTTATATACCAAAAAGGTCCCGCGATCGCCGCATACTTGTTCCAGCCTGATTTGTATATACGCATGGCCTTCATCTTATACCCCCTGACCAATTCAAGCGAACACAAAATAATAGTTTTTAAAATAATGTCCCCAACTGAATTTAAATTTAGCGATTCCCTGTTTTGGTAAAGTTAGTCGCGCTTTTTGGCTTATTTAAAAGCTTAGCATAAATAGGCCATGTGTTATCCGTTCTGATTCTCTTTGTCTTTGTATTGGCTTCTTATTGGTCTTGTATTGTTTTTTGTATTAGCTTTTAGACGTCATATTAGTCCTTGTTGTATTACCACCTCCGCGTTTTCTCTGTTTCATATATCCTGGCGCCTGACCGTCGGTTTATGTCGATCAATGGCAATTTTGGTTCTTTAGATGTTTTTTAGATTTTTCCCGATAATATTTAATTATATTATAACAATGAAAGATTTAACTAACATCACCCCTAAGGGTGATTGCATTTCTCGCCTCTCATCGACAGCAAAATTTCCAGGACAGGCACCACATTTTCCATATATACCACCCCTACAATGTCATAGTTTGTCAAATCCTGGTGTAGTTTACGGGTAAGTTTGTATTTCAAAGGAGGGACAGTCCTATAAATTGGGTGGAGAAAAGGCGGGAATAATCTATCTGGATTTGCGGAAATAGAGCCGCTTTCCGGGTTTTATCCCTTCGGGCGGCTCTTTAAATTAACTGAACTGCTATTGATTATTCAATTTAACAATTCAACCCTGTTAATAAATCAAACGTGCTGTTGTGCTGTTAATAATTCAACTGAACCGTTATGCTGGTTGTCCCGCCTTCGCCTATAAGCGTAACGCTGATCATTGACACCCCGAAATCGCTTAATGTCTTGACGGTCATCAGGCTGTCCGGTATGGTAAAGCCCAATGCCTTGCTTATTACCTGGCTTGCGCTGAAACTCAGGTAGCCATTGCTGAATTGCAGCGTAGTGATTATTCCCATGCAGTTGACTATTGCTTCCCGGGTACCAGCGGTAGCCGTCACTGATATGGTGGAAAAGACGCTGTCCCTCGGCACGGAAGAGAGGTTCACCACCCAGGTGCCGTTGCCCTGGTCAACAGCGCTGATGCTTTGGCCTCCAACCGTAGCGGTGGCTGACAGTACCCTGGGCTCGGATGTGCCGGGAGTGCCTCCGCCAGGCGTTCCACCTCCGGGAGTACCACCGCCCGGTGTTCCGCCACCGGGTGTGCCGCCTCCGGGAGTTCCTCCTCCCGGAGTTTCATTGGGATCGGAGCCTTCGCAGTTCTCATCTTCTCCCGGGGTTTCGCCGGGTTCTTCGCCCGGTTCTTCATTGTCTCCTGTACCATCGCCTGTACCGGTTTCTCCGGTATCGCCGCCCGGGGTATCGCCGGGGGTATTATCGTTATCGCCTGATCCTCCGCCGGTTTCATCGTCGCCTCCCGTGCCGGGATCCTGTGTATCACTGTCCGATCCCCCGGGAGTTTCGCCGGGTTCTCCTTCCCTGGGATTGATTATGGTTATGTTTTGAACCGTATCCTTCTTTATTATTTCATCGGGCTCGTATTCGAGCACAACTCCGTTGGAATTGACTCTTGCAATGGATATCCTGCCCTGGCCGTTGACCGTTGCAGCGGCATTCAGCGTCATTTCGGCCACCGTGGCATTGCCGGCAACATTTACAGTGACTCCTGGCTGCTGCAGCGTCACGCCTGAAACATTGCCAGAGCTGAAGTTTATATTTATATTGCCCGCATTAACGGTTATTTTTCCGAAATTGCCCGTAAAACCGACGGTGTGCGCTGAAGGAACGCCCGCGTCCACCGTTACGACATTGAAGCAGTTGTTTCCGGCATTGTTTATAAGCGTCGCGCCGGTTTTCATCACTGTCTCGGAGACGGTCGCTGTACCCGTAGTTGTCACGCTGGCATTTCCGTTTTTCCTGCTGAGCACGAGCTGCCCGTTTACGCGGGTATTTTCCAGGATGACCGTGTACCCGCCTTCCATGTAAAGCGAACCCTTTATCTCGCAGCCGCTCAGGGTGACCGTACCCGAGTCGATTCCGGGAGCGAGGTAGAGGTTTCCGTTAATTATCGCGTTGTTAATTACAGCCCCGCCGGTGTTCACCAGCGCATTTGAAGCTGCCGTGAAGGTGTGGCTGCCCGGTTTGTTTACAAGGGTCCCGAGGAGGTTGTCTATTACCTTGATTGCTTCTGCCCTTGTCATCTTGTCAAGGGGGGCGAATATGTTGCCGGGTCTTCCGTTGATGTAGCCCCTGGCCGCCATGGTGTCGACCGCTTCCCTGGCCCAGCTGGCTATTTGCGCGGCGTCACGGAATTGGGTCGATGATATTGCCGGCTGCAGCTGGAATGCCCTCGCGAGCATGACCGCCGCCTCCTGGCGCGTGACGGGCGTGTTTGGGTTGGCATAGCCGTTGCTTCCTTTTAAATATCCGGCAGCGGCGGCAATGTTTATGTCACGGGCATACCATTCGTCGCCCCTGATATCCCTGAATCCTGCGTTTGTATATTCGGTGTATCTGAATATGCGGTTTATAATGGCTGACAATTCCGCCCTTGTTATGGGATCATTGGGCTTGAAGTTTCCATCGGGCTTGCTGTTGATTATTCCGAGCTCGCTCCATTTGACTATGGGACCCTCGGCCCAGTGGCCGGCCACGTCCCTGGGCTGCGCAGCCGCGGCTTGTCCGAACAGCAAAGCCAGTGCCGATACAAGTACGCATGCTGTCACGATGAATTTTAGTGCGCGTTTGTTTTTGTATCCCTGCATTCGAATCCTCCCTGCCAGGCAAATATTTTCCGTGAAGCTATTACGTGAAATTACATGAAACTCCGTGAAACCCGTTCCTGCAACTGTTATTTTTGATTTTACCATAAAATGAGGGGACAGTCCTCAAAAAAATGGGGACAGTCCTCAAAATTTTTGCAAACTGTTAATTGTTTATTTTATGCCAATTCCCCGGAAAGTAACCTTATCGATCAAATTTACATAAGATAAATTAAGTTTAGCCGCCTGATACATACCCAGCAATTGAAGGTCTGCGAAAAGGAGTGCAAGGTTATGCAAAGGTATGCCGTACTTATGGCGGGTGGTTCGGGAACAAGGCTTTGGCCCCTTTCAAAGGAAGCCTCCCCGAAACAGTTTATTCCCATAGAAAATGATAGTTCCATGATTGTTCAGACAATCAGGATATTGTGTAAAGTTGTTGAACCGGAAAATTGCTTTATATTAACAAGCAAGGCTTTGGAAGGCATTACAAAAAAGGCAACAGCCGGGTACATCCCGGAAGGGAATATCCTGCTGGAGCCGGAGAGGAAGAATACTGCCGCGTGCATTGCCTGCGCAACACTCGTGCTGCAGAAAAGATTTAAAGAGGGAGTCCTGTGCTTCGTACCGGCCGACGGATACGTGAAAGACACGGAGAAATATGCAGAAGCTTTGCGATTGGCCTATGACGCCGCCGGGAGGACCGACTGCCTTGTAATCATAGGTGTCAGGCCCACTTACCCTGCAACTGGATATGGCTATATCCGGGTAAAACCGGCTGCAAGCGAAGATGAAAAAGTATCGCCGGTTTTGAATTTCATTGAAAAACCGCCGCTGGAAGTAGCCCGGGAACTTATCCGCTCCGACGATTACCTGTGGAACTGCGGGATTGTGGTCGGCACGATGAATGCAATTATCCGCAGCATCAAGGAGCACATTCCCGGGCATTACGAAAAGCTTTCCGGCGCACTGGAAAAAGGGGGAGATGAAAGTTCCGAATCTTTTAAGAAGGCCTACGGCGAGATTTGCAGCATTTCCTTTGACAATGGGGTTCTTGAGAAATGCGCTTCGTCGCTGTATGCCGTAAGGGCTGCTTTTGACTGGGATGATATTGGCAGTATCGACGCCCTGGCAAAAACTCTGGAGGCGGATTCCGACGGCAACCGCATAAAAGGGCGCCATATCGGCATCAATACGACGAATTCCGTTATTTACGGAAAGGATATCGCGATTTGCACAATCGATATCGACAACATGATTGTGGTCGGCACAAAGAACGAAATGCTGGTTTGCCCCAGGGACCAGTCACAAAAAGTGAAGTTGCTTGTGGATAAGCTGAGGGAGCAGGGCCATGGGGATCTCCTGTGATACCCGGGACTCGCCGCTCGAGCCCGGACCCTGGGAAAGCGCGGGATGAAATGGGGGATTTGAGAGAATGCATGACAAAAAGCCTGTTTCGAGCAAAAAGTCATTGTCAGATAAGAAGTTCCTGTTGATCAGGGAAATATCCCAGGGCTTTTGGCATGAAATGCACCATGTCCTGGCCCAGCTGCTTTTTGCGGAAATCCTGCAAAGGATTCCCGTTGTTTTCTGGGGTGAAGGCAGCCTTTATTCCTCATCCGGCGGTTCCAACACCTTTGAGCAGTTTTTTGAGCCGGTATCGGGTTTCACTGCCCGGGACCTGGCGAGGGAGGAATTCTCTTTCTATCCGGAACGGTGGAACAGCGGGAATATCCTCCTTTCCGGCAGGCCTGACGGAGACTGTCCCCCGGGGCCGGAGGAGCCGGATCGTGAGCCGGAGGAGTCGGGTCATGTATTGGGTAGAAGTGAGAATGTCATAGTCCGGGATTCCTATGTCGACGTGGAAAAAATCATGCCCCTGGTGCCGGCAGACCACCCCTGCTTCGGGCTGGACCGCCGCGCATTGTTCCGCTTCCTAATACGTAACTATATTCGTCTCCGCAGGGATGTCCAATCCCTTATCGACGCTTTCTACGACGCGAATATGAAAGGCTCGCCTTTTTTGGCAGTCCACGTACGCAGCAGCGACAAAATCGTGGAAGTAAGGCACCTGCATGAGTTAAATGCCCGGTATCCCGGCGAAATTGACAAAGTCCTTGAGGCCAACCCGGGCATGCGGATATTTTTGATGACCGACTGCATTGAGATACTGGAGGAATACAGGAAAAGGTACGGCGACCTACTGGTTTATACCGAATGCAGAAGGGTTCCCGGAAACGGCAAGGGAGTGCACTTTTATGAATACCGGGACAACAGGCAAAAGGGGCTAGAAGTCCTGGTGGACACCTGGCTTGCCGCGCGATGCGATTACTTCATCGGCAACGGCTACTCCAACGTATCGGAGGCCGTCAGTGAGCTCAAGGACTGGAAGGAGGACAGGATCAGGCTTTTGTATTAGCAATTCCCTTTTTTCAATATAAGGTTCCTTTTTCAATATAAACGAGGGAAAGAGGTGATTATTCGTGGATAAGAGCAAGTGGATCGAAGTTTACAGGACCATGAAGCTTATTCGCCTGGTTGAGCAAAGAATCAATGACGAGTACAAGTATGATGAGATTAAGACGCCAATTCACCTGTCCATTGGCCAGGAAGCAGTAGCGGCCGGCGTTTGCATTCACCTCCGGAAGGATGATTATATTTTCGGCACTCACCGCAGTCATTCCCAGTATATTGCGAAGGGCGGAGACATTAAAAAAATGATTGCCGAACTGTACCTGAGAAAAACCGGCTGTGCCCGCGGCAGGGGCGGGTCAATGCATCTTGTGGACCCCGATGTCGGAATTCTTGGTTCGTCCGCCATTGTCGGAGGGAACATCCCGCTGGGAACCGGTACGGCCCTGGCGTCTAAGCTGCTTGGCAATGACAGGGTAACCGTTGTATTTTTCGGCGACGGCGCCGCTGACGAAGGCACTTTCCATGAAAGCCTGAATTTTGCCGCGTTAAAAAAGCTACCTGTTGTTTACGTCTGTGAGAATAATTTTTACGCCATCAACTCGCACCAGCTGTCGCGGCAGGTCGGCGACAACATCCACAAATGGGCCCAGGGCTATGGAATGCCGGGCTACCAGGTTGACGGGAATGACGTGCTTGAAGTTTCCGATTACGCGGAAAAAGCCATTTCTCGGTGCCGCAGGGGCGAAGGGCCCACCCTGATTGAATGCCTGACCTACCGGTGGAAAGGCCATATCGGAACGGTGGATGACGTGGGAGAAGGCTACAGGCCGAAGGAAGAATACGACTACTGGGTTTCCCGGTGCCCGATTAAACGCTTCGCGGAATTCCTGAAGTCCCGGGGAGTTTTGACAGCCGAGCTTGAGAAGAGCATTGACCGGGAGATTTACGAATTGATTGAAGATGCATTCAGGTTCGCCCAAAGTTCTCCAAAGCCGTCACCGGATGAGCTGCTGGATTTTGTGTATGCCGAATAGCAGGTTTTTGCTGTAAAACAGCACTTTTTAAACAGCACTTTTTTGAAAAAGGAGGGTATGTTATGCCTTGGACTACAGTTCAGGTTGAAAAGCTCGGCAACTTTTTTATAACGGGCGATCATACGGGCGACCGTGTGCTTACTTACAGGGATGCGCTGCATGAAGCGCTGGACCAGTTCCTGGCCAGGGATCCGAGGGTGTTCATCATGGGTGAAGGCGTGGACGACGTCGCGGGTGTTTTCGGAACCACGAAAGGCCTGAAGGAGAAATATGGCGCAAACCGGGTGTTTGATACCCCGATTGCCGAAAATTCAATGACAGGGATTGCGGCTGGGGCGGCCATGGCAGGACTGAGGCCTGTACTTATTCATGCAAGGATGGATTTTCTCCTGCTTTCCCTGGATCAGTTGGTGAATCACGCGTCCAAATGGTGCTACATGTTTGGAGGAAAGGTCCCGGTTCCCATGGTGGTAAGGACTATCAGCGCCCGGGGATGGGGCTCGGGAGCTCAGCATTCCCAGTGCATCCAGGGTATGCTCATGAATGTTCCCGGTTTGAAGATTGTTGCTCCTGCCACTCCCTACGATGCTAAGGGGCTGATGATCTCCGCCATCATCGACAACAACCCGGTCCTTTTTGTGGAACACCGGTGGCTTCATAAAACGACGGGATATGTTCCCGAAGAGGTCTATTCCATCCCGATCGGCAAGGGCATGATCCACCGGAAGGGAGAAGACATCACTATCGTGGCCGTATCCTATATGCTCGTGGAGGCATTGAAGGCAGCCGAAAAGCTCCGGGAAGAAGGCATTTCCGCCGAAGTAATAGACCCGAGGACATTGAAGCCTTTCGATGAGAAGCTGTTGCTGGAATCCGTCGGAAAGACCGGAAGGCTCCTGGTTGCCGACACCGGCTGCAAAACGGGCAGCGTGGCTTCGGAAATTGCTGCGATTGCCGCGGAAAAAGCATTCCATGTGCTCAGGAAGCCCGTCAGAAGGGTATGCTGCCCCGATACTCCGACGCCGACGAGCGACGTATTGGAAAAAGCATTTTACCCCACTGCCGACGATATTTTCGCCGAGGCAGTAAAATTGGTAAAAGAATAAAAATCCCGACAACAGATTGTGGATATTTCAAAAAGAAAAGAGGATGGTTATGGACAGGATAATTGAGAAAGATTGCCTTGAATATATTGAAAAAATAGACCTGTCCCCGTTAAGGGGCAAAACGGTTTTTATAACGGGGGCCAACGGGCTCATTGGTACGTACATTATTTACATGCTCCATCTTGCCAATATAACGAAGGATGCCGGGATCAGCATTGTCGCCGTAAGCAAGAGCCCGCCCGGCAGCCAGTTCCGGGGAATATTCACCGGGGATGACAGGGGGACAGCCCTCAAAAAACATCATTACGAATTTCATCCTGTCGACCTGACGGGTCCGGACTTTGTCGAGGGGACAGTCCTCAAAAAAGCCTTCAAAAAGGCTGACTATATTATCCACGGGGCGACCTATGCCCAGCCGAAGAAATTCATAAAGAATTATTCGGACACTATTCACCTGAATACGACAGTTACGGAAAAGCTGCTGAAAAAGGCAAAGGACGACGGTGCCACCCTGCTGTTTTTAAGTTCCTCAGAAGTATATGGCAATCCCGATGAAAAAAATATTCCCACCGGTGAAGACTTCCCCGGATATTGTTCTCCCGTGGATATCAGGGCCGTTTACTCCGAGTCCAAACGCATGGGCGAAACCCTGTGCTTTGCCTACAGAAATTTTGAAGGTGTCAATGCCAAGGTAGCGCGGATTTCGATGACCTACGGCCCCGGTATCGGACTGGATGACGAGCGGGTCCTTGCCCATTTTATGCGGCAGGCGCTCTATAACAGGAAGATTGTGATGCTTGATGATGGAAGTAAAGTCCGGACTTTCTGCTACATCGCCGACTGTGTGCTGATGCTGCTTTATATAATGCTGTATGGAAAAGATTTTGTATACAATGTAGGCGGAAAAGACAGCATAACCATTCGTGCCCTTGCGGAAGAAATTTGCCGGCTGACCGGCAGCGCGCTGTCCGAGGAATTCCAATCCGGGGAAGCTCATAAGGACATAAAGGTTTCTCCGCAGATTGTGCAGCTGGATATTTCGAAAGTTTTAAGCGAATTCCCCCTTCCTCCTTTCATTTCTTTCAGGGAGGGCCTTAGCCGAACCATTGAGTGGAACAAGTCTGTTTACGGGCTGTCAGGCCAGGCTGAGGCCTGACTCCTTCATTTAACCTTTCTTTTTTCATTTTGGGCACACATACTGCCAGGTATACATAATATAACCTTGAATAACATTTTAGTCTGGAAAATGCGGGGTGAAGCTTACATGGCAGGTGACAGATTCCTGTTAATTAAAACCTGGAGCAACAGGTTATGGTCTGATGTGGAACATGTTCTTGGTCAGCTTCTGATTGCCGAAATAACAAATCGCATTCCCGTTATTTACTGGCCTACCCACTGCCTGCATAACGGATTCATTCATACAAACGGGTTTGAACTGTATTTTGAGCCTATAAACACTTACAGCATTTTTGACCTGGCAAAATCCGACTACACCTTTTATCCGCCCATCTGGAACGCGGACAATCTGCTGGTGGAGGATATCTATAAGGACACCTGGAAGTACAGGAGCATTGGCGACCTTATAAGCAGCGACGCCAACGTGGTTGTCGGGGACGTATATTTTTCCATACCGGAAATTATTCCTTTCATCAGGAAGGATAATGAGGAATATGGAATGACAGCCACGGAAATTTACCGCTACCTCTACAGGAAATATATAAAAATCAAGCGGGACATTCTTATGGAAATCCAGGGATTTTACCAGTCGTGGCTCAAGGACGGGCATCCCGTTCTGGCAGTCCATGTCCGCAGGGAAGAAGATGACATGGTTATCGACGCGAGAAAAGACATTGCCGATGAGCATTACTGGCACAGGCACAGCAGGAAATACGGCTCGGATAAATCAAAGAAGCGGAAAAGAAAATACCGCTTTCTGGGAAAAGGGAAATTGCTCAGGGCCAATACCCTGTATCATTCCGAAATCCGCAACATGATCAATAAGTATGCAATCCGCAAAATATTCCTTCTCACCGACAGTGAAGAAGTGGTGGAGGAATACAAAAAAATGTACGGCGACATGCTTGTGTTCACCGACTGCAAGCGATTATCCGGGAGCGACCCGGCATACTTCATGGAGAATCCCATGGTGAAAAGAAGACGGGGCGTTGAAACTATTAAGGATGCATATCTTGCCGCCCAATGCGACTTTTTCATCGGAAACGATTTTTCAAGTCTTTCACGGGCAATATCGCGGATTAAGGACTGGCCTTCAAGTAATATAAAGCTCCTGTTCCGGCAGGTAAGGAAACGCAAATACCCCGTAAATGTCAAAATGATTGTTTCCGTCAACAGGAAAACATTCCGCTCATTTGTAAATGCCGTTAAAAAGCTGTACCGCAAGTTAAGGAACAAGCTGCAAATTGGGGGTGGAGATATTGCCAACTGATCGGTTTCTTCTTATTAAAAGCTGGGGCTGCGGTTTCTGGTCCGACGTGGATCACGTGATGGGCCAGCTGCTGGTCGCTGAACTGACCAACCGGATTCCTGTTGTTTATTGGGGGTCAAACAGCCTGTATTCTGAATCATTTAAAACCAATGCTTTTGAATTGTATTTTGAACCGGTTTCCAATTATACCATACAGGAATTGTGCCAACCCGGTTTTACGTATTATCCTCCCATTTGGAACAGCAATAATCTTGCCGTGGAGGATTTGGACAAAATCACCTGGGCTTACCGGAATCTTGGAGATTTGATGAGCAGCAACGCCAATGTGGTGGTAAGCGATACCCACTACTTTATTCGGCCGATAATCCCCTTCATTCCCAAAACTCACTGGGCATACGGAATGACCGCGCACCAGATATACAGGTGCCTGTTTGATAAATATATCAGGCTCAAACCGGATATCCAGGAGGAAATCCAGCAATTTTATGATGAATTCATGAAGGGTTCTGACCCAATCCTTGCGGTTCACATCCGTGGAGGGGATAAGGTCAAGGAAGTTGAAAATCTGTCCCATTTGAATAAAAGGTATCACCAGATAGTCAAACAGTTTGTCAAACGTTTTGACATTCAAAAAATACTGTTGCTGACAGACTGCGAGGAGATCCTTTCCGATTTCCGGAAGCGGTACGGCCCGATGGTGATTTATACCGATTGCAAAAGGGGACAGCTCAATGATACGAAGAATGCTCCCCATCTTACCAGCTATTCCGAAAGAAGGCGCAAGGGAATAGAGGTCATCAAGGATACTTACCTCGCTACCAGGTGCACATTTTTTATAGGTAACGGGTATTCCAATGTTTCATATACGATAAAACGCCTCAAGGACTGGCCGGATAGCAATATTGTCCTGTTTTACAGGGATTTGAAGCATGAAATAAGGCTCGCAAAAAAACGTCTTAAAGCCGATCGGAAGAGGAGAAGGTCAGAGAGAATTCATCACAGGGCTGAATATCCTGAATTATACGGAGGTGTGAATACGTATGCAGACGAATCGTTTCCTGTTAATAAAATCTTTGGGTAAGAGCATTTGGGCTGATGTGGATCATGTTATGTGCCAGATTCTCGCAGCTGAACTGACCAACCGCATCCCGGTAGTGTACTGGGGCATGGAAAGCCTGTACAGCGAGTCCATCGGGACAAATGCGTTTGAGTTTTTCTTTGAACCGGTTTCCGGCTTTACGGTTCATGATATTGTCCGTCCGGGATATTCTTTCTATCCGCCTGCATGGAACCCTGAAAACATACTTGCGGAAGATACCGACAGGTACAGGATGGAATACCGGGATTTGAAGAGCCTGATGAGAAGCGATGCCAATATAGTTGTCAGTGACATTTATTATCCCCTGAGCTCCATTATGCAGTGGTCACACAGGGGGCACTGGTCCTATGGGAAAACACCCTACCAGGTTTACCGTGTCCTTTACGATAAATATTTGAAACCGAAGCCCGAAATAATACGGGAAATCAAGAGGTACATCAACATGACGCCCGACTTCAGGGATGAAAAGCCGATACTCGGGGTTCACTGCCAGTCGAACGCCATTGTGCATGAAGTGGCGCAGATCTATGATTTGAATGAGCTATACAGGCCCTACATCTGGCAGTTTATTGTGCGGTATAACGTCAGGCATGTTTTCCTGATAACGGACTCGAAGAAAATCCTGAAGCAGTTCAAGAAGCTTTACGGAGTAAACGGTATGCTTTTGTATACCGACAGCAAGAAGCAGCCCTTAAAGGAGAGAATCCCCGTTTATCTCCAGGAGTATCCGAACAAGAGGCACAAAGGCGTGGAGCTGGTCAAGGATACGATTGAAGTGATAAAAGATACTTACCTGGCTGCGCAATGCGACTTTTTTATCGGGAATGGATATTCAAGCCTGTCCAATACGGTGATGCGGCTGAAGGATTGGCCTGAAACGAATATTAAATTGTTATATTAGGAAATTTTGATTCAAAAAGATTATGAATCACTTCAACAACTGATCAAATTCCCGGCCCGGGGATTATAGTGAAAATTACTGGCTCTGAATGAATATTGAATCGATATTGAAGTTAAATAAAGTTTTTTGGGATCAGGAGGGATGGTTTGAATGAACTCCAATGAACTGAGATACATGGAAATAATTAAAAGAAGGTTTCCCCAGCTGGATCTGTCGAAAATTGAATTCAATAAAACCGACGGCACCTACAGCGATGTTGCTGTTATAAATAACGAGGTTGCCTTCAAGTTTGCGAAATTTGACTGGAGCGCCGCCTACCTGAGAAATGAAGCGGATGTAATCCGCTTCATCCAGGGTTTTGTTACCATGCCTTTGCCCGATGTGGAGATGATAGGGCAAAACGTTTCGAGGCATGCTTATATCAAAGGTTCGCCGTTATACAGAAATACTTTGCTCAAATTGGATTACCGTACGCGGGATAACATTGCGAAGCAAATTGCCACTTTTCTAAAGGAATTGCACAGCATCCCGGTAAAAAAAGTCAAACTGGCAGGAATCGGAGATTCGGCGATGAACAGGGGCCGTGATGACTGGCTTGACGAGCTTAAAACGATGAAAATAAAAATATCCCCTTATTGTACAAACTATGTAAGGGAGTACCTGAACCAAATTACCCGGCCTGTTGTCGAAAATAAAAAATTCTTTGAATTTCAGCCTGTACTTATCCATGGCAACTTAACGCCCAACCATATACTGTTCGATGAAGCATCGGGCAATGTCAACGGCATCATCGGTTTCAGCGATGCCGGTCTTGGTGATCCGGCCTATGACTTTGGAACGCTTTTGGATCATCTCGGGGAGAATTTTGTCAGAAAGATGTTCAAATACTACCCGGCTTCTTCTGCATTCATGGAAAGAGCAAGGTTCTATGCATTTATCAGCAATTTCATGTGGTTCAGGGATGTCTGCGACATGATTACAACCCGGGATTTTTCCAGGTTCCAGGTTATAGCGAAGGACAGGGATATTTTGCCTCCGGGAACACCCATTTTCAACAGGCGGGATTAAAGGCAGGATTGTCCGTCAAATTGCGGTATCCGGAATTTATTCCCTGCACAAATGAAATGTGATATCCGGAAGGAATTCTGAATAAATATGTTACAGGAATATGTATCGGAATATATTTTGGGAGATGGTCGTGTGAATTACGCTCCTACCGATTTATGTCACATCACAATCAGGAGAGCGCTTTTTGACGGATACAGCAAAAAACAGGTGGATCACATGCTTACAAAAATTATAGAAGACTATACGGAAATGAATGACACCATCTGTGAGTTGAAACGCCAGATATCCTCTTTAAATGAAACAGTGCAGCATTACAAGGTGCTTGAAGAATCCCTGCAGCACTCGATCCTGGTTGCGCAGCACTCCGCGGAACAAATCAAAACAAACGCATGCGAAAAGGCAAAAAACATCCTGGCCGAAGCGGAAGTAAAAGCACAGAAAATCATTGAAGACGCTAACAATGAAGTACGCAAAATACAGGCGAAATATGAAAAAATCAAAAATGAAGTGTATTCTTTCAAAACGAAGTCGGAAGCATTGATACACTCCCAGTTGGAGGTACTGAAGCAATTGTTTGCCGAGTAAATGCCGGCTAAATTTGAGGACTGTCCCCCAAATTAAACAGGGACCGTCCCCTTTTTTTTTTGAGGACTGTCCTCAATTTTTTGAGGACTGTCCCCTAATTTTTTTGAGGACTGTCCCCCAGAATTGCTGATTTATAAAACTCGTATTCCAGCCGAATTCCTTCCCTTATATCCATCTTCGGCTTCCAGCCGGTCGCCAGGATTTTTGAACTGTCCAAAACTCTCCGCGGCGTTCCGTCAGGTTTTGTTGTATCAAACTTAATTTCTCCCTTGAAACCTACTACATCTTTAATTATTTCCGCCAGTTCCCTTATGCTTATTTCCTTTCCGGAACCTATGTTCACGGGCTCATTGCCGTCATAGTTCTGCATCAGATAAAGGCATGCTTCGGCCATATCGTCCACATATAAAAATTCCCGCAAAGGTTTGCCTGTCCCCCACAATTCAACAAAAGGCCTGTTCTCCATTTTGGCCTTGTGGAATTTTATCAGCATGGATGGAATTACATGAGAATTGTAAGCGTCAAATCTGTCATTGATGCCGTAGAGGTTTGCGGGCATAACTGAAATATAGCAGGTGCCATATTGCTTGTTGTAGGACTGGCACATTTTTATGCCTGATATTTTTGCCAGGGCGTAAGCCTCATTTGTAGGCTCCAGCGGACCGGTAAGCAAATATTCCTCTTTAATCGGTTGAGGGCACAGTTTCGGGTAAATGCATGAGCTTCCGAAAAACATCAGCTTTTTTACCTTATTTTTAAAAGCGCTGCGTATCACGTTGCATTCAATCAGCATGTTTTCCATGATGAAATCCGCGCAATAAGTATCATTGGCATGAATTCCTCCCACTTTTGCAGCAGCCAGGAACACATATTCCGGCTTTTCCTCTTTAAAAAACTTCTCGCAGGCCGCCTGGTCCGTTAAATCCAATTCCTGGTGTGTCCGCTTGACAATATTTTCGTATCCGTTTCTTTGAAGGCATCTTACTATGGCTGAACCCACCATTCCGGTATGCCCTGCCACATATATCCTGCTGTTTTTTTCCAATCAAATCCCTCCTCAATCCAATTTTATGCCGGCTGCTTCAAGATCGCTCTTCACCATCATTGCAACCAATTCTTCAAAAGATACCCTGGGTTTCCAGCCCAGCTTGTTCTTTGCATTTGTCGGATCACCAAGGAGCAAATCCACTTCTGCCGGCCTGAAAAATTCGCTGCTGACTTTAACGAGCACCCTGCCGGTTTTCCTGTCTATGCCTTTTTCATTCAGGCCTTCGCCTTCCCAGGCCAAATCAATACCGACATTTTTGAATGCCAGTTCACAGAACTCCCTCACCGTATGGGTTTCCCCTGTTGCAACCACATAGTCGCCGGGCTCCTTTTGCTGGAGTATCAGCCACATGGCTTCCACGTAATCTCCTGCAAACCCCCAATCCCTTTTCGCGTCCAGGTTCCCAAGGTGCAGGCAGTCCAGTTTTCCGCTCAGGATGTCGGCAATTCCGGTAGTTATTTTCCGGGTAACAAAGTTTTTGCCTCTCCTGGGAGATTCATGGTTAAAAAGTATGCCGTTACATGCAAATAAACCGTAAGATTCCCTATAGTTTACCGTTATCCAGTATGCATACAGTTTACTTACCGCATAAGGGCTTCTTGGATAAAACGGGGTATTTTCGTTTTGAGGAATCTCCCTTACCTTTCCAAACAGTTCACTGGAAGATGCCTGGTAAAATTTTATTTTATCATTCACCGTGCGGATCGCATCCAATAGCATCAGCGTTCCGATGGCATTTACTTCGCCTGTAAACTTCGGCACTTCAAAAGAAACTTTTACGTGGCTCTGGGCCGCCAGATTATATACCTCCGCAGGCTGAACCCTGTACAGTACTTTGAGCAGACTGCCTTCATCGGTCAAATCTCCATCGTGCAAAGTTATCTTCCTGGGTCCGTCCAGCAAATGGCGTATTCTTTCCAAATTATCCGTACTGCTTCTTCTGATGAGGCCGTGGACTTCATAGCCTTTATCCAGTAAAAATTCCGCCAGGTAAGAGCCATCTTGCCCGGTGATTCCTGTAATTAGTGCTTTGTTCATCCGCATACCCTCCTATGGCACAATTATTTTCCCTTTTGTCTCCCTAAGTGGAAGAATTATTGCCAGAACTAAGCAATGGGCATTTTCGAAAATGGTCTTGATACAATAATATGCAAACTAATTATGTAGTGTTACCTTTACATAATTTAGATATCTTAATGAAAAAAGCACTCATTTTCACATCGGTGAATATTATGTAAATAGATAAAAACAGGTGGATTGGCCGGTAAAACCAGGTTGTTAATCATTAGATGAAGAGATTTTTGTTAAGTTTATATGTAAATTAAGTTTTATGTAAATTAACTTAAAAACCTTAATGCGGAAAGTTAAGACAGGCAAAGCCTGTGAACCTGAGCAAAAAACTTTACATTTTTAAAATAATGAAAGGAAGTGACTGATTTAATGCCAACAGTTACAATTGGAATCCCCAATACAACCTTTGTATCTTCGGCTCAACCTTCGCTGAATTTTTCATTTTACCCGCTGATGTATGTGGGTAATGATGTAACATTTGCAGAAACCATCAGCCTTATGGAAATTGATTTGTCATCAATTCCTGTAACAAATGTCGACAGTGCAGTGCTGCAGTTATCCGTCATAGTAAAAACCGGTGCAGACCCGAGCCCTATCGTGGTAAACCGGGTAACGAGTCCATTTGATGCCAACACAGTGACTTACAACACTATTCCGTCCTTTACTGCCACAACATCACAAATTAATGTCAACACATCGGATCTGTATACTATTGTGGAAATTGATATTACAACCCTTGTAAACCAATGGCTTGACGGTACCTTCGAAAATCACGGGATTGCATTGACGAATCCGGACGGGGTAACCTTAGTCCAATTTGGTACAAATAATATCGTTTATGAACCCTATTTCCCGAAATTGGTGGTGACCTATTCGGAAATTCCGCCTTCCACGGATAACCCCTATGCGTATATCTACAACACCGGTAATCAATCGATCACTGTAAATGGTTCTGTTCCCTTCAGCAACAACGGCGCTTTACTTGGAATCAGTCATGATATAAACGAAGCTCCTATTGTCATTGAAAAAGCCGGAGTTTACGCTGTATGGTACACTGTATCCGGTGTGGAAGTCAACCAGTTTACTCTGTTCCTGAACGATACTCTTGTACCGGGAAGCACTTATGGCACCGATGTTATGAATAACAGTTACTCGGGAATGGCTATTATTAATGCCGATGCTGGTGATGTATTAACCCTGAGGAATTATGCCAGCAACGGACCTGTTACCCTTGACAGTGGAGCTGGAGGATCGGAAAATGCGGTAAGTGCATCAATCATGCTGTTGAAAATCGGAGAGCCCGTATCGACTGATTTGGCACTGGATGCCGTGAACAACGCGCAGAATATCACGGAAATGCGGAATGCTATTACTAATCCGGATCTTGGATTGAATCTCAGTGGCTTTAATTCTCTAAGTACAACAGCCCAGGACATGGTATTGGAAAGCTTGCTGGAAAACCGTCCTGACCTGGGATATCCCTCTGTGGCCGCCTTACAGGAAGCCCTTAATACAGCGGTTAATGAAGTGGTGGATACTGCAAATATTTATGTAAAGGCTGGTAGTGTCGGTGGAAACGGAAGTATCGCGCATCCCTTTGGCACCATTTCTGAGGGTATTGCCGCAGTTGCTCCCGGCGGAACGGTTCATGTTGCGGCCGGCACGTATCCCATTACTACTCAGATTAATGTTAATAAGGCAGATATTACTCTGCTCGGCGAGCCGGGTGCGGAAATCCTCCTGCAGGCAGATATTATTGCCATGTTGATTACAGGTAACGGTGCAACGGTCCAGGGATTGACGATGACCAGTGATATTCCTTATCCCAAAGAATTTATTCAGATAGGCGCACCTAATGTGAAACTTATCGGCAATACGATATACGGGCCTGTACAGCCGCCGCCGATGGATAATTGGGTTGTGAACCGCGCTGTTGTATCCCAGGTGGCTACATCAAATGTGCTCTTGCAGGAAAATACGTTCTACTCCCTGAGAACCGGCATGTATATCAATCCGAATACAACCGGCGCTATTAATAATAATGTGGTTTATAACACAAAAGGCGGATTCCTCGTAGACGGCGCATTCACTACATTTAACGGTAACTCCTGGGGCACGCCGCCCAATGAATTCGACATCGTTCTGCTGGCAGGAACTACAATGGGCCCGCCGTACGATGATCTCGATCAGTTATCTGCTGAGAATAATAATGCAACCATCTCCGACCAGAGAACCGACCAGTAAAAAATATAGGGGACAGTCCTCAAAAATTAAAACAAAAATTTTGCAGGACTGTCCCCTTTTTTTTATTAATAATATTGGGGACAGTCCTCAAAAAAGGGAAAAAAGAAAAATCAGGGAGGAACCCTGTCCGATAGTTCCTCCCTGATTTCTGTGTGAACGACTATGGCACGATTGACGGTAAAGTCAGGGGAATCATTGAATCCAGGCCGTCCCACAGGAAGGCTTTTAATTTGCAGCCATCGACATTTTCAGGAAGCGTGAGCTCAACTTCAATTTTAGCCGAACTATCTCCCTCTATTAATTTATCTTTCGCCTGATAACACAACATGGAGTTGTTGATATTATAAAGGCCGATAATAAGTGTTGCATTCTGGGACTCCTGTGAACAGTTACTTACGGTCACTGAAGCCTTTATTGCCGAATTGCATGAAAGTGTGGTGATTTGGTTGCCTTCCATGTCAGTTACTTTTATTTCTCCGGCATCGAATGATGGAGGAATCAACAGAAGGTTTATGTTTTCTGCATTTGCCCCGTCAACTGTTACCGGCTCCGCTTCTTCCTCGGATGAGACAATGGAGTTTGGCATATTGGGGTTGTAATAGCCGCTTCCTCTGGAACTTCTGAATCCAACTATGTATCCCCCGGGCAGGCCGTCGGGCACAGCGCAGGAATATTGAACTGAATTTTGGCCTTCGGGTATAACCAGAGGAATTTCTGAAATGAATACATTGGCCCCGTTATCAGTTAATGCGACAGATTTAATTATCTGCGTCACCTCATAGCCGCCCGTCGGTGCGACCATATCGTTGGACAGTGATATTACCCCGGAAATTGTTTTGCAAGGCATCAGGGTTAGATTTACATAATGACTGCTGCCTGTTCCGTCAATAGTTAGTCTCGTTGCATCATCAAGATTTTGAACATAATCCAGGTATGTGTTTTTATTATAAAAACCAATTGGAAGAAATTCACTCTGATCATCATCTAACATTATATAGCCGAGTGCATATTCGCCGTCTATATCATATGGGACAAAAATAGAGGTATATACTCCCCTGGTAAATCCCGGTAATATTGTAGAAACTGTTGACGGGAATAATACTTGCAGAGGTTCTTCCCATGGTTTGGGCAGATAAATCGCAAATACCAGCACATTATATTTTCTTGTTGCTTTATTATTTCCCGGCAGTAAAACTTCGCCGAAAAAAAATCCCTTTGTCTTAATTACTTCCACAACAATATCAGTAATTGATTCTTCCGTACAAATTGTGCCTGGAACTTTAAAGCTTCTTGTTGTTCTCGTACTGTGGTCATAATTGCCTACCGCGGTATAACCCTGATGATCGCCCGGGAAAAAGTAAATGAGTCTCCACTTGTACGTTGTATCTTTTGGAATACTTAGATTGAATTCTGTAACTTTACTTCCCACGGGAATTGTTACTATCTGTTCTGTTCTCAGGATATCAGTTTCGGAATCTGTCTCAAGTGTTATAAAAACATAGACCGGGGCAACAACAGGAGATACAGTATCCGGTAGTTTAATTATTCCTTTTATACTTACTTCCCCGGCAATTATAACCGGTGATAATACAATCCGGCGAAAATCATCACAAGCGACCACATATACATACCAGAAATTTCTACTTCCATCAGTAGTAATCGTGCAGCTGTTCTCCTGCGTTGTTACTGCCAGGGTGCCGCCAGGTAGATTATAGTCAGGGCTTATGTAGACCTCATAGTTGTTAGTTCCGGGATAGGGCTTCCAACTCAGAGAAATTTGATTCCCTGTCAATTTGCTTTCAACAACTGCTATTGCGGCATCTATATCCCAAATGGAATTCACATCAAATTTTTTCTTTACGAAAATTGTATTATCATCTTTGGAAAAGGCTGCTTCGAAGGTATAGTTATTACCCGGCGGCAGTTTTATTGAAGCAGCATACATAAATTTATACGGTTCGTTGACGTCGTTCGGTTCCTGTACGCCAAGGGGCGTCACATTATAAAAGTCCAGGTATTGCGTTTTTCCATCCTTAGTATCTATAACATTAAATTCAGCAGTAAATCCAGTTACTGCTTCTTCGGTTTCTCCGCAAATCTCCGTTATGAAAGTGTAAACAGCCTTGCCCTCGGAGTTCGGTTCTTCGCGCTGCAAATTTACTTTTACCTCAACATCGGTCGAAGTAAAATCGTTGACCAGTGAAAGGTTCACATTTTCCACATTTGTATCATCAACAATTGCCGGTTGAGCATCTTTCTCAGAAGCGACAATGCAGTTTGGCTTATCGGGATTATAATAGCCGCGACCGTTAGAGCTCCTGTATCCTATCAAATATCCCTCGGGCAAACCGACAGGAATTCTGCACGAATATTCAACTAATCCCTGGCCTTCAGGAATAACTACAGGAATCTCGGAAACGAAAAGTTTTATTCCGGCAGCCGTCGATGCTACGGATTTAACCAGAAGAGTGACCTCATACCCGCCTGCCGGAGCAGACATGCCGTCAGGCAGTGATATCACACCGGAAATTGTCCTGTAAGGCATTATGGTCAGATTTATGTTTGATATGTCTCCCCCGGCAACGGATATTTTAGTTGCAGCAGCGGGATTTTGAACATAATTCAGATATGTGTCTGCGTTATAATAGCCTTCTTGCATGTATTTGTTTCTGTCGGAATAATCCAGCATATATTTAACGATAAATTTCCCGTTTAGATCTATGGGAACGGTAATTTTATATTCCTTGGATTTTTCTCCTTCTAAGAACCTGCAACTGTCAACAAAAGCTACCAGCGATAACGGCTCTTCTTCTGGTCCAGGTACATAGGTTGCTTCAGTATATACAAAACTAACTGGCTCAACATAATTTTCCGGCAGCGAAGCTTTTCCGGAAATTATCCTTCCGGGCAGTACATCTATAACAATATCTGTAATTGATTTCTCTCCACTTATAGTAAACGGAACTTCGTAATATCTGGTTGTTTTTGAAGCAGGATCATAATAACCGCTGTCAATTAGTCCTGGAGTACGTGTAATTTACGTGTAATTTCATATTTCAGTCTCCACTTGTACGATGTGTATTTGGGGATGCTGAAGCTAAATTCTACGGAGTTACTTCCGATTGGCAACAGAAAACTTCTCCAGGCTGTCATATCTTGAGGATCTGATTCAATTGTTACAGAAGCGTAAAAGTTTTCGCCAGTAACAAATACCCCTTCGGGAAATTGCAATCTACCCTTAATAACGGTTTCCCCTACAAATTCCGGCATGGCCATCACAATTCGGCGAAAATCCTCGCAGGCAATTATAAAAACATACCACAGATTCCCGCTTCCGGGGGTGAATGAACAGCTATTTGCCTGGGTAGTCACTGCCAGCCAGCTCTCCGTTATATCTCTGCTTGCGCTTACGTAGATCTCATAATTGTTGGCTCCGGGAAAGGGGATCCAGCTCAGGCTAATTTGATCTCCCGTCAATTTGCTTTCTGTTATTATAAATCCTCCAATAGGCTGTGAAACGTCATCTACGCTGAACTTTTTCTGTACGGTTATATTTTCTTCTCCTTTGGTAAACTTCGCTTAAAAGATGTAGTTTTCGCCTTGAGGTAATACTATTGAATCAGAGTATACATACTTGTACGGCCTGTCACCTTCAAACGGCCCTTCGACACCTATCGGTGTCACGGAATCAAAGTCCAGGTATTCCGTATTTCCGTCCAGGTTGTTTATTACCTTGAACTCGGCGTCATAGCCGGTTACATCCTCTTCATCGGCGCCATAGATTTCCGTTATAAAAGTGTAATTAGCTTTGCCTTGATCCAATATCCCGCGCTGGAGGCTGACTTTTATTTTATCATCACCTGCAGCCTGGTTCATTGGCCCGGACATGGAACTGAGATTCAGACCGGTTTCCGGCTTATCGCCTGCCTTGGATGTCGGGGCATCGCCTGAGCCTGATCCTGTATTGCCAGCAGACTCATCGGTCTCTACAGGCCCTTGTATATCGGCCGGTACCGTTGTCGGACTGTCAGCAGGGCCAGGTATCGGGTTGTCAGCCGGGCCAGTGGTCGGCTCAGGTATTGGGTCCGGTTCCGTTGACTGGCTGTCTGCCGGACTAATGGTTGGTTCCGGTATCGGACTCGGTGCCGGCGATTGACCGTTAGCCGAACCGTTGGTTGGCTCCGGTAAGGGACTTTGTACTGTTGATGGACCGTCAGACGGACTGTCGGCTGATACATCATCCGCCCCGGGCGCTGATCCATCAGCCGGGGCGGATGCTTCAGCCGGGGCGGATGTTATGCTGCAAGCAGGATCATCAAATGGCCCTGTGCCTCCTGATGCCTGTATTGCAATGGTCATTAAATTTCCAAAAGCAAAAACCAGGCTTAGCATTACAGAGAAAATTATTCTTAATACCTTCCGCTTGGATATAATCATTTTGAACCCCCTGATTAGTGATATCTCGTCGATCCCAAATCTTCTGCCAGCTCATCTTCCGAACAGCTTATAAACCTCCTTTTATGTCCTTTTATGCCGACCTTTCAAACAGCATACAGGCCTTTTTGTTACCGGGCTGCCGTACTTGACTAAATTTTCTATTGTTATGGATTTTAAATTCCAATTAAATCTTCTAATTAATTTATATTCCGAATAACATGTGGGCCTTCCAATTATTGATATTTTGAATACAAATTATATTTTTCACTGCGATCATGAAGGCCAATTGGACCTTTTATCTTGTGATGCTCTGAATACCAATTTATCCTTTCGATTATTGATATTCTGAGTATCCATTGAATTTTCCGTTATTAATATCCTGATTTGTAATCGATCTCTCTACCGTTATCACTTGAATACCAATTGAACTTAAATCATAAATTGAGCTTTAATCACTGATATTTAAGATTGTATATACGGTACAGCACGGCTGCCGCTTCTTCCCTCGTGAACATGCCCTTGGGATTGATCTTGCCCGCGCTTCCTTTTATTATTCCGGCATGGACGAGCGCTGCTATGCTCTGCCTTGCGTATCCGGCTATCTGGGTATTGTCGGTAAACTGGGACAGTATTGAAGTGTCGGCGTACATGTTTATTTTTCCAATTAAATTAAGGGCTCTCGCGGTCATTACCATCATTTCTTCCCTGGTTATATGCGAGTTCGGGTTGAACCTGTTGTTGCCGGTACCGACGGTTATTCCCAGGCTCTTTGCGATTCCGACTTCCTTGTAGTAATGGTCGGTTGGATAGACGTCGACGAAGCCGTGGTCCGGCGTCGCTGTAAGGCCCAGGGTCCTGATGAGCAATTTGATGTATTCTGCCCGCGTGATATTGTTTTTCGGAGAGTATGTGGTGCTTGAAGTGCCGGATGTTATGCCCTTGGCGGCAAGTACTTCAATCTCCTTTTTCGCCCAGGAGGTTGTTATGTCCGAGAATGTTTTCCTGTTGTATACCACGGCATACATGCTCATGTGGGTGATTTCGAATACGACTTTTCCCTTTAGTGGGTCGTAACGACCGTTGGTTATCGAATGGATGTTGCCGCTTCCGTCGATATACCAGACCGTTATGAACTCGTAATTTGCCAGTTCCTCCGGGGTGGGTTCATAATCAATTTCAACGATAACTGGTGCATTCGGATTCTCCCAGGAAACCGGCTGCCCGTCTATTTTCATGCCCAGGCTGATTACAGGGCGGTTTCCTATCTGGTTCCTGAGATTCGTATTGCTGATGCTGCCCGGGTCGATTTTTTCAATTGTCAGGGACACCAGGGATTTGCCCTGCAGCTGGCCGGACGCAAACATGTTCTGTGGCAAGGTTACGCTGGCAATATCAGTTTCAATTTTGAGCTGCGCGTTGTCATGCCGCTGCATGAAGGATGCGGGCAATTGCTGGATTACTTTGCTGGTCGCGTCAGGATCGCCGGTTCGCACGTCAATAACCGGCTGCTTGCGACCTGTCTGCAAATCCGTAGGAGCATTCTGCAGACCTTCGGTCAATTCTTCAAGAGTTATATTCGAGACCAGGCTGCCGTCTTCAGATTGCTCTATGTCCTGCGGACGAATGGCGCCCGGTAGGGGTGTCGGCGATGGTATTGTCGCTTGAGTTGGGGTGGGTGTTGGGGTAAGCGAGGGTGTCGGTGCTGGAGTAGGTGTTGGTGTAGGTGTATGTGCAGGCGTGGATGTTGGCGTGGGTGTTGGCATTGGAGTAGGTGTGGGCGTTGGGGTAAGAGTTGGTGTAGGCGTGGGTGTAGGTGCTATTGTGGGTGTAGGCGTTATTGGTGGCGGTGGTGGCGGCGGTGGTGGTGGCGATATAGGTGTGGATGTTGGCGATGGCGTGGGCGCAGGAGTAGATGTTGGCGTGGGAGTCTGACCGGATGTAGGTGTCGGCGTTGGGGTTGCAGATCCATAATAGAAACTCGTTTCTTTTACGGTTGATACTCCCGTTCCTCCTACATAAACTTTATACAATCCCTGTTGTCCATTCAGCAATGTGTAATTGAACGAAAAACTTCCGTCCGAAGCGCTTGTTGTCTGGTCCAGATAGTCAATTTGCCCGGAAGGAGAAATAACTTTGACAGTTACCTGCTGATTAGCGCCGGAGGAAATGGTACCTGAAATAGTAACAACTCCTGTCTCATTATTTACATTAACTACAACATTGATATTCGCTCCCTGATTGGCAATCCCCGGCAACAGGCTCGCAGAAAAAATAAAAAACACCAGCATAAATGCGAGTTTTTTCATGATTTTTCTCCTTTCTACGCAAAGGTATACACTGGCTATCATAGTACAATATACCACTACGCTTAATATTTAACAATTATCATGGGAAATAATCTAAGAAGGGGACAGACCTCAAAAAAGGAAAAGCTATCAAAAATAGAAGGTACAGCCTTTAAAAAATGAAATAAAACGGGAAAAGTGCTATTTTTATATTTTTGAGGGCTGTCCCCTTTTTTTGTTTTTTGAGGGCTGTCCCTCTTATTTAGGGGGGAACCCTGCGCGATGGTTCCCCCCTTTATGCTGTTTCTCCCCCCTTCTCCGCGTCGGGCGGTATGTACCTCACAAATATGAGTACATAGGCTTATTTGTTCGGTACACACCGCCCCGCAAAGAGTTGATTAAGTGCATGTGCAAATGTTAAATTTCCTGCTATTTAGATAAAAAAGTGCCTTTCTGAATAACTGGACTTTAAATAAACAGTTTTTTTGTTTTAGTTTAAATTGTGCATGGGGATAGTTTGCGTTTTGAGATTTGATTAATAAGATTTGCTGTATATTATTGTATTATTCTGATTATTTTCGTACCCTATTAATTTGTTGGCTGATTAGTTATAAGTCAGCAGATTTTCAAATATGGCCGTATAGGAAGGTTCGCTGCTTAAAAGTTCATAACCTTTCATACAAAGATTAGCGCACCCGGAAATAGTGATATTGCAAATTTTCTCGCATATTTCCCTGTAGCTCAGACCGCATAACACTCTTAGAACATATGCAGTGAAAGCTCGATAATGATTGGTTTTCCTAGATTTTGTGATCAGGTCGGATGTGATATTAAAATTCAGCGAATTTGCAATCATATTTATTATTTTTGCAGGTGGCTTGTCTCTCAGGATTATTCTTCTGCCGCTTACATACTGATAATCTGTATTTGTCAGCAGTTCGGCTATTTCAGCAATGCCTCCCTTATCTCTTTGATGTGTGACAAACTCCATATATCTCCTGGCAAATTCTTTTTCGTTGTCTGTATTGAACAAACCCATCATGAAGCTTTTGTCAATAAGATTCCGGGTATCTTTTTTCAACCCCAGGTAAATTCCGTATGATGAGTACGGGTATGTTTCTTCCCTGCCTGAATAGCCTTCAATGTCACAGGGATTGTTATGTATGTACGCAGAAACAGCAAATATATATGATTCTTTATCAAGGACTTTACTATGGAAACGGTCCTGAAATACATGGCCATATCTTTTGTGCTTTCTGTTGAAGTAACACGCATAAGCTGTGTTAATGCACAGCATTAATTTTGAGATATCAAATCCGGCGGGATCAAGTTGCAAATGCACATGGTTGCTCATGAGGCAATAAGCGTATAATTTGCAATTGAATTTTTTTATGTATTTCTCAAGAAGGGACAAATAGTATTCCTTATCGTCGTCATCTTTAAAAAGCTGTAATTCAGGGATACTGCGGCACATAATATGATACATGTATTCCGGTGATTTTTCACGTGCTCTTCTGGAAATAACCATCAACCCCGACAACCGTTTTTACATATTTTAACATGTCCATCGTATTTTGTAAATAGTTGTTGATTATTTTTAAAGCAAATTTAAGGACAGTCCTCAATTTTATCTTTTTGAGGTCTGTCCCCCAAAACAAAGTCCCCCAAAACAAATAGCGAAATTGGGGACAGCCCTCAAAAAACTGATTGGAATTTTGAGGGCTGTCCCTCTTGTTAATCAGCCATGTTGTAAATCCTGTACATTACTGCGGCTGCTTCTTCCCTGGTAAAGTAGTCTTTGGGTTTGATCACAGTTCCGTCGCCTTTTATTATTCCGTTTCTTACCAGGTTCGCTACGCTTACTTTTGCATAATCTGCAATCTTTGCGCCATCGCTGAACTGAGCAAGGATTGATGTGTCATAGCTTGCTTCAATCATGCCTGCTACCTTCAGGGCTCTTTCTACAAGGACCATCATGTCTTCCCTGGTAATGGGCTGCTGAGGATTGAATCTGTTGTTACCTGTACCAAGAGCTATTCCGAGTTTCTTTGCTATTCCCACCGGCACGTAGTAGTAATCCGTGGGTTTGACGTCATCAAAGTTGGTATCAAACTCTGCAGTCAGTTCCAGGGTGGAAATAAGCAGCTTGATGAAATCAGCCCTTGTTATATTGGCTTTTGGTGTGTAAGTTGTGCTCGAGGTTCCCTGTATAATTCCTTTTGAAGCCATGATTTCTATTTCTTTCTTAGCCCATGAGCCTGTTATATCGTTAAATGTTTTCTTGTAGAATACCACGGCATACCGGCTAAAGTGGGTTACGGTGAATATGACCTTTCCGCTGGCTGCATCGTATCTTCCGTTGGGTACTGCATGGACCTGTCCGTTGCTGTCAATGTACCAAACAACGATGTGTTCAGGATCCATCAGTTCTTCCGGAGTAGGAGTGTAATCAACTGCTATTGTTACAGGAGCATTGTTGTTATTCCATGCTATATCCTTTCCGTCGACTTTAACGCTTACCTGGACAACGGGCCTGTTCCCTATTTGTTTTCTTAGTTCTTCTGATTCAACTACCGACGAATCTTTTACTGCCAGGGATATTTCTATCATGGAAGCATCTCCATCAATTTCGTCGGACCTGAACATGTTCCCGGGCAATGTTATCGATGCTTTTCCGATGTTTATCTCAATTCTGGACGTTGCATCCTGTGAAGCCAGGAACTCAGCCGGTATTTGCTGTACATACTCTTGTGCATCTTCGATGGGCTTTATATCTATTGTTACGGTTTTAGTGCCTTTGCTGTCAGGGTTAGCCTGACTAAAGGCTTTATCCAGTGTGATATTGTCAATTGATGAAACCGCTCTGCCGTTTTCGTCAGTTGTTGGAGTTATTTCAATCCTACCGCCAACAGGTTCCGGAGTAGGTGTAGGTGAAGATGTGGGGGTTGGTGTAGGTGTGGGCGTCGGCGTCGGTGTGGGTGTCAGCGTTGGTGTTGGCGTTGCTGTGGGTGTCGGCGTCGGTGTTGGCATTGGTTCGGGTGTGGGTGTTAGCGTTGGTTCAGGTGTGGGTGTTGGTGTCGGCGTTGGTGTGTGTGTCGGTGTCGGCGTTGGTGTGGGTGTTGGTGTCGGCGTTGGTGTGGGTGTCGGTGTTGGCGTCGGTGAAGGTGTTGGCGTAGGCGTTGGCGTCGGTGTGGGCGTAGGCGTCGGTGTGGGTGTTGGTTCGGGTGTGGGTGTCGGTGTCGGCGTTGGTGTGGGTGTCGGTGTGGACGTCGGTGTGGGTGTTGGTTCGGGTGTGGGTGTCGGTGTCGGCGTCGGTGAAGGTGTTGGCGTAGGCGTTGGCGTCGGTGTGGGTGTTGGTATTGGTGATACTCCAGGCTCAACGTAGGTAAATTCTATGGTTTTGGGTACAGTAACGCCGGTCCCCCCGATATATACAATGTAAACACCACTTACACCTTCAGTGAGAGTATAAGTGAAAACAAAGCTTCCATTTTCGCCGCTTGTCTGCTGATCAAGATAATCTATACCGCCTTGCGGGTTGATAACTTTCACGGTTACTTGTCTACCCGCTCCTGATGATATAGTACCTGAAATAGTCACAACTTTTGTAGTGCTGTCAACAACTGCAGTTGCGTCTATTTCTACGCTCGTCGGCGGAGGTGAAACATTGGGCGAAAAATAGGTAAAACTTACCACATGGGGAGTGTCTATTCCTTCTCCACCAACATATACAAAGTATGTGCCTTCCAATTCTTTATCCAGTACATACATGAATGAGAATTTACCGTCGGCGTCGCTCAGTTTCTGATCCAGATAATCAATGCCGCCCAGGGGATTAATAACCTTTACGGTAACCTGTTTGCCCGCTCCTGACGGCGTACGGCCTGTTATGGTTACTATCCCCGTTGAGGGGTCTACTTCGGCGGACAAGGTTATATGGTTGTCCGAGGTATAGATAAAACTTACCATGCGAGGAGTGTCTATGCCCTCTCCTCCCACATATACAAGGTATGTGCCTTCCAATTCTTTATTTAGTACATACGTGAATAAGAAATTGCCGTCGGCATCGCTCGGTTTCTGGTCCAGATAATCAATGCTGCCCAGGGGATTAATAACCTTGACAGTGACCTGTTTGCCCGCTCCTGACGGCGTACGGCCTGTTATGGTTACTATCCCCGTTGAGGGATCTACTTCGGGACAAGGTTATGTCATTGTCCAAAGTGTAGGTAAAACTTACCACCCGGGGAGTGTCTATTCCTTCTCCACCAACATATACAAAGTATGTGCCTTCCAATTCTTTATTCAGAACATACGTGAATAAGAAATTACTGTTGGCATCGCTTGGTTTTTGATCCAGATAATCAATGCTGCCCAGGGGATTAATAACCTTGACAGTGACCTGTTTGCCCGCTGTTATGGTCACTATTCCCGTTGATGGGTCAACTTCGACGAACAAGGTCAAATCATTGTCCGAAGTGTAAGTAAAGCTCACCATCCGGGGAGTAGCAATTCCTTCCCCCCCGACATATACAAAGTATGTGCCTTCCAGTTCTTTATTCAGAACATATGTGAATGAGAAATTGCCGTCGGCATCGCTCGGTTTTTGGTCCAGATGATCAATGCTGCCCAGGGGATTAATAACCTTGACGGTTACCTGTTTACCCGGCCCTGACGGTGTATGACCTGTTATGGTTACTACTCCTGTTGAAGGATCAACTTCGACGGACAAGGTTATGCCGTTGTCCGGGATGTAGTTAAAGCTTGTCATCCGGGGAGTATCTATACCTTCTCCGCCCGCATATACAAGGTATGTGCCTTCCAATTCTTTATTCAGTACATAAGTAAATAAGAAATTGCCTTCGGCATCGCTTGGTTTCTGGTCCAGATGATCAATGCCGCCCAGGGGATTAATAACCTTGACGGTAACTAGCTTGCCCGGCTCTGACGGTGTACTGCCTGTTATGGTTACTATTCCCGTTGAAGGATCAACCCGGGCAGACAAGGTTATATCGTTGTCCGAGGCGAAAGATACCGGAAGGCATAACGTTAAAAGCATTATTATAACAAGCATTATCGATATCGGCTTTTTTAACGTAATACACTTCAACCGGATATCTTTCAATGGAATACCTTTCAATGGAATATATCTCAATGGAATACCTCCCTGATTTTAAATCAGGATACAGGAATGGATTAACATTCCTGTATCCCAATTCATTCATTGAAAATTATCACAGTATATCGCTGCTCGTTGAAGTGCCCGGTCACGCGTAATTTATTGAAACGCACAGTTATACATAACTTGTTAGAATATACAGTACACGACTTGTTGCAAATTTTCTAAATATCCGAATACACTTGCTTGAATGCTAGCCGTCCGCTGTATTATTGAAATACAACTGCGTCAGAAAGCGGCTGCATGCCTTCCAGGCTGTTCCAGACAAACACTTTGATATAGTGTCCCGTCGTGTCCAGAGGCATGTTAAATCCAGCTACAAATTCCTCTGTCTGCCCGGAAGCCACTTTCTTTGAAATGCACGACAGGTTCTTAATTGCATTGTTGCTGTCGTACAAGGCAACAATCAATGCGGCGTCCCTGTCTTCCGATGTCGCATTCGTAATTTTAACAAATGCGTTCACGAACCCCTGGTTTGCAATTGTATCTATGACTTCGCCGTTGAGGTTCTTGAATACAGGCATTTCAATTACGAAGCTCTCGGGTTCAGGAGGCAGAGTTGTGCACTGGGCAACATTGGACATTGCCGAGGTAAGCGGCGTGCTGTCGGAAGTCTTGATTGCGAAGTAGTAGGTTGTATTCGGCATAAGTCCGCTTACTATCAATGTTTCCTTCGTTCCTGCAACCGAAGGAGCCGGAGCTTCCACCCTGGTGGCCTGATCCCAGTTCTCATCGGTGATAGGCTCGGTAGAATACCTGATGTCATAGGAAGCTGCCCTGCCGAACATGCCGTTATCACCTGGCGCCGTCCAGGACAATTCAACCGTCGTTGATGTAGGATTGGACGCAACAAGGTCTGTAATGGCAGCCGGAGGTTCATTGTCCACATATTCAAAGGCTCCGATATCAATGGCCGAACCAAGGACCGCCCTGTCTGCGGTTGCGCCGGGATGGACATACTGCTTGACAGGCATCAGGTTATAGCCTTCAAAGCTTTCACCCGGATCTACACCCTTGTCTATGGCATCAGTAGCTGCCGGGCTCAAACGCAGATCAAGATTGTCCCTGTTGACGAAGAAGTTGGCAGGAACACTCGGCAGGAATAAGTTACCTTCTTCAATCACTGTGCCCTGCGTGGTTATGCTGCCGTTTCTTGCAAAGATGTTGTTCTTGTATACCAATGTAATATTACTCCTGTTTGCCAATATGAAGGCGCCGGAATTTCTGTCGTTGTAGAAGGTATTGTTTATTACATAGCAATAATTCGTCGTTCCGCTTGCACTGCTGGTTGCAAAACCTACCATATTGCTGTTGCCGTTTGCACCCTGCTGGATCACGTTTCCGATAATGTATGCGACGCCACCGTCGGTTATTTCAATGTTGTATGCAGCCGGATACTGAGCGTCATTGCTTTCATCGGAAAGCCTGTTGTATTCTATGACGTTCCTCGTGGTAAATGATTTGATCAGGCTGCCCGTATTCACATGGTGCAGGTAGCTGCCGCGAACCGTAAGGCTGTTGATCTGCCTTGCATGTATGTTGTGGGAACTTGCGTCTCCTCCGCAATAGGCAATCTCGGTATTTTCCACAATGAGGTCCAGTCCGGGTGAATTGTACGCGTAAATACCGTTGACACAGTGATGGATGTAGCAATCCCTTATTGTTACGGTTTTCGCGCCGGAGGGAGTAGCATCTATCGCAATACCGGCCGCTCCTGCATTTGTAACTCCTGTAAATTCGATATTTTCAATTGTCACATTGTTGGCGCCTGATTCAACAAGCCAGATACCCATGGACTTGGGCAGGCCGGAGTAACCTTCGCTCACCCTCATTACCGGGCGGGCAATGTCACCCACGGGTACGCCTTTAAGCGTAATATTGCTCTTTGAAATTCTCAGAATCGCGTATTCTTCTTCATATGTTCCGTCTGCGTAGATTTCTATTGTATCTCCCGCGGAAGCTGCACCCAAAGCAGCATTGACATTGCTGTACTGTCTGCCGGGTCCGACGGTCAATACTTTTCCAACGGGAGTAGGCGACGGTTCGGGTTCTTCGGTCGAAGTCGGAACAGGAGACGGCTGTACCGACGGTTCAGGCAATTCTGCGCCGTATTCGTATGCACCAATATCAATGGCATCGCCGACAACGGTCCTATCAACGAAGCTGCACACGTGGGCATACTGCTTGGTTGGTGTCAGTGAATACCCCTGGGTACTTGTACCGGGATCGATACCCGCGTTGATCGCAGCAGTGTCTGCTTCGGTGAGGCGGTAATCATACTGGCCCTTATTCACAAAGGTAAGGTCGCAGTTTTCAAGATTGTTCGATCCCATCCAGGTAGGTTCTCCTGTGTTCGGTCCGCCGCCGATACCGGTTATTGCGCCGGCACCATTGAATATATTATTCTTGTATACCACGGTGGCCGGAATCCTGCCGCATTGGATGAAAGTACCCGTGTTGTGATCATTTACAAAGGTGTTGTTAATTACGTATAATTCTTTCCCGGCGTTTTTCGCCTGTTCAACACCGTAGGAGAGCATTCTCGAATTGTCGTAAATCGTTGCCTGGTGCATGATATTGCCGATAACATAGGCGATTCCGGCATCGGGAATGTCGATGTTGGAATTGCTCTTGTATGTTTCGGTTGCATCTTCATCGGTAAGGCGGTTATATTCGATGTAATTGTATTCGGCGCGGGTCTTCAGAAGGTGTCCGCCACCTTTTGCGTGATGTGAATAATTGTAGCGGAAGAACAAGTTTTTCGTTTGTATATAAGCATTATGGGAATATCCCGCGTATCCGTTTCTGGCAAATTCATTGTGTTCAAGAGTTAAGGTGGAATCAACACTGGCGCTCAAAATTCCCATGTCATTGTCATGGATATAGCAGTTTTTGATAACCAGGTTTTGAATAGGTTCCACTCTTATGCCGCTTGCATTCCTGGAGCTGGGATCCGTTATCCCTTCTTTTACGCGTGTAGCTCCGCAGAATTCTATATTTTCAATCGTAATGTTATTTGCGCTTACAACCCATATACCTTTGCTTTGCAGTGCAACATGATCGTCAGTCAGTTCCATCTTGGGCCTGGTATTTCCGCCCGCAGGAACTCCTACAATTCTTATATTATCCTTGCCTGAAATAAGCAGTTTTGCATTGTCTCCGAAATAAACGCCATCAGCGTATATTTCAATGGTGTCTCCCGGTTGGGCGTCATTGAATGCAAGCTGCGGGGTGGGATATTCCTTGCCTGGTCCGACCCTGAGCACAACCGGACCTTCCCTCGGAGTGGGAGTCGGTCTGGGAGTTCCGACGGGAATACCGTTTATTACATGGTTTTCCACGTAAAACTGATTGTCAACGGTACTCTTCAATGACAACCAGCCAATATCGTCCATGTCCATCGATTCCGTCCTGAACGCAAAATTGTCAGCCACTTTAACTTCCGCACCGTCTTCGGGCGTTATATAGGCGTCGTATCTTTTCGCAACCAAATCAACTACTATCTTCGCATGGTACTTCTTATATGCGGAAAAGTACAGTTTCTCTGCAAAGGAATAGTCTCCGCCGTTTCTTGCGTCAATGTAGCCCTGGGCGTTGAATCTTAACATGACACCGCACTCTTGCCAGTGAGAAATAAACACTTTTGAAGAGTCGGCATATCCAATGGTGGCATCGTAGGGGCTTCCCACATAAAGCGGAATTATGTCCATTTCAATGGTAATCGGAGATACTGTATTTTCCGTTCCAAGGGAAATCATGCCGGGAAGCCAGTCGGATTTGGAAAACAGCGCATTCTCAGAAGGCTGCTCAATGGTAGTGGTTGTCAGGCTGAAATCATCAAAACGGCAGGTGCTGTCGGCGCCAGCCCCCTGGAAACTGCCGTAAACAGTCACGGCAGAGCTGTCGCCGGAATTGAATTTTACGTAAATAGTTTTGTATTCTGTGGTAGGTGTACCATAAGCCACGTTCAAAAGCTTATCCGTTTCAACAGTATTTACTCCAAGCCCTGCAAGGGAGGAAGTCCCGTCGCCCTGGACCGAGCAGGTCAGCAGGTAATCGGTATTCGGATCAACGGATACTGTCTGCTTGATATAAGCCGTACCTGCGCCCGGCTCTGTAATCCTGATGTTATTGGCCTGGGTCGTACTGCCCAGGTTCTCCGTTTCCAGCACAGCATCTGCGCCGTCCGGACCTTCGAAGATCCACGGAGAGTAGTCGGTCGCACTGTCCTCAAAACCCGGGTTGGCTATGAGGTTCGTTTCTTCCGACGCAACCGCAGGCACTACATTCAGGATACCAGTGCACATGAGGAACATTGTCAGTACAAGAATTCGTGCTAATGTTTGTTTAAAAGAATGTCTCATCTGCTTAAAAACCCCCTTTATTGAAATTTTGTCTTTCAGAACACCTTAAGATTGTTTGAATTAAAGCATTTGCTCTTCCCTGGCACGAGTTTTGCTTTCCCCTTCCCTCCTTTCCTGTCAGGCAGTAACTTTTAACCCGTGCTATATAAATTGTTGATTTAAATTTTTGTTTAGGCATAAAGTCTTATATTGAAGTTGGATAATTCTTATTTTTATTATTTGTTTAATAACAGTTTTTGTTAATTTTAATTAACATGAATTATTAAATTTTTTAAAATTATCCATATAGTATTATATTGATATTGCTATGCTCTTTTATTCCTTTTCTTTACTGCCTTGGCTGCTTTGATCCAGCTTTTTTGCTTTGATTTTTTCTTTGGGTGCCTAAATTTCACCTTTGTATCCAGGACTTTTGCCTTCATTGCCTTGAGAGATGATACAGCGTAGAATTTGCCGCAGTGTTGCAACAATTTCTTCAACCTGTTGTTTTAAGGAATATTTATTTCCCGAAATATTTTCAATTACATTCGATAGTATTGAATTATCTAAAGCCCATAAATAAGCATTATTCTAGAGTTATGTAAACAAACTAAAGTAATTCATTTAATAGGCTTTTATTATTAATTTTTTGCAACGGAATTATATGGTATTTCCCAATCCGAGAATTATATTTATTTTTGAAAAAACTATATTATTTTGTGATAGTTACAATACACGTTTTATTAAAATTTGAGGGCTGTCCCCCTTTTCAGTCCCCATAAAATTTGAGGGCGTCCCCCGGTCACTGTATCTCCGATCACAGTATACCAAGTATAAAAATTGAGGACTGTCCCTCCCGGACAGTCCCATTAATTCTTCTCTGTTATAATTTTTCTCTGTTATTCATTTATTTTTATTTAGTAAAAGGGCTAGCATAAAAAAGATTTCTGTAATTAGAAAAGCGTATATTGCTTGTCCAGCTTGATTTTACTGTATACCTCTTCGTTAATTTTTATGTCCGCTGATTTGACGAGATTATCGATGTATTCATCATACTTCTGATTCAAAAGGATTGCTTTTATGAAAATTTTCATTTCATCAAAGCTGCGGTACCCGGAGTCTCTTTTATCAACACAGCGAATTATGTTAAAGCTGTTCACGTCTTCTATTATTTCACTTACCTGGTTTATGGCAATTATTTCAGCAGCGTCACGCACTTTCAGAACATTTTCAATATCAATTATTTCGGTATTTTCATCAATGACCAGGTCCTGGTACTCAACCTTTTCAATACCGCCTTCCTTCGCTGCCCTGATGATGTTATCAAACTTCTCTCCACGATCCAGGCGTTCCTTAATTTCGTTTATTTTCACCCTGGCGCTGTTTTTATCAGCTTCATCACCCTCGGTAAAGGAAACATAGATTCTCTGGATTTTCAGAAAATCCTGTTTTTTGTAATCTTCTTTATACTCATTGTAATAATTCATCAACTCGTCCTCGGTTATCTCAATTTCCCCATCTTTGAGCAGTTTATCTTTTGACTGCTCAATGGGAGACCTGAAAACCCGGTCAAAATGGTCCGATTCTCCGTATTGCTGTAGCCCCTGGACTATCTGTCCCCTTTCTATGGCCTCTCTCCTTTTTCTGTTTTCCTCCTCCAGGTTTTTAAGAAAATTGAGATAGTCTATGTCATCCACCAAGCCTTTTTGCTTCGCCACGATTTGTTGAACCTTTATTCTCACGCTTTCGTCAAAAGCCATTTTTCTCGCATATTCCATCGGGTTTTCGCTGCCAAAGGTGCTTGTCCAGAATTTTGAATCGGTTTCAGCGTTGTATTTTTGTGTGAAGTAGTTAATGACTCTTCCTCTCCCCATTATCATCCGGAATTCAACTTCTCTTGCATACACCGGTTCGCCGTTGACTGTCGCCACTACGGAGGTATCTTCGGTGTCCTTTTCAAAATAAAGAATCAACGCCGCAATTAAAATGAAAAAGGCAACTGAAGCGATGGCAATGATTATTTTTATATTTTTATTTGTTTTCCTGACATTTTTGATTGTTTTTTTATAACCTTTCTGGGACTTTTTAAAATGTTCGGCCTTTTTCATCCTGGAATTTTTAGTTATTTGACTCTTTTGGGGCATCGGAATACCTCCCTGTCATTCAAAATATAAAAATTCCAATTGGTTGGATTTGTGTAAATTAAAATTAAATTTGAGTAATTTTAATATAAACCAAGTCTACTTAGTAGCACAAGCCAATTTATTAACTGTGAAATCTTTTATAAATAAAAGAAGCCGGAAAAGCCGTCAAATTCCAATTGATACCTGCATTTTGAAACCCCGACAATTTTGAGGACTGTCCCCTTGAAAAATATAAAGGCCGGAAATTAATTTCCGGCCATGCAATTTTGAAGTCTGTCCCTTTACCAAATTTTTGAGGGCTGTCCCCCGTTTTTCTTTCGCTTTTACAAATATTTCCTGAAGAAATCGAAGGCCTTGTTTCCTCCAAATGAATGGGGTCCCGGGAAGACGTCCGCCCACAGTTTGTCTTCCACTCCAGCGGCCTTGTATATTTCTTTGACTCCCTCGTACCCCTTGAGAAGGTCCTCAATGTAGAAGCACTGGTCAAATATCCCCATTTCCAGCAGCAGGGGCCGCGGCGCAATAAGGCCGGCTATCTCATCGGTGTCGAAATACCTGTAAATATTGGGCACGACCTGTGAACCGCAGAAATTCGCCCGTTCTATTCCAAAACGCGCCCAGGGATTGATGTAGCCCATGACATCGGCGGCTTTTATCCTGTTGTCAATGGCTGCGGTGAATGCGGTCATTGTTCCTCCGCCGCTTAAGCCCATCATGCCGATCCTGTTCTTGTCAACTTCAGGTCGTGTTTCGAGGTAGTCAATGCATCTCATGGAGTCCCAAATATTTAGCGTAAGGGTGTAAATTCCCAGAATGGAGCCCTTGACATAGTTCACATCGCAGGGATCGCTGTTGCCAAAAGGCCTGGGGCCGTCTGTCTTTTCGCCGTAAACCCTTACTCCTGGCACAATGGTGAGGAAGCCAGCCCTTGCCATCTGCTCGGCGTAATTGTGGTTGTGTTCCCTGATATCCTGCTCATGGCCCGCGGAACCACGCACGCCGGCAACAGCATCCTTGCCGTAAGGTCCGTGTCCATGGCTGCAGACGATAGCCGGGTTGGATCCGTCGGGTTTCATGTCCTTCGGCCTCAAAACATAACATGGCACGGACATAAATTCCTCGGAGTCAAAAATAACTTTTTCGCGGATAATTCCGTTATCCTCAACGGAATACAAGACCTCTGCATTTAGGTCAACCTTTTCAGGAAACTCGCCCAAAAGCTCAAGAAGCTTAGGATAAGCCTTGCTGCGCCATTCTTCCCAGTCCTCTTTCGTCTTCCCCTTAAAGGCCAGTTCGGGTACCCAGTTTCTGATGCGGTACATCCAATACCGGTTCATCGAAAAGTTACGCTCTTTCATTACAAATGCCTCCCCCTGTTTTATTTAGACTTAATGATACACAGGTTGGTCTTAACATATTTAGCCTAAAAAACATTCATGTCCCAAAAATATTTAGATCACCCAGGGCTTACATCCCTTGTTGATCAAATTGCTTTTTAAAATTTTAGAGGACTGTCCCTCTTTTTTAGTTTTTCAATTTTTTTGAGGACTGTCCCTCTTTTTTGCCTTTCAAAATTTTGAGGACTGTCCCCCTCTTTATTGAGGACTGTCCCCCTCTTTATTTGACTTTCAAAATTTTGAGGACTGTCCCCCTTTTTGTCTATCAAATTTTTGAGGGCTGTCCCCCCTTTTTTGATTTTTAATTTTTGAGGACTGTCCCCTTCCTACTTTTTATGCCTGCTTATGCCTGCCGTCACAAATGCATAGTCGAATTCAAACTATGTCTCATGGCGGTAAAAAACAAGATTAAGTCACTCGGCTGATTTTAAATCTCCGCTTTATGACTTAATCTTTTTTGTTGATAAACAAACCGTCGGCAATCCGGTATTGGCGAATGCTTTGAATTTTTGAATTATTGAACTGTTATAACAGTCCTATTTTCAAAAATTAAGTTCATAAGTATAAAGTTGATTAAGTATAAGTGCATTAAGCGAAAAGGTCGTAATTCAGGAGATCCCTGACCCTGATTGATTTGCCCTGCTTCATTGACTCATTGGCAGCGGCGCCTATTATCACGGACATGGCTCCTGCCCTGGAATTGGCCATTTGACCCAGCGGATCCTCCTTAAGGCCTTCTATTAGTGCTCTCAAGATCCTTTCGTCGCCTCCTCCGTGTTCGCCGGTAGCCCTCGGAATATGATAAATAATTTCTTCGCCCCTCCTGTTATACAACCTTACATTGCGAACATCGCGCCCCGCAAACGGTCCGATTGAGCCGTGGAAGTTGTCGACTTCCAGCCTTCCGTCGGTTCCGTTGAGCACCAGCTTCAGGCCTTCATAGGGTGAATGAGCAGTCAGGGAGTAGCTCATAACAGCTCCGCCGGAATATTTGACACTTACGCTGACGGAATCCTCGATATCTATTTCATCGGCAAATACGCAGCGATCCCTGTAATAGCCGTCGGCATCCTCGCAATCGAGGTAAAGCTTTTTGAGGTTACCCTGGGTAATATCAAGATAGAATTCGCACTCTTTCTTGTAAGCGCACGTCAGGCACCTCTCGCCGCGCTTTTCGCGGGTCGGGCCATAAAACCTTCTTGTGCCGAATGCGTTAACTACCTCGGGCTCCTCTTCCAGGAACCAGTTAACAAGGTCAAAATGGTGGGTTGATTTGTGTACCAGCAAGCCGCCCGAATTTTTCTTCTGCCTGTGCCATCTTCTAAAGTAGTCTGCTCCATGGCTCGTATCAAGGAACCATTCAAAATGCACACTGAGCACCTTGCCTATTACTCCTTCGCGGAGCAGTTCCTTCACACGGACGTAAAACGGCGCAAAACGACAGTTAAATGTTACTGTAACTTTCCTGCCCGTGCGTTTTTCAGCTTCCAATATTCGATTCAGCTTGTCGGCGTCGATCGTGAGCGGTTTTTCGCATATGACGTCACAACCGGCCTCAAGTGATTTGATAACATACTCATGGTGGAAGCAGTCAACGGTTGTTACGATAACCACATCGGGTTTCGCATCTTTCAGCATTTCATCAAAGCTGTCATACACGGGGAAACTCAACCCTGTTTCCGCCCGGAGGAATTCCGCACGTTTCCTGTTAATATCGTAGACACCAGCCAATTGCACAACGTGCGAATAATTCCGGGCTATTGGGACTCCGAACATCCATGTGCCCCTGTTACCTGCTCCAACAATTACATATTTTTTCATTATTGACCCTCCAATATATAAGTTAAATTAATGTATCTTCGAAAATTTATATAGTATTTATATATCTGTAAAATAGATTTTTCAGCTGCATTGTCGTCATTTATTATAAAATTCATTTATTATAAAATTCAACATTTATCCTTAAACCGTCATCCCGTCACAAAGCCGGTGTCTTACTGCGTGCTGCTGCCGCAAAGCCGTTTATGCAGCAGCATAACCATTTCTGTAACCTCAAAACCGGTGTTTATTTCATTAAAACGCAGCTTTACGCCATTTAAGTCACTCAGAATAAAGCTTTTTGCACAATTTAAATAATATATTCTTCATTCACATTTTTCTATTAATTTATTATTTTGTTTTTACTTAAAACAGTTATTGGTTACTATATAAAACAGGTATTGATTTTACTCAAAAATCTATTCGGCTGTTCGTATGGCATCCTAATCATAGTAACTCAAATTGTGAAAATTGTTCGGGAAATAATGAATTTCAATACCCGTCCTGTAACCGTCGGGACTGTCATCCAGCTGATTCCATGAGATGATTATGTAAGTCATCGAACTGAATGTCTTGGTGCCGCCGTCCTTGTATCTTTCAATCCTGAAAGGTGTAAAAAGAATAATGCACGCAATAACTATGCCGATTACCAGTTTCCTTTTTGAAGAGGCTTTCCTGTTTATCAAGTTCGATACCCTCCCGCGCCTTCTGTACGACTGTTAATTTTAAAATCAGTCGTTATTCAATTAATTGTATTTCGAACTTGTCAAACTTAATGTCCTCGATAAAATGCTCCCTTGTAAATCTTGTCTTGCGAAGGGCTGCAAATTCGCGGGTATTGTCCTTCAGCCATATTGGCACCTGGATATCAAGCATGCGGCATACCTGGATCAGGCAGTCCTCCAGGGCATCGCGAAATGCAATGCCCGTTTCGTTCTTTTCCGCCATTGCAGAACTTATTATTTTTCCGTCTCTGATAAGTTTACCTGACAATTTCAAATTAAAACTTCCCCCGTCCCTTTTCGAATATACACCTTGTTTTTATAAAAATTTGAGGGATGTCCCGAGAAATTTGAGGACTGTCCCCCATTATTGGGAACCGTCCCCTGGAAAATTTGAGGACTGTCCCCTTCGTTATTTATTTAATTCAAGCAGGTCCTGATAACATTTATTCGCCCTGGCGGCTTTGGCAACAGCAATTTCCGTGAGCTTCTGAGCCAGGTTTTCCTGGTCAGGCATGGTTTGCGACATTTTGTCTATCCATTCTTTCTTCAAGCCGCTGACACCCTTGAATGCTCCGGCCAGGGCGCCGACCATTGTGGCTATTGTATCGGCGTCGCGTCCGAAATTTGCCCCGAAAACGATCGCCCTGGAGGGATCTCCGTCCGCAAGATAGAAAAGGCTCAAAACGCAGGGCACTGTCTCCCTTGAGTCACAGAAGTTAATCTCCAGGCAGTTGTCATAATACCATTCCCTGAATTTATCGTACTCCCCAAGCTCTTTTGCCTTGCTGACAGCGCGGCCGATACGGCTGATCATTTCCCTGGAACTGATCCTGTGCAGGTACGCGGTAGACGCCTCCAGCACAGTTTTAACAGTAGAATCGGGCCTCATTGCCTCGGCCACCGCCGCTGCCATTGCGCAGGCGCCATCGCGGCAGAAGGAGCTTACGCCGCTGTGAATAAATCCCGCCACGTCGTAGGTTTCAATCGCCGCCTGTCTCGGGTTGCACGCGTTGACAATGCCCATGGGCGATATCGCCATGGCCGTGCTGCTGCTCTGCATATTGCCGAAGCCCGCATTTACGGGCGTCGTCAGCCCTGCTTCAGCCTTCCAGATGGCGCTTTTTACGGGCATATAGAAAATTTCTCGTTTTTCGCGTCCGAAAGGAGACAGGAAAGATTCAAAAAACTCGTCGGCGGTGATTTCCCCGTTATATTTAATCAACGCATCGCACAGAATCCGTTTAATGGCCGAATCGTCAGTCCCGGAACCTTCAAAATCATTGACCTGCCCGTATTTTTCGGCAATTTTTTTGTAATGCATTCCCTCGACCGGCGCTCCCATTGCATCGCCGATGAGGCCGCCCAGCAGGCATCCGAGCGTTTTATCAAAAAACAAGGTTTTTTTATTCATCAGTTAAACCTCCTAAAATAATCTCTGCTTGATTTTTTCATGTATTTTTTCTGACTGCGCCTGGCTTGTCATGTAACGATTGTCTCCATTAGTATCTCTACAAGATCGCCGGTTTCAGCGTCCAGGCCTGAAGCTTCGTTATTCTCACGAGGTTTGGAACCTTCAGGTTTTCCGGGTGAATAACCCATTTCCTCCCCCATTCCACGTCTCCCGAAACATGGGCCGCCGAACGCAAAACTCCCATGACAGGTTCCACCTCGTCATCATCTTTGAGCCCGTCACGGATTATTTTCGCCATCATGCATGTCATGTCCACGGGGTTGATCCAGCTACCGTCAACGCTGAACAAATCAGGGAGCTGTTTGTAACCGCATACCAGCGGATATTCCAATGAAAGCGCCTTTTTGACGTCGGATACCCTGATGCTTCCGTTTATCTCCGAGCGGACGTCGTTTTCCGGTCCATAGAACAGTTCCGGTTCCAGACTCTGGCCAAGAATTTTCCTGGAAAACAGCGAGAATATTTCCGAAGCAGAAACCGAGCGCCTTCCGTCGCAGTGGAAGTAGACCTGATCGACGGTGTTTTGAGCCAGCTTTCGAACCTCATCCATGCTGAAAGGGCTGTAATCACAACGATCCAGCCCGGGCAGCTCCGAGCAGGTAATAAACCGGGCGCCCTTCTCTGTGATATAGTCCAGGAACTGCCCTAACCGGTCGATCTTTTCCTGCATTTCTTCATCAGAACGCAGAATTGACGGCTTCCAGTTCTCTTTTGGAGTGTTCCGGCCCCTGGCGAAATTCACGCCATCCCAGAACTGGGTGCATGAAAATTCGCACGGGTGATAATAAATGCTGATAATAATGTTATTTTCACCGGCATGTTCCTGGCACACCCTGTCGAATTTTTCCCTGGCCTTTTCGAGATCTTCGGATCCTCCGAGACCCATTCTCAGTATGCCGTAATGATGGTTTATGCTGAGAATTCCGCCATACCAGTAGGGTTTTTTGTTTACAGAAATAATATCAATACTGTCAACATAAGTCGGTATCCCCCATTTTCTTAAAACGGGGAAAACATTAGGCGCCCAGGAATAGCCCGGCTGGCCGTATGTGGAAGAATGTTTCCCGCAAATATCAGTTACATCATTAAAACCCGACTGCTCGCGCTCTTCGAATTTCTTCGCGCCCTCGCGGAAACCGTACTCTTCCAGGTATTCACTTATCGTCGGATGCTGGCTGTGCGTATCCGTATGATATCCTATATCATGGGCAGCGAGCTTTTCCAGGATATCCGTGCGTTCGCGCTCTTTCAAGACCCGCGCCTTTTCTCCCACCATTTTGAACGTGCCTTTTATTCCCCGCGCATCCATCATTTCTATTAATTTCAGCAGGGCGTCATCGGCCTTGGGATTGACATAATCCTCCACGTCATACCACAGAATAGCTTTAATTGACATAAACATTTCCACCTTCTTGTCTGTTCGGTTTAACGGCTTTAAAATTTGTGCCTTCATCGACTTTTATAATTCCGTATTTTTTAGCTTTTATAATACTGTCTTATAGGTTTGCACAATTAGGGCCTATGATCGGGCTTTTTTAAATCTTATATAATCAGGTTATAATCAGTCTTTTTTAATCATATTGTAACTAGCTTACAATCAGGCTTTTTTAATAATCATATTGTAATCAGCTTACAATCAGGCTTTTTTTATCATATTGTAATCAACTTCGATCAGGCTTTTTAAATCACATTGTAATTAGCTTACATTTGTGCTTTTATAATCTTATTGCACACCTTATTGCAATTAGGTTTATACAATTTAGGTTTTTATATTTTGACCCCACACGTAATTTAAGCCCCTCATGTCTCATGTAATTTAAACCCACGTGTAATTTCGACCCATGGACAACAATTTAGACCCAAATGCAATAAATTGCACCAACAAATAAATGGTAACCTGCTGATGCCGTGATGTACGCCAGTGTTTTCAGGATAATATTATTATTTTTTACAATTCTTCATATTAGCTGATTTTTACAATTCTATATTTGTTAACTTATTTAATTCTATATTTACCGGCCTATCAATTCCATATCTTTATTGACTTTTATATTTTCATATTTTCATGTTCATACACATATTTTCATGTTCATACGCAATTCAGGTTGGCAGTGTATACAAAGGGTATGGGAAACACCTCGCCCATGAATTTTAGCAGTTCCGTCGCGTCTCCATTGCGGATCAGCGCATTTTCGGCTTTATCAGTATTTTCGTCGCAGCCGAAAACGAGATCGTTTAATTGCTGGAGATCCGGGACAACAACAGATGCATTGCCGAACCTGATGCATGCTTGTCCATCTTCCACGGAAAATTCAAGCCTGTCTACAAAATCAGGTTCATAAATTTCTGCAAAGTACGGGCAAAGGGCCTCCATAAAGCCTTTAAAATCTATTATTTTTATAGTACCGGGAAACCTTCTCGTTTTCAGGGGAATGGATTTCTCCAGGCATATATCCCGCACCTCTTCCTCATATTCAAGAAAATACCCGGTCAGAGCGTTCAGCCGGTATTTTTCAACAATCAGCTTTGCTGCCCCCAGTATAGCTTTTCTTGAGCCTGCCCAGTCTACAATGGAAGCTTCTGTGCCTCCTTCATCATTCTGCCTTATGATCAGCGTGATGTAGGCCGCATAGCGCGAGCCTTCCCTGATGAGCAGCGATTTTTTGCTCTTGGTGGGCCGATCGACAAATTTGGTAGAAGCGATAAGCTGCCTGAAACGGTCAAAGCTTCTTATATAGCGGACATTCTCGGTCCTGTAGAGCTTTGCTGCTGCCTTGAGTCTTTCCGTGCAATCGGCCGTAAATTCTTCGGTGACTAGGCCGTCGTAGTACAGTTTTTCAGCATCACCCGGAGCTATCGTGTAAATGTTGACTTTTCCGGCAGGCAGGCTTCCCGCGTTCCTGTACATAAAGCGGTCTCCGGAAATATGCAAAACCGAAATGCCCTTCTTCTTCATTTGCTCAATGCAGTCATTGAGCAGCATTGTGCCATATCCCCGGCCGCGGTATTCCTTCAGAGTGCAAACTCCTCCCAGCGTGGCCGCTTTTATACGGCTGCCGAAAATACTTAAGGTCTGGGGTAAAAAATTAACATTTGACACGGGTTTCCCGTTTTCAAGGATAATCCTCACGTTTTCAGCATTGGATACATGGTACAAATCGGGGTATTCCTGGAACATTGTTTTAAGCGCGTCTTCGCGCTCCCCGCGAAATACGGTGTTGGCCAGTTCTTCCACCAATGGCAGTTCTTCCGGTCTTGCGCCTCTCGGTCCTTCCATCACAGCTCACACTCTCCTGTTTTTTGTATTTTAACTGTTTCTTATTTTTGATTAATGCATTTTTGAGGACTGTCCCCATTTTTTTGAAGACTGTCCCCATTTTTTAAGGGCTGTCCCCCATTTTTTGAGGGCTGTCCCCCGTTTTTTGTCCTCTATTTTCGACCCCCTATATAAATCTGATGCTGTCAAGATATATGCTGTAGCCCGTTTTGGAAGGCTTTATTTCAATGCCGGTGATAGTCTTGTCGGGATAGGGATTTTTCGCGATGAATTTGCAGTAGGTTTTGCCCTTGATTTTCACCGGCAAAGTATTATAAGTCACCTCGATAAGCAGATAGTCCAAATCGTATTTATCCATCGTGTCGGACAGTTTCCTGTCCCAGCATACATCCTGGTTGGTAATATTTCCGCCGTAAACAATATCAATGGACGCCTTCGTGCCGTCTTCATAGCTGATTACATATTCGCCGATCTTGTAAATGTCCATATCGATGAAGGTTCCGTCCACGAAAGACCTGTATTCTATTCTCTTGTCCGTTGTATGGGTTATTTCTATTAAATCGGCCTTTCCCGCAGCTGCTTTGCCGGCGGCTTCGTCCAAAGCCTTCCCATATTTGTACCGGAACAGCTCACGGAAAGCTTCATCCCTCAGCTGTTCATAGGTCCTGTTCTCAAATTCCTTGTCCCAGAACATCCTGTAGGAATAAACAAGGTTGTACAAAAATCCGTTCCTCTGGAGATTATCTTCCTTTAATGCGCTCCAGTTGGACATAATTGCCCCCAGCCTGGAACGGACGATTCTTTTGTTCCAATCCGGGAATTCCGGCCCCCTGAAATTGCCGTATATGAATTCGAGGTCGTGCTTCAGATATACCTCGTCATAATCCTTGTCAATGCTCCAGTACCAATTCAGGATTTTTACATCCTTCGGGAAAAACTCAATGGCGGTATAGGTGGCTGGTATTTTATGCGTGGGTTCACCGGTTTTCGGGCTTTTGTAATAATATTCCGCGCCTCCGCAGGGACCGTATCCCCTGTGGTATGCGTTGAGAAGCTTTTCTCCCCAAATGATTGTTTTTACACCATGTTTGTCGAGAAATTCCTTGATTTTCAGAACATCGTCGACGAAAATCTCCGGCGCGCTCTTTTCCCTGCACTTTTCGCAGACGCCTATTGAATAGAACTCATCATGCCCGATATTCATTTCCGTGGGCTCGAAAACCTCTATTACTTCCTCGAGAACGTCGAATAAAAGCTTGTATGTATCGGGATTGGAAGGGCAGTATGTGTCGGGATAGGGGTCGTCCTGTCTCTCCGCCAGTTCGGGATGCCTTGTGAGCAGGTAGTCGCAATGGCTGAGCGACGGCATTTCAGGAATGACGTTCATCATTCTTTCCTTGCAGTAAGCAACCAGTTCCCTGACGGTCTCCTGGCTCAGGTAAAGGCCGCCGCCGTTCTCCGTATGTATGGAGTTTTTCTTCCAGTCAAAGGTCTGGGTCTGTATCACCTTGGTTTTGTCGGAATATTCATTCATGAACCTGCTGTATTCCACCCATCCCTCGTTGATTTCAGGATGCCTTTTGTATTCCATTGCGCCGCCGACCTCGATCATCACGGTGTTGTATTTGTAGTAACAGGCCATCTCAATCAATTGTTTAAAAAAGTCTATGTCATCGGGAGCCGGCAGGTAGATTTTTATTCCCCTTACCGGGACCAACGGATAATCATAGGCCAGAACGCAATCAACAGCTCCTTTTTCCGTTAACTGCGCCAGGGTAATGCAGCCGTAAAGCAGGCCCCTCTCAGACTCGGAATAAATGTTTATCCCATCTTCCGCATCTATTACAAAAGCTTCATCGCTCTCGCTGAAATCAATTCCGAATTCACTGCAGACTTTGTCTCTTATACAGGAAGGAATGCCTTTATTAAACCGTACCTCCGGGACAAATGGATCATTGTCTTCCACCAGGACTTTCTTCAAAATATCAATAAATATTGGGTTTTCAGTTTTGATCCGGGTTTTGGAAGTGAGGAATCTTTTTTCTGGCGGAACTTTACAGTACTGAGGCCTGATAGACATGGAACCCCTCCTTAAAAAACTATATTTATTTAATTTTAATATAAAAATGTATTTTTAGTACAGGGGGAAAGCCCTGTTAAACCGGACAAAATTAGTCTGAACTTTTTTTCATGGGACAATCTGTCAAACAGGACAATTAGTTTGGACTTAATTGGTTATAGTCTCAAGTAGTGGTGTAAATTTCGTGGAGGCTAATTGACAAAAGTAACCACGATATGATTTCTACTTTATTAGGGAAACAAAACAAATAAAGTAGAGGAGGTCATAC